>CAZNFI010000001.1:0-9433 GCA_964572185.1 uncultured Pseudomonadales bacterium
TTCCTGTTACCAGCGCTCTACGACAGGCGGGGTTCGCGCACCGCGAGATTACCGACGCGGGTTCGAATCGGCCAACTCAAACTCCCTCTGTCCACGCTGCAGAAGTGTTTGCAGTTCCCGCCACTTGTCGGGACGGTGGGCAGCCAGGCTGTACCGCTCATTGGGGTCTGCGCGCATGTCGAACAGGAGCCGGATATCCCGGCCCGGCAGCCAGCGCTCGATGTTGCGGTAATCGGCGCGCACGACGATTTTCCAGTCCTGTGTGCGCAATGCCGCTATGCGGTCGTGATTGAAAAAGTAGAGTACCTCGTGCGGCGAGGTGTCTACGGCGCCGGTCAGTAGCGGCAGGATATCGTGGCCATCCAGAACCGGTGCCACGTTCGGCGGAGCGCCGGCGATTGCTGCGACGGTCGGGTACAGGTCGATGTTCATGGCCATGGCGTCGGTCGTGTGCCGTTCCGGGATCCGGCCGGGCCAGCGGGCGATGAACGGCACTCGAAAACCGCCCTCCCATGCCGTGGCCTTGCCACCGCGCAACGCGCCGCCGCTGCCCTCCGGAAAGGGGCCGTTGTCGCTGGTGAATACAATGAGCGTATTGTCGGCGATACCCTTGCGCGCGACCGCATCGAGCACTTGCCCGACGCTCCAGTCGAGCTCCTGCACGACATCGCCGTAGGTGCCGGCCCGGGAACTGTTGGCGAAGGCCGCGGATGCAACCAGCGGAATGTGCGGCGCGGTGTGCGCCAGAACCAGAAAAAACGGCCGCTCGGCACTAGTGTCGATGAAGCGTGCGGCTTCCTCCGTGAAGCGGCGGGTCAACGCGCCTTGTTCCAGGGGTTCCGACGTGGCCAAGGTGTTCCGGTACAGCGGTTGCTCCTCGTCGTTGGGATGCAACAGGCCGAAAAACAGATCGAACCCCTTTGCATTGGGCCGCTGTTCCTCGGAGTGATGGCCCAGGTGCCACTTGCCGATCAGCGCGGTTCGATAACCTCGACCCTGCAGCAGTGCCGCAAGCGTTAGCGTATCGGGCGGAATGCCGCGCCTGTCATCGACGCTGACCGTGCCGGCGGCCAAGCCGTCACGAACCGCGTAGCGGCCGGTCAGCAGCCCGGCGCGGGAGGGCGTGCAGACGTTGCCGCTGGCGTAGAAGTCCGTCATGCGCACACCCTCCCGGGCCAGCCGGTCGAGCCTGGGGGTCTCGACCAGCGTCGCGCCATAAGCACCGATGTCACCGTATCCGAGATCGTCGGCAATGATCACCACGATGTTCGGCGGCCCGGCGATCGCCGCCCCGGCAAGGAGACAGCATGCAAGGCCGAAAACGAGCTTTCTGACAATGGCATTCATCCCGCCGATTCTACTCCCTGCCCGTGGCCATGACCGCAGCCGTCGGAAACGAAGCCTCCCGGCCTCTGAAAGATGCCGAAACAGCCGCTCCGAGCGAGGCCCGCAAGCGGTTGAAGAGCGGTTTCGCAAGTAGTAATGTAAGCGCTTACATGAGTGCGCTTGGAGAAAGCGTTCCGACTGTTTGCAACCAGAGGGGGATACCATGTTCAATCACCTGTACAGAAGTCGTTGGGCTCCGTTCACAGCCTTGCTCACAGGCCTCGTTGCGGCTTGCTGGGCGCCATCGGCACTGGCTGAATCCGCAGCCTCCGCCAGCGTCATCGAGGAAGTCATCGTCACCGCCCAGCGGCGCGAAGAGAACCTGCAGGAAGTGCCGATCAGTATCAGTGTGTTCGAAGGCGAGCAGATCGAGCGCTCCGGCATGCGCGGCGCGCGCGACTACGTGCAGCGGCTCGCCAACGTGACCTTCAACGAGAACGACCAGCAGGGCACCAAGAACGGCGACGTCTCCATCCGCGGCATCAGCGATCTCACCTCCGGCGGCAACGAGCGCATCATCCAGTCGCGTCCGGCCATCGGCATGAACATCGATGAGTTCAGTGTCAGTTCGGTGGCCAGCGGCTCCGCCAACCCGCCCCTGGACGACATCGAACGCATCGAGATCCTGCGCGGTCCCCAGGGCACCTACTTCGGGCGCAACGCCACCGGTGGCGCCATCAACATCGTCACCAGAAAGCCGGACGAGAACGCCATGGCCCGGGTCAGGGTGGGTTACGGCAGTTTCGAAACGTATACGGTCGGCGCCGTAGGCAATGTGCCGGTCATGGACGACCTGTTCGTGCGCGGCGGAATCGCCTTCGAACAGAGCAACGGCGCCGTGCAGAATCTGAGCCACACGGGCAACGACGCCGATCACGAAGACGTGAACGCGCGGCTGGCGATACGCTGGCAGCCGGAGAACTGGACCATCGACCTCACCGGCCAGATCGTCCGCGAAGACCAGGGCAACCTGGGCAAGATCCCCACCGGGCAGCGGCCGGCCGGCTTCCTCGGTTTCGGGCCCGGCGCGGCTGGCTCCACCGACCTGGTCAGCACCTGCGGACTGGGCGAGGACATCTTCTTCCAGAACGGCAACGACCGGCACAACTGCGAAGACCAGGACACCTACCAGGAGGTGGAAAACAGCCTCGTGGTCCTGCGCGTCCAGTACGATGCGGAACGCTTCACGTTCACCTCCATCACCGGCAACCAGCGTTCGGATTTCGAGCAGTTCGAAGACCTCGACAACTCCGGTTGGGACATCTTCAACCGGCTGAACCGCTACGATGCAGAGTCCTTCAGCCAGGAAGTGCGCCTGAATTCCGCCAACGACTGGGAAATCGGCGGGCGCGCCTTCAACTGGACCGTGGGCGGCCTCGTATACAACGACCGCTTCAACGTCGACAACCGCATCATCGCCGGCCAGGACGTCGTCCCGGGATTCATCGGCTTCCTGACCGTACCCGGCGACCGGCCCAACGAGAACGAGCAGAACGTGGAGCGCGATGGCTGGGCACTGTTCTTCGACCTGTCCTACGAGATCGTCGATGACCTGACCCTGTCGTTCAGCGGCCGGTACTCCGAAGACAACGACGAGCAGTGGTGGCAGAACACCTACGCATCCTTCGATTGCGGGACCCGGCCGGTGGTGGACGGCGTGGCGGCACCGTTGCTACCCGGTTGCGAACTCAGGCCCGACCAGCACCCGTTGCCCATCTACCAGTCCGGCGACGCCATGTTCGTCTCCGGCGGCCGTTTCCCCCAGAACATATTCAACGCCGGCAAGAACGACAGCACCGATTTCTCGCCGCGCGTGGGCATAAGCTGGGCCGGCTGGGAAGACCACAACCTGTACTTCACCTGGTCCCGCGGCTACCGCGCTGCGGGCATACGGGTCGCCGCCGACGCCGGCGGGCGTGCCGCTCTGGTGGGAGACGAGTTGGCCATCGACTCTCGCTCGTTCTTCGACAAGGAGCGCGTCAGCAGTTTCGAGTGGGGCTGGAAAGGCAGCTTCAACCAGAACCGCACCTATGCGGAACTGGCGCTGTTCCTGACCCAGTGGGACGACATGCAGGTGCGCCTCGACCGGTTCGTCTGCCCGCTGGCAAGCGGCGAACTGGTGCCGTTCGACAGCCCGCAGGGCGTGGATTGCGTGGGCGGTCCGCAGCCGGACAGCCGCGTCAACAATGCCGAAGAGGCGGAGTCGAAAGGGTTTGAATTCTCCCTGCAATCCCTGGTCGGCGACAACCTGCAGTTCGGCGGATTCGTCGGCTTTGCCGATGCCGAATTCAAGGACTTCAAGAATTCCGCGTTCGGCGACGTGAGCGGCCAGCAGTTGCCGAACGCGCCGAAATGGAGCGCCGGCGCCAACGGCCAGTTCAACTGGCAGGTCGGCCCCGCCGATGCCTACCTGCGCGCCGAAGTGATCTACCGGGACAGCTTCACCACCCAGTTCAATCACCAGGACCGGCCCGAGTTCCCCTACGTTGCCGACGACGTGACGCTGGTGAACCTGCAGGCCGGATTCGACTGGGACAACCACAACCTGAACGTGAGCGTCGACAACCTGTTCGACGAGGACTACACCCTGGGCGCGGAGGACTTCTCCCAGACCGGCACCGTGGTACAACCACATCCGACCTGGGTACGAGTCAGTTGGACGACCCGATTCGGCGAGTAGCACGCGCGTGCCGGTGACAATGCTGCGTTGCGACGCGCGTGACGGAACAGCCGGCTCGACCCTGGCAACAGGGTCGATGCCGGCAACCCCCATGTCCGGGGGCTCCCGGCACCACCATCGCACAGGGTAAACGCGCGTGAACTACGACTTCGATGTCGTCGTCATCGGCGCCGGCGTCAACGGCTTGGCTTGCGGCGCCGTTCTGGCCCGCGAAGGCCTGCGCGTCTGTGTCGTCGAGCGAAACAGGTGGGTTGGCGGCGGCGCCGTGACCCGGGAAGTCACCCTGCCCGGCTTCAAGCACGACCTGTACGGTTCGTCGCACGTCTGGATCCAGTGCAACGCCGACTTCAAGAGCATGCAGCCCGAGCTCGAGCAGTACGGGCTCAGGTACATCGAACCCGATGACCAGATAACCGGCCATCCGGACCGCAACGGCGGCCCCGGCATCGTCATCCACAAGGACATCGATGCCACCTGCGAATCCATCGCCGCCTACTCGTCCCCGGACGCGCGCCGCTACCGCCAGGTGTTCGATGAGTTCGAAGCGATTCGAGAGGGCTTCGTCAAGGATTTCTTCTCCCCGCCCTCCCCGCCCAGCGCCCTGCCCCGGGCACTCGAGACCACCCCGGCCGGCATGCGCCGGCTGCGCGACTTTTCAATGTCGGCGCGTGCCTGGGTGGAAACCTATTTCGAGCACGACTTCGTGCGTGCAGTGATGATGAACTGGGCGCTCGCGCCGCAGATACTCCCCGATCAGGGGGGCGCCGGTCAGTCGTTCTACATCATGATTCCGGCCATTCACCTGTACGGTCAGGCCATCCCCAAGGGCGGCAGCCAGATGCTGCCGAACGCCATGGCGCGCTATATCGAGGCCCGGGAGGGGCGCGTTTTCACCGGCTGCGCGGCAGAGCAGATCGTTGTCCAGAACGGCCGGGCGAGCGGCGTGGTCACCGCGACCGAGGGCAGCATCGGAGCGAGCCGGGCCGTGGTTTCCGCACTGGAACCCCGCCAGACCTTCCTGAAACTGCTCGATGAGAACGAACTCGGGGACGACTTCCTGGACATGGTGCGCGGCTATTCCTTCGGCAAGATCTCGGTATGCCGGGGGCACCTGGCCCTCGAAGAGCCGCCGGACTTCACCAATGGCGCCGACATGAGCCAGTGCGCCTTCCACCGCATCGTCGACTCCACGGAGCAGATGACCCGCTACTACGCGGAACTGGCCATGGGCATGCCGCCCACCGATCCGTTTCTGTGGAGCGCCTGCTGGACCATGCTCGACCCCACCCGGGCACCGGACGGCAAGCACACGCTTATCTGCGACACCTTCGTCTCCAACTGGCTGGCCTCGGGCGAGACCTGGGCGCAGATCGGCGAGGACTACACGCGCCGCGTACTGCTCGGCAAGCTGCGGCAATACGCACCGAACATGGATGACAGCAACATCCTGGCCCTGGCCGTGCAGACCGGCGAAAACCTGGAGGCCGCCAATCCCTGTTTCGTCGAAGGCACCACCAACGGCGGCGAGCGCATCGAGTCGCAGCTCGGCTGTTTCCGCCCGTTTCCGGGCTATGCGCACTATCGTTCGCCGGTGCGGGACCTGTACATGACCGGGCCGCACTGTCACCCGGGCGGCGGCATCTCGGCCATGGGCACCATCACCGCCAACGTGATGCT
Source organism: uncultured Pseudomonadales bacterium (assembly GCA_964572185.1). GTDB lineage: Bacteria > Pseudomonadota > Gammaproteobacteria > Pseudomonadales > Azotimanducaceae > Azophilus. Next base: position 5,744 of record CAZNFI010000001.1, read on the forward strand.
CGATGACATGGGCATCAAGCCCGCAGACTTCTGGTAATCCCCGCAAGGACACGCACATGACCCATTCACCAATCGAGAAATACACGGCACTGGTCGTCCAGCCGCACGTACGCGTGGCCAGCGACCGGGCGGAAATCAAACAGAATCTCGACCGGGTACTGAACCTCATCGACTTCGGCGTGGGTTATTTCTGGGAACTCCCGTCACGGCTGGTGGTGCTGCCGGAGTACTTCCTGCAGGGCGTCACCACCCCGGGCAAGGGCGAGCACGGCATCGACAGCTTCATGAAGAAGGCCATCGCCATCGACGGCCCGGAAATGCAGGCGCTCGGCGACAAGGCCAGGGAGTACAACCTCTATATCGCCGGCGGCGGCGTGGTCGAACAGGTCGCCGAGTTCCCCGACCGCTGGTTCAACACGGCCTTCATCATCGGTCCGTCCGGCGAAGTCGAGTTGCGCTACCACAAGTGGCACATCCCCGCCTCCATCGGCCTCGGCACCAGCCCCCACGACCTGCTCGACGAATACCGGGAAGTGTTCGGCGCCGACATCGCCGACCTGGTCCCGGTGATCGACACGCCGATCGGCAAGCTTGGCACCATGACCTGTCACGATGGCTGTACGCCGGAAGTGTCCCGCGCGCTCGGCTATAACGGTTGCGAGGTGATCTGCCATCCCGTGGCGCTGCAGGAGGCGGAAGGCGTCTCCGAGCCCTGGGACTTCTGGACCTTCACCCGCCGGACACGGGCACACGACAACATGTGCTACCTGCTCGGCTCCAACTGGGGAACGGTGGACTACGATTACTACCCCAGGGCTTTCTGCTCCGGTAACTCGTTCATCATCGACTACATCGGCAACCTGGTGCGCACCGCCCCCTACCCCGAAGAACAGGTCATCGGCGCGCCAATCGACATCGAGGCGCTGCGCGAACACCGCTCGCGCTGCAACCACAACTGCTGGGCCGACCTGCGCACCGAGGGCTTTCGGCAAATCTACGAGAACCCCATCTATCCGCCCAACCAGTTCCCCACCGGCAACCCGCCCCGCTCCCTGGCCGACAAGATGAAGCCGGTGGAACAGGTATTCGCCCAGTTGTACGGACGCGGACAGTTCATGCCCCCAGCGGGCATGACGGCCGAGGACATGCCGGAGCGTCACCGGCAACGTATCGGCGCCGCCCAGGCGATCGGCGCGCTGAAGAAAGATGAATAGGCGCATCGCCTGCGGCGACGCGATCAGGTTGCTCCGCAACCTGTCGACGTTGATCGAAAATGCAGCTCATCCGGACACGTCACGGCCGCGCGAGGAATCCGGAGTTCGCGGCAAGACGCCCCAACTGGCGCTGCGGAGAGAGCCATGAAGGTAATCAGCGAACTGGCCGACATCGAGTTCCAGGTGGGCGCCATTACCCGTGAAGGCGATGAACTGATCATCGACAGCGCCCCGGAAAGCACCCTGGCAGCGCGCATCGCCATTTCCGCCCGGGATGCGCGTGCAACCATCGCCCGGCTACTGTCGAGCCCGTCGGCCTGGGGTTTTCTGCTGCGCTTGCCGTTCGCCGCGCGGCGCCGCCAGGGGAAGGCCACAGAAGACCACGCCTGGCAGCAGCGGCGCGCACGCACCGGCCTCAACAAGCCCTGGTAACAACGGCGCTCTGCGGAAGCAGCGCCGTCGTGCACCGGTTCGACCGGCGGCGGACCGCACCCGAACGGTTTGATTGAGCAATGAACAACAGCATCACATCACGCGTGGCTGCAATGACCGACGATTGCCTCGAGTCGATGCAGTCGCACCCGCATGCACGCCACGGGAGCTTCCATGGCAGGCGCATCACCTTGCAAGAGGACGCCGGGGCTGCGTAAACAGCGGCTCCCGGATAATGAAAGGCCAGGGCGACACCATGTCGCCCACCGGCACTTCGATCAGCGCCGGTTCGTCCCGGGCCAGGCAGATTTCGAGTTCGGCGCGCAGGCCGGCCGGTGTGTCGACTCGCGAGCTGCGCACGCCAAAGCTCTCGCCATAAGCCACGAAATCCGGGTTCTCCAGGTCGGAACCGATTATGCGCCCGCCAAACCATTCCTTCTGCTGTCGCTGCACGTTCTGAAACTTGCCGTTGTTGAACAGTACGGTCACCAGACCAATCCCGTACTGCACGGCGGTTGCCATCTCGTTCGAGGCATACAGGAATCCCCCGTCGCCGGCCAGGTTGACCACCGGGCTGCGCGGATTCGCCGCCTTGACGCCCAGCGCCGTGGCGTAGCCGTAGCCCAGGGTCCCCTGATAGCCGCTGGTCACCAGGCGCCGGGGCGCATAGACCGGAAACGCGTACCAGGAGGCGTAACCGACCTGGGTGATCTCATCGACCAGGAAACCATCCTCGGGCAGTGCGTCTCGGATGGCATCCAGATAGGCCACCTGGGGCTGCACCTGCTCGATGCGCCGGCGCACCGCCCCCTTGAGGGCGGTCAGTTCCTGCTTCCTCGAAGGCCGTTTTGCAAGCACCGGGTCCAGGGCTTTCAGGACCGCCCGCACGGCATCCCGGGCATCACTGTGCAGCGCCACCGTCGGGGCCGGATGCCGGGCCATCTCCGCCGCATCGATGTCGATACGGATCACCGCCCTGCCCCGCGGCATGCCCCAGTGCAGGTACTGCTGCTCCATGCGGCTGCCGATGCCGATGACCAGGTCGGCGTTACGCCAGAGTTCGTAACCTGCCGGGAGATTCTGCGACAGGTAGCTGCGATCGGAGACCAGGCCCCGGCCGTTACGGAAGGTGACCACGGGCGACTGCAGGCGTTGCGCCAGTTCATTGACTTCGTCGCGGGCATCAACGGCACCGCCACCGGCGACGATCATCGGCGATTTCGAGCGCGCCATCAGTTCGGCCGCGGCTGCAACGGCGTCCGCGTCCAGTGCATCGGACCGGGCAACGGATGCCGCGGGCAGCAGCGCAACCGGGCCGCTCTGACTCATGATGTCCATGGGCATTTCCAGGGACACCGGACCAGGCCGGCCGCAGAGCATGGCGCGAAATGCCTCGTTGACCGCCGCCGGCGCCGCTCGCGGGGACATGATGCGATCGGCCCGGCGGGTGAGGCTCTGCAGCGTTGCCAACTGGTCCGGCAGTTCGTGCAGGTAGCCGATGCCGCGGCCGAGGCCCTCGCTCGGGATCTGCCCGGTCAGGCAGAGTACCGGCGCGTTGGTGGCGTACGCCGTGCACAGGGCGGCCGCGGTATTCAGCACGCCCGGACCCGGCACCACGCAGTAAGCGCCCGGTCGGCCGGTGGATCGGGCATGGCCGAGCGCCATGTAGGCGGCACCCTGCTCATGCCGGCTGCCGATGAACCGAACGCGATTGCCGGCGCGGTGCATGGCATCGAAAAAGTGATCGAGCTGCCCGCCGGGCAGGCCGTAGACGGTGTCCACGCCATTGGCCAGCACCTGGCCGAGCAACGCGTCAGCACCGCTCATGTTCACGCCGGGAAGTGTTTCACCCACGCCGGGACGTTCCCGCCAGTACCGGGCAGTGCGCGCTTGCCTGACCGCCGGCCACTCAGGCGTCGTCCCCGGGCGCCCCGAGCAGCGCGCGTATCCGCTCCGGAATGCGCCTGGCCTCGAGTTCGCCGTTTTCCTGGATGCGGGCATAGACCCGGGTCGCGGTACCACGGGTCACCAACGCATCGTCGGC
>CAZNFI010000001.1:9443-29897 GCA_964572185.1 uncultured Pseudomonadales bacterium
GCATTCCCAGGTCACCGTCGAGTTGGTGATCTTCTGCACGGCCAGCCGGGTGACGATCTTTTCCCCGTAAGCGGCGGGGCCGACGAATTCGAAGTTGACCCGCCCCATGACGAACGCGGTGCGGTCGTTCGCCACCATGCGGGTCACCGGGTAGCCCGCCTGGGCGAAGAACTCGTGTTCCGCATCGTTGAACCAGGCCAGCATGCGCGGAAAGTAGACCAGCCCGAAGGGGTCGGATTCGCCCCAGGCCACGGTCAATTCACGGTAATAGACCAGCATTTCCAGATTCCTCGAACCGCATTCGTGTGGACAATCGAATCGCATTTCAGAACGGCCGTCCCAGTCGCGCTGCAACTCGGACGGGTCGCCTGGCGACGCGATGGCATCCCCTGCTCGCCGACCCGGTGGTCGAACCAGCGCACTCCGCACCCGTTCCCCGCTGTCTCTTCGAGCCGGGTCATCGTCCCGATTGTCCCGCCGCCGCGCAAGCCGGGACTCGAACACGCAGGTTTGCGCCCGGCAACCGTTCTGCTGTCAGTCTGCGGCATTGTCTCGCTGAGCTTCCGTCTGGCTCGCTTTAGACAGCCCATCAAGCCTGTGACGCAGTTTCCGAAGCGTGGCGATGAACTCGGCCAGCTCCGAATCGCTCAGCGCGCCGAAGATCTGGTGCGCCCAGCGCTGGTGGTCGGGCGCCAGCCGGGCAAACAGTTCCTTGCCGGTCGCCGTCATGTGCACTTCGCTGACACGGCGGTCTTGTACACTCGGGGCGCGGCGGGTGAGCCCGTCGTTTTCCATGCGATCCAGCAGCCGCGTGATGTTACCCCGGGAGGCCAGCAGCATCTTGGAGAGTTGCGAAGTACCGGCAGCCTGATCCGGCGACCGTTCCAGGTTTGCCAGCACATCGAAACGTGACAGCGACGTGCCATGCTCGTTGGCGAAATAGCTGGCCAATTCGCTCTCGATGCGCTTGGCGGTTTTCAGCAACTGCACCCAGGCGCGCAGCGACTGCTGGCTGTCGGCAGGTACGCGGCCCGGCTCAGGCACGGTCGAAACATGGCGTTGCAAATGGCAGCACGGTCCCGTCTCCGTTCATTCCGGGATCACCGCAGTCGTCTCGATCTCCACCTTGGCACGATCTTCGAGCAGCGCCGCCACCTGCACCACCGCCATGGCGGGAAAGTGCCGGCCGATGGTCTGTCGATAGACGCCGCCGATCTCCCGCTGCCGGTCAAGGTATTCCCGCTTGTCGGTGATGTACCAGGTCATGCGCACGATGTGCTCCGGCCCGGCGCCACCGCTGGCAAGCACCTGCACGGTATTCTCGAGCGTCTGGCGCAATTGATGGATGAAGTCATCGCTTGCAAACCGCTGCCGTTCGTCCCAACCGATCAGGCCCCCGGTCACCAGCAACCTGCCCTCGGCAACCATGCCATTCGCATACCCCTTCGGGCGGGGCCAGCCCGACGGTTGCAGAACCTGTGCCATACCGCATGCCTCAAACTTTACACGTAAACTACAGCGGCCTAAGATAATTCATTGGACAGCATTTGCCTAACCGGGTCTTGTCCCAGCCCGACGAGACAGCAGTGAACGGGCGCCAACCCGGCTCTCTGGCCCGACCAATTCATGAACAGGCGTAGCGACGTTGGCGAGAGTAGTGAAAGCACCGGGTGAGCGGACCAGAGCGTGCGCTTGCCGTGCTTGACAGCACGTTGGGCACGCGGCGCAAGCACGGCCGGAGATTTCGCTGCTATTGACGACCGCAGTCGTTTATTCATGAATAGGTCGGGTTAGCCCGCTCAAGCCATTATGGTTAGCGCCATGTGCGCGCACACGGAGATTGCAGCATCGCCACGCTGACCCCTGTACCCGGACTGGACAGACTCGCACCCTACGTACAGGGGCGCAGCGCGGTTCCCGGCGTGACCGAACCCATCAAACTCTCCGCCAACGAATCCGCCCAGGGTCCCAGCCCGGCGGCACTGGCCGCCTATGCACGGGCTGCCGGGCGCCTGCACCGCTACCCGGATGGCTCCCAGTCGGAGCTGCGACGCGCCATCGGCGAAGTGTGCGGACTGAACCCCGAGTGCATCATCTGCGGCAACGGCTCCGACGAACTGATCCTGCTCATGGCCCGAGCCTACATCCGGCCAGGCGATGCGGTCCTGCTCAGCGAGAACAGCTTCGAGATGGCGCGCATCCATGCCATCGCCCAGGGCGCCGACATCGTCGTGGCAGCCGAGCGCGAGTACTGCGTCGACGTGGATGCCATGCTGGCTTGCGCCGGTGAGCGAACGCGGCTATGTGTGGTCGCCAATCCGAACAATCCCACCGGAACCTACATCGGCGGCGAGGCGCTGCGCGCCTTGCGTTCCGGGCTGCCGGCCAGTTGCCTGCTGCTAGTCGACGGCGCCTATGCCGAATACGTCGAACGGGACGATTACGACAGCGGCGCGGCGCTGGTCGAGGCGGGTGACAACGTGGTCATGACGCGTACCTTTTCCAAGATTCACGGCCTGGCGTCGCTGCGCATCGGATGGGCCTACTGCCCGCCGGCCGTGGTCGATGCCGTGCAGCGCATCCGCACTCCGTTCAACACCAATGGTCCGGCGCTGGCTGCCGCGGCGGCGGCAATTCGGGATACGGAACACCTGGAAAAGGCGCGGCGTCACAACAGCGCCTGGCTGCGCCGCATCGCCAGGGAGCTGCCGGCCATGGGCCTCAGCATGATTCCCAGCGTCGCCAACTTCTATCTCATCCGCTTCCCCGAAACCGGCGGCAAGAGCGGTGCCGGCGCAGCACAACACCTGATGCAGCGGGGCATCATCCCGCGGCCCGCCGCCGCCAACGACCGGCTGCTGCGCATCACCGTGGGGCTCGACCACGAAAACCAGGCGGTGCTCGATGCCCTGGCGGAATACATGCAAGTTGATGTTTGACGCGAATAGCCATGAAATACCGCCACCTTCGGCCGTACCGGGGAACTGGAGCCAGCCGCATGGGCTATACCGATAACGCCGATGCCGTCGCCGCGCTGGTGCGCGACGATGCGGTGCATCGCGACCTCTACGTCGACCAGGAGATCTTCGACCTGGAGATGCGCCACCTGTGGCCCAGCACCTGGATCTACGTCGGTCACGACTCTCAGGTGCCCGATGCGGGCGACTACATCACTGCCGATATCGGCCTGCAGCCGGTCATCCTGATCCGCGATACGGACGGCAGCGTGAATGTGCTGATGAACCGCTGCGCGCACAAGGGCACGCGCCTGTTGAGCGCCCCCGCCGGCAACCTGCAGTCCGCCATCCGCTGCCCCTACCACGGCTGGACCTACCGGTTCGACGGCCGGGTGCGGGCCATTCCCGTCCGCCAGGGCTACGACGGCACCGGCCTGGCCGGGTCCGAGGCGAGCGCCGGCGTGGTGCGTCTCGCCAACGTCGAGAACTACCGGGGATTCGTGTTCGCCCGGCTGAGCGAATCCGGGCTCGGGTTCCGGGAGTATTTCGGCGAGTCACTGTCTTCCATCGACAACATGGCCGACCGTTCCCCCGAGGGGCGGCTCGAAGTGGCCGGCGGCGTGCTGCGCTACATGCACGACTGCAATTGGAAGATGTTCGTCGAGAACCTGAACGACACCATGCACCCAATGGTGGCGCACCAGTCCTCCGCCGGCACCGCAACGAACGTCTGGCAGGCCCTGGACAAGCCGGAGGGTACGCGCAAGCCCATGGTCGTGGAGCAGTTCGAGCCGTTCGTGTCGAACTACCGGTTTTTCGATGACATGGGCGTCAAGATCTACCCCAACGGGCACAGCTACAGCGGCGTGCATTTCTCCATCCACTCCGCCTACGCGCAGATTCCCGGCTATTTCGAGGCGCTGTGCGAGGCGTACGGCGAGCAGCGCGCCAAGGCGATCCTGTCGATCAATCGCCACAACACCGTCTACTACCCAAGCCTCACCATCAAGGGCGCCATCCAGGCCATTCGCGTCGCCCGCCCGCTGGCAGCGAACCGCACGCTGATCGAAAGCTGGACCTTCCGCCTGGCCGGCGCCGGCGATGACCTGCTGCAGCGCACCCTTACCTATAGCCGGCTGATCAATGCGCCCACCTCCGTTGTGGGCCACGACGACCTGCACTGCTACCGCTCCATCCAACAGGGCCTGGCCAGCGCCGCCAGCGACTGGATCAGCCTGCACCGCGGCCACGACGCGGCCGCCGAAGCCGACATCGCCGGCGAATACAACGGCTTGAGCGAAGTGTCCATGCGCGGCCAGTTCCGCGCCTGGCGGCAGCGGATGCTGGAATCAATGACCGGGGCGAACGCCCCATGAAGCCGCCCGGCCGCGCCGACCTGCGCGCCCTGGTGTACCGGGAAGCGCGCTGCATCGACGAGGGCGACCTGGATGCCTGGTACGACCTGTTCACCGACGATGCCCTCTACTGGATGCCGTTGCGGCGCGGCCAGCGCGAAGAAGAGGTGTACAACTCCCTGTTCTACGAGGACAAGCTCATGCTCAAGGTGCGCATCGAGCGCCTGAAAGACCCCAATGCCTTCTCCCAGGCGCCGCCGAGCCACTGTCAGCACGTGCTGCAGCGGCCCGAGATCGAAGCCTTCGATGCATCCGCCGGAAACTTCGCAACGCGCACCCCGTTCGTCTATGTGGAGAGTCAACTCGATGAGCAGTTCGTACTCGCCGGGGTGGCCCATCACCAACTCGTGGTGCGCAACGCCGGCCTGCAGATCCGGCGCAAGCGTATCGAGTTGCTGAACCGCGAGGCGGCATTGCCCTCGATTCAACGCTTTCCCTGACATGGCCGCCAGCCGCACAGCCGTCAGCGTTTACCAGGCATTTCAGCAGGCCGTGGCCGCTCACGGCGAACGCCCCATGCTGCACCTCGTGGCCGACACGGCGCGCCGCTACGGCAATGCGCCCGGAACGGTCAGCTACCGGGATGCGCATGCCCGGGTACGGCGCTGTATCGCCGCCTACCGCGGCCTGGGCCTCGCCCCCGGAACCCGGGTCGCCCTGGGTCTCGACAACCGCCCCGAGTTTTTCTACCACTGGCTGGCGCTGAACGCGCTCGGCATGAGCGTCGCGCCGCTCAACCCGCACTGGCGATCTGCCGAGGTCGAGTACGTGCTCGGCCACAGCGAGGCGCAGCTTGCCGTGCTGCCGGCCGACCGGGTGAGCGCGGTGCGGGCGGCAGCGCCGCGGGGCTGCATGACGCTAGCCGCGGACGGCGCCTGGTCGCGCGGCGGCAGCGACGACAGCGCGGAGCCATCGGTCACCCCCGGGCAGGAATGCGCCCTACTCTACACCTCGGGAACCACCGGCCGGCCCAAGGGCTGCCTGCTCGACAACCGCTACTTCCTGACCAGCGGCGCCTGGTACGGCAACCTGGGCGGCTACTGCACCCTCGACCCGCCCAACGACCGGCTGATCACACCGCTACCGATGCACCACATGAACGCCATGGCCACGTCCACCATGGCCATGCTGCTCAGCGGCGGCTGTATCGTGCCCCTGGACCGGTTTCATCCCCGCACCTGGTGGCCGAGCGTGCGCGAATCCGGCGCCACCATCATGCATTACCTGGGCGTCATGCCGGCCATGCTGATGAATCTTCCCCAATCCTCCGACGACCGGGCGCACCGGGTGCGCTTCGGTTTCGGGGCCGGGTTGAGCGGCGAGCTACATGCCGCATTCGAACGACGCTTCGGCATACCGCTGATCGAGGCCTGGGCCATGACGGAAACCGGCTGCAGCGTGGCGGTGGCCGCACAGCACGAACCGCGCAAGCTGGGTACCGGCTGCATCGGCCAGCCGCCGCCGGAAGTGGACTACCGGATCGTCGATGACCGGGGCTTGGACGCAGGCCCCGGACAGGCCGGAGAACTGCTGGTGCGGCGCGCCGGAGACGACCCACGCCTGGGTCTGTTCCGGGGCTATCTCAAGGACCTGGCCGCCACCGATGCCGCCTGGGCCGGGGGCTACTTCCACACCGGAGACCTGGTCTACGTCGATGTGGACGGCCTGCTGCATTTCGTGGACCGCAGCAAAAACGTGATTCGCCGCAGCGGCGAGAACATCTCCGCGGTGGAGGTCGAGGAGACACTGCTCGAGCACGAAGCGGTGGTGGCCGCCGGCGTCACCGCGGTACCGGACGAGGTACGCGGCGACGAGGTGTTCGCCTGCGTGGTGACCGGCGACGAATCGGCACAGTGGCCGCGCACCGCCCAAGCCATCGTCCGTCACTGCCTGCAGCGCCTCGCCTACTTCAAGGCACCCGGCTACCTGTCCCGTTGCGAGCGGTTGCCGTTGACGGCCACCGAAAAGATCCAACGCGCCGCCCTCAAGGAACTGGCGGCGCAACGGCTCGCGGACGGCGACTGCATCGACACCCGCGCACTGAAGACAGCAAGTGGCTGAGCCCGCTCCGTTGCAGGCGCAAACGCCCTATACCGATGTCGCGGTGACGGCGCCGGTTACCGTCGATTACAGCCGCTACTCGCTGCGCAGCGCCCACTGGTTCATGGCCCGGGCGCTGCGCGCGCTGATCGAGGCCGGCGGCGTGGCAAAGGACGAGGTGGACGGCCTGTGCGTATCCAGCTTTCAACTGGTTCCCGACACCGCCGTTGGGCTCACCCAGCACCTCGGCGTGTCACCGCGCTGGCTCGACCACATCCCCATGGGCGGCGCCTGTGGCGTGGTGGCGCTGCGCCGGGCGGCACGCGCCGTGCAGTGCGGCGATGCGAGCCTTGTCGCCTGCCTGGCCGGCGACACCAACCACGTGGACACCTTCCGCAAGATGCTCGGCAGTTTCAGCCAGTACGCCCAGGATGCGGTCTATCCCTACGGTTCCGGTGGCCCCAATGCCAATTTCGCGTTCATGACCGACCACTACATGCGCACATTCGGCGCGCGGCGCGAGGACTTCGGCAAGCTGTGCGTGGCCCAGCGCCAGAATGCTCTGGCCAACCCGCACGCGCTGTTCAAAAAGCCACTGAGCATGGAAGAGTACCTGGCCGCCCGGGTCATCACCGCGCCGCTGCACCTGTTCGACTGCGTGATGCCGTGCGCCGGCGGCGAGGGTTTCCTGGTCACCACCGTACAGCGCGCCGAGGCACTGGGCCTGCCCTACGCCCGCGTGCTGGCTACCATCGAGCGGCACAATGCCTGGCCCGACGACCCCATCCAGATGCGCGGCGGCTGGGCAATGGATGCCGACAGCCTGTACGCCAACGCCGGCAAGTCACCGGATGATGTGGACTTCCTGTGCAGCTACGACGATTACCCGGTCATCAATGCCCTGCAATTGGAAAACCTGGGCTTCTGTGCCGCGGGCGACGCGCCGCGCTTCATCCGCGAACACCAGTTCACCTGGAACGGAGACTTCCCGCTCAACCCTTCCGGCGGGCAACTGTCCGTAGGCCAGGCTGGCGCCGCGGGCGGCTATCTCGGGCTCGTGGAAGCCGTGCGGCAACTGACCGGCACGGCTCTCGGCCATCAGGTAGCCAACGCCGAAGTGGGCCTGGTGAGCGGCTTCGGCATGATCAACTACGACCGCGGCCTGTGCTCGGCGGCGGCGCTGCTGACCCGGGGAAGCGACGCATGACCGAACCCCTGCGCAAGCCGAAACGCAAGAACCCCATCCTGCGCACGCGCCTGCCGGTGGTGCCGCCCTGGACGCGCAGCCGCGTGGCGCTGGGCCTGACCGCCGCCGCTGCCCGGGGCGGTTTCGAACTGCAGCAATGCGCGCAGTGCGGCCGCATCCAGTATCCGCCCCGGGAGATGTGCAGCGGCTGCCTGAGCGTGTCGCTGGCGTGGACACCCGTGGACGGCGCCGGCGAACTGATTTCCGAGACCGAACTCAACCACAGCCACGACCTGTTCTTCCGCGAACGGCTGCCCTGGCGGCTGGGCCTGGTGCAGCTCGACTGTGGCCCCACGGTAATGACACACCTGCATGGCGATGTCCCGGCACCGCCCTGCACGGTGCGCGTGCAGGCCCGGCTGGACCGCGCCGGCCGCGCCGTACTGATCGCCTTTCCGGCAAAGGAGGTGCCGAACATGGCCGACGACAAGCAGTTGCGGGAGATGACCTGCGACCCCAGGTTCCGCAAGGTGCTCATCACCGACGGCAAGTCGGCGGTGGGCCAGGCCATGGTGCGCGCCATCGCCGATGCCGGCGCCAGCCTGATCTGGGTGGGCTACGCGGAACCCTGGAAGCAGCCGCCGGGGTTTGCGGAACTGGAGTCCATCCCCGAGGTCACGCTGGTGCCCCTGGACCTCACCGATGCCCGGGCGGTGCGCGAGGCCGGTGGTTCGCTCGGCGGTCGGGTGGACATCCTGATCAACACCGCCGAAGCGCACCGCACGCACGGCATCGGCTCGCGCTACGGCACCGATGTGGCGCGCCTGGAGATGGACGTCAACTACTTCGGTCTGCTGCGCCTTGCCCAGGAGTTCGGCCCGGCCATGCAGTTCCGCGGCGCCGACGGGCAGAACAGCGCCGTCGCCTGGGTGAACGTGCTGTCGGTGTTCGCGTTGTCGAACTTCCCGGCGCACGGCACCTACTCCGCCTCCAAGGCCGCCGCCTACAGCCTCACCCAGTGCCTGCGCGCCGAGTTCAAGCCCAATGCGGTGCGCGTCATCAACGTCTTTCCGGGCCCAATCGACGATGAGTGGAACCAGCTGATACCGCCGCCCAAGCTGGCCCCGGAACGGCTGGCGCAGGACGTTGTCGCCGCGCTCCGGGACGGCGTAGAGGATGTCTACCCAGGCGCCGTCGCCCAGGAGTGGTTCCAACGTTACCGGGAAGACCCGAAAATCCTGGAACGGGAACTGTGCGAATGAGCGATGCAGGCACCGTCTGGGTGACCGGCGGCAGCTCCGGGATCGGCGCCGACCTGTGCCGGCGCCTGCTGCGGGACAAAGCCCGGGTAATCAGCTTCGCGCGCCGCGCACCGCCCTTCACGCACCCGAACCTGCACCCCGTGACCGTCGACCTGAGCGACCCCGAGGCCACTCGCGCCGCGGCCGCTCAGGCAGCCGCCGCCTGGCCGGCCACGCGCCTGGTGCACAACGCCGGCGCCATCCGCGAAAAGCCCCTGGCGGAGGTGAGCGGCAATGACCTCGATGTGCTCGCGCAACTGCACCTGGGCACCGCCATCGCACTGGTGCAGGCGCTGTTGCCGCACATGCGCGAACAGCGCCACGGGCGCATCGTGCTGATGTCAACCCGCGCCATTGTCGGCCTGCACAAGCGCACGGTCTACTCCGCCACCAAGGCCGGCCTGGTGGGCATGGGCCGCACCTGGGCGCTGGAACTGGCCGGCGACGGCATCACGGTGAACATGATCGCCCCCGGGCCCATCGAAGAAACGGAAATGTTCGATGAACTGGTGCCCCAGGGCAGCGAAATCAGCCGCACGGTCGCCGCCCGGGTGCCGGTGGGGCGCATCGGCCGTCCCGGGGATGTCTCCCGGGCGGTACTCTTTTTCCTCTCCGACCAGGCCGACTTCGTCACCGGTCAGACACTTTTCGTCTGCGGCGGCACCTCGCTCGGCGGCATGAGCTTCACCTGACAGGGAGCAGACAAACGACGATGAACGCGCAAGTACTCGAACAGCTGCTCGGCGCCATCGCTGCCGGTGGCGTGACGCTGGTCGACCTGACCCAGACCCTGGACCCGGAGTTTCCACAGATCAGCCTGCCACCGGAAATGGGCCAGTGCTGGCCGTTCCGCATCGAGGAGGTCTCCCACTACGACGACCGGGGGCCGGGCTGGTACTGGAACAACATCTCCTGCGGCGAACACACCGGCACCCATTTCGATGCGCCCATTCACTGGATCTCCGGGCGCAACCTGCCGAACAACTCGACCGACACCATTCCGGTGGAGCACATGGTCGCGCCGGCCTGCGTGCTCGACTGTTCCGAACAGTCCCGACAGGATGCGGATTTCCTGCTCACCGTAGATTTCATCCGCCAATGGGAAGCGGAGCACGGACGCATCCCTCCCGCAAGCTGGGTGCTGATGCGCACCGACTGGTCGAAGATCAGCGATCCGGCCGCATTCCAGAACTTCGACGAGGAAGGACAGCACACCCCGGGGCCGGACACCGAGGCGGTGCGCTTCCTGGTTGAGCAACGCAACGTACTGGGATTCGGCTCCGAGGCGATCGGCACCGATGCGGGCCAGGGCCAGCACCTGAACCCGCCCTACCCGTGCCATTACTACATGCACGGCGCCGGCAAGTACGGGTTGCAGTGCCTGGCCAACCTCGATCTGCTGCCGCCGACCGGCAGCGTGCTGTTCGCGGCCCCCCTGAAAATCCGCCGCGGCTCCGGCAGCCCGCTACGGGTGCTGGCGCTGGTGCCCCGGACAACGACCTGACCGCGGCCTGCCCCGCAGGCAACCTGCCCCGCAGGCAACCTGCGCCTGGCGGGCCGTTACGGCACGGCCCGGACATTGCCTACGCCAATCGTGTTGCCACCGACTCACCAAACTCGCTGAGGCGGTCGAGTCCGCCGGGGCCGGCGAAGAAGAAGGCGGGCACCATGACGCGGCTCACGCCGAGTGCCGCCATCTGCTCGACACCGGCAGGCGGGTCGGCCATCTGCGCACCGAAAATGGCGCTGAACTCGATACCGGCCGGGTCGCGGCCCGCCGCCTCGGCGCCCTGTCGCACCCTGTCGAGCAGTTTGCCGAGCCGTTCGCTGTCGCCTTCTCCGGGGAAGTAACCGTCGGCAATGCGCACCGCCCGCGCCACGGCGGCATCCGTATCGCCGCCCACATGCACCGGGATCGAACCATTGACCGGCCGCGGGCTGCAGGTGGCGGGCTCGAAGTCCACGAACTCGCCGTGATACTCCGCGTGCGGGCCCGCCCAAAGTGCCCGCATGGCGGCGATGTACTCATCGTTGCGCGCGCCGCGGCGCTGCCAGGGTACGCCAAGCGCTTCGAACTCCTCCCTGAGCCAGCCGACGCCAAGCCCCAGTTCCACCCTGCCACCGGACAGTTGGTCCAGCGTCGCCAGTTCCTTGGCCAGCACCAGCGGATTACGCTGCGGCACGATCAGGATGCAGGTTCCCAGGCGCAGCGTCGGCGCCGCCGCCGCCGCGAATGCCAGCCAGATCAGGGGATCGGGGATGGGGGTGTCCGGCTCGGCCGGAATCTTGCCATCGGCGCTGTACGGGTACTTCGAAGCAATCGAGTCGGGCAACACGACGTGTTCGCCACCCCACACCGATTCAAAGCCGGCGTTCTCGGCACGGCGACAGATTTCCAGGGCGGTTGCGCCATCGATTCCGATGCTGCTCGCAAAGGCCAGTGCAAGTTTCATGGGTGCTCCCGTTCGCGGTCAAAGCGGCGCATGTTACATGCGCGTCCGCCCGGGCGCTCGAACATCTCGTGCGGCTTGGGCATCGGCCAGGGTCGCTCAACGCCGGCGCAGCAGCGACCTGGGGCTGACCGGGCTGCCGTCGCGGCGGATCTCGAAATGCAGCATGCGCGTCTTTGCCGAACCCCCGGCAATGCTGGCGATGCGATCGCCCCCGTTGACCCGCTGCCCCTCGCGTACGCTGAACGGCTGATTGAGGCTGTAAGCAGACAGGTAGCTGTCGTTGTGCTTGACGATCACCAGGCGTTCGTACCCGCCTAGCCCGGACCCCGCATAAACAACCTCCCCGGCGGCGGCGGCAGCGACCGGACTGCCCGGCTGCATCTCGAAATCCAGCCCGTTGCTGTTGCCGCCGAATTCGCGCACCACCGGGCTCGAGGCCGGCCACTGCCAGACCGGCGCGCCGCCGGCCGGCGCCGGCGCGACCGCCGGAGCGGGCGGCACGCGCTTCGGCGGCGTCTTGGAGCGCGTGGATGACCTGGGTGGCGGCGCAGGCTGCCGGGTTGTGGCAACCCTGGCCTGTGCACGGAGGCTGAGCCGTTGTCCCGGATAGATGGTGTACGGCGGGTTCAGCCGGTTGATGCGCGCCAGGGTTTTCATCTCCAGCCCGAACCGCCAGGCAATGCCATACAGGGTGTCCCCCCGCTTGACGACGTAAGTGGCGGAACGGGGCATGCGGACGATGTGCGGGGCAGGCTTCGAAGCCCGCTCAGCCGCCGGCCCCCGTTCCGTGATGATCGGCCGCCCCGGTGTCGCGCAGCCGGCCCACAGGGTCAGCAGCACAACCATCACCAGGCCGCGCCGGCACGCGGCCAGCCGGGCGACCCCCGCGGCGGCAGTCGAGAGCAAACCTGGCCGTTCTGCGCGCACTTGCCACGCGAACCTGCGAACCACGACGCGACCTACTGCCTGGCCCTGGCCAGCAGCCACAGCGTCACAGCGCCCGCCAGCATCATGCACGCCGTAAGCCAGACCCTGGCCGGCGAGTCCGCCGCCTGGCTCCACTGCGCGGGCAGCAACAGTGTGCCGCCCGCCTGCCATGGCCAGAGCTTGATCAGCGCTCCGGCCATGAACCCGGTCAAAAAACCCAGCACGGGTTCGAAAAAGCGGTCGAGCAGGTACCGCAGCAGCCTGGCGGTCAGGGCCAACCCGGTCATCATTCCCAGCGCGAATACGGCCAGAATCGGCCAGTCCAGCGTCGCCGCCGCCGCCAGCACGGGTGTGTACAGACCCAGTACCACCAGCAGGAAACCGCCGGAAACCGCAGGTAGCAACCACGCGCAAACGGCCAGGGCGCCGCCGATGAAGTAGGCCGGGTAGCTCGCATTCGAGCCCAGCGACTCGAGGCCGCCCGCAAGCACGCCCAGCAGCAGCCCGGCCAGGCCAAGCGTCGCCAGCAAGCGGGGGGGACGGGAACGGCCGATGTCGAAAACCGAGAACAGAACCAGGCCGAAGAAAAAGCCCCACACGAGCGTCGGAAACGCGGAAATCGCCATGCTGACAAAACGGGCAAACAGCAGCACGCTCAACGCCATGCCCGATCCCAGGCAGATCAGGAAACCCAGGTTGTGATGCCTCCAGAAGCGCTTCGGGTCGGTGACCATCCAGGCCAGCGAGGTCGGGGAAAACGCCGCAAGACTGGCGATGAATTCCCGATAGATTCCGGTAACGAAGGCGATGGTGCCGCCGGATACGCCCGGCACCACTTCGGCGATGCCCATTGCCGCCCCCCTGGCAAATACACCGAGCCAGGCGCCCGCGCTGCGCTCCCGGTCCAGGCCGGCGGCGGTCACCGCTGCTGGACTCCCTTGCGCAGCGGCACAAAGCGCACCTTTTGCACCGCATCGTCCTGGAAGCCATCGGCGGTACGGTCGATGACGCGCAATTCCTGGACATCGCCGCTGCCCACCGGCAGCACCATGCGCCCGCCGATTTCCAGCTGGTCCATCAGCGCCGCGGGCACACCGCGCGGCGCCGCCGTCACCAGGATACCGTCGAACGGCGCCTGTTCCGGCCAACCGAGATACCCATCGCCCATCTTCATGACCACGTTGTTCAGGGCCAGCGCCTCGAAACGCTCCCGAGCCCAGCCACCGAGGGCCACGATGCGCTCGATGGTGAATACCCGACGGCACAGGCTCGCCAGAATCGCCGTCTGGTAACCGGATCCGGTACCGACCTCCAGCACCCTGGGGCGGGGAACATTCAGCAGGGTGGCCGACATCAGCGCCACGATCAGCGGTTGCGAGATGGTCTGGCCATGGCCTATCGGCAGCGCGGTATCCTCGTAGGCCCGGTGCGCCAGCGCTTCCTCCACAAATACGTGACGAGGCGTGGCAGCCAGCGCATCGAGCACCTCCGGATGCGTGATGCCCTGTTCCTCCAGGCGCAGCACCAGCCGCTCCCGGGTGCGCCGGGAAGTCATGCCGATACCGACCAGATCAAAGCGGTTCACGTCGCGTCTGCATCCCATTGCAATCGATTTTCGAAGGCCAACCTCCGTCCGGGTGCCTGAGGCGGCGGCGCAGCGGCACGCGCAACACGCCTTTGCGTCAGGGGTTGTTGCGAGTCATTCCGTCGCGGGCTCGGGATCCACCTCCTCAGCCACGATATAGAACGTCTCACCCTTTCGGACCATGCCGAGGTCCGCCCGGGCACGCGCCTCGACGGCAGCGTGTCCCTTCTTCAGCGCCAGTACCTCGGCTGTCAGTATGCGATTGCGCTGCCGCTGGAATTCGGCACGGCGCTGTTGCTGCTCAAACTGTTTCGTATGCGCCCGCACGGCCAGATATCCGTCATTGCTGAACCAGGCCCGGTATTGCAGGCCCGCAACCAGCAGCAGCAGGGTCACGATGAGAGCTTTCACGCGCCCCGGAGCTCCGCGCGGCCACGATAAACGGCCTGTTCCCCCAGCGCCTCCTCAATTCGCAACAACTGGTTGTACTTGGCCACCCGGTCCGAGCGGCACAGCGAGCCGGTTTTGATCTGACCGGTCCCCGCGCCGACCGCCAGATCGGCAATGGTGGTATCTTCGGTTTCGCCGGAGCGGTGTGACACCACCGCCGTGTAGCCCGCCGCTCGTGCCATGGCGATGGCATCGAGGGTCTCGGTCAGCGTGCCGATCTGATTGAGCTTGATGAGTATCGAGTTGGCCACGCCCGCATCGATGCCACGCTCGAGAATCCGCGTGTTGGTCACGAAAAGGTCATCGCCCACCAGTTGCACACGGTCGCCCAGGCGTTCGGTCAACAGCCGCCAGCCCTTCCAGTCGTCCTCGTCCATGCCATCCTCGATGGAAACGATCGGGTGGCCTTCGGCCAGACCGGCCAGGTAGTCGGCGAACCCGGCACTGTCGTAGCTGACGCCCTCGCCGGCGAGCCTGTATCGACCGTCGGCAAAAAACTCGGACGCCGCGCAATCGAGTGCCAGGGTAACGTCTTCGCCCAGCGCATAGCCGGCTTCCTGCACGGCCGTGGCAATCACCTCAAGCGCCTCGCCATTCGAGGCAAGGTTGGGCGCAAAACCGCCTTCGTCGCCCACAGCGGTGGTCAGCCCGCGGCTGCCGAGGACCTGTTTCAAGCGGTGAAAGATCTCGACACCGCAGCGCAGCGCCTCGCGGAAACTCGTCTGCGAGACGGGCTGAATCATGAATTCCTGGATATCGAGGTTGTTGTCGGCATGCATGCCGCCGTTGAGAATGTTCATCATCGGCACCGGCAGGCACAGGGGCGGGCGTCCGGCCAACTCGTTGATGATTTCGAACAGGGCCCGTCCCCGGTCGGCCGCGCCGGCCTTGGCGGCGGCGAGCGATACGGCAAGGGTGGCGTTGGCGCCGAGCCTCGACTTGTTGTCCGTCCCGTCGAGTTCGAGCAGACAGGCATCGATTTGTCGCTGGCCGCCGGCATCCATGCCGATGACCGCCGGCGCGATACTGTCCCCGATTCCGGCTACCGCCCTGCCTACGCCCTTGCCGAGATAGCGCTCCGGCTCTGCATCACGCAGTTCCAATGCCTCCCTGGAGCCGGTGGAAGCCCCGGAAGGCGCCACCGCGCGGCCCAGGTGCCCATCACTGGTGAGCACCTCGGCCTCGACGGTCGGATTGCCTCGTGAATCCAGAACTTCGCGCGCCCCGACTGCTGCGATGCGGCTCATGAGACTGAGACGGAACCGGAAACCGCCTGCAGGCCGGGGTCGGCGGCTGCGCCCGCCGCCGTTGGCGCGGCGGCAGGGTCGCCTGCGCCGTCTTCCAGCAACGGACGCGATTTCACCACTTCATCGAGGGCCTTGAGCTCGGCGAGCAAGGCCGGCATCAGTGCCAGAGGCCAGGAATTGGGGCCGTCCGACCGGGCGCTGTCCGGGTCCGGATGAGTTTCCATGAACACCCCCGACACCCCGGCCGCGACCGCCGCCCGCGCCAGTACCGGCACCATGTCGCGCTGGCCGCCGGAGGCATGGCCCCGGCCGCCCGGAAGCTGGGCCGAATGCGTGGCATCGAATACCACCGGGCATCCGGTGGCACGCAGGATCGCCAACGAACGCATGTCCGAGACCAGGTTGTTGTAGCCGAAGCTGACGCCACGCTCGCACACCAGCAACTGTTGATTGCCGGTGGCACGGGCCTTGGCAACCACCTGCTGCATGTCGGAGGGCGCCAGAAACTGCCCCTTCTTGATGTTGACCGGCTTGCCCAGGGCACACACGCGCTGTATGAAATTGGTCTGCCTGCACAGGAACGCCGGCGTCTGCAGTACCGAGACCGCCTCCGCCACCTGTTCAAGAGGCGTGTCCTCGTGCACATCGGTCAATACCGGCACGCCAACCTCGCGGCCGACCTTCTGCAGTATGCGCAACCCCTCCTCGAGCCCCGGGCCGCGAAAACTCAGGTGCGAGGAGCGGTTGGCCTTGTCGAAGGAGCTCTTGTAGATGAAAGGCACGCCCAGACCGCAGGCCATGTCCCTCAGCGACTCGGCGGATGACAGCGCCAGCGATTCGCTCTCGACGACGCAAGGTCCCGCAATGAGAAACATGGGCTTGTCGAGACCCACATCGAACCCGCACAGACGCATCAGCCCGTTCCGTCTTTGAGCAGTACCGGTTCGACCAGGGATTTTTCCAGCGCCGCGGCAATGAAGCCGTTGAACAGAGGCTGCCCGCCGAGGGGCGAGGATGTGAATTCAGGATGAAACTGGCAGGCGACGAACCAGGGGTGGTCTTCGATCTCGACCATCTCCACAAGTTCCCCGTCTTCCGAACGGCCGGCCACCCGCAATCCGGCCGCCTGCAGTCGCTCCACGTAGTGATTGTTCACCTCGTAGCGATGGCGGTGCCGTTCGTGTACCACCGGCCGACCGTAGGTGCGCTCCGCCAGCGAGCCCGGCACCAGCAGGCAGGCCTGCTCGCCGAGGCGCATGGTGCCGCCGAGGTCTTCGTCACCGGTGCGCATTTCCACCTGGCCCTCGCGGTCGGTCCACTCGGTGATCAGGCCGATCACCGGGTGGGTCGTTGCGATATCGATTTCCGTGGAGTGGGCATCGGCCAGGCCGCAGACGTTGCGGGCGTATTCGATGATGGCCGCGTGCAGGCCGTAACAGATACCGAGATAGGGTACGCCATGCTCGCGGGCATGGCCGGCGGCCAGAATCTTGCCCTCGAAACCACGCTGCCCGAACCCGCCCGGAACCAGGACGGCACTCACCGCATCGAGGCGCCCGGTGCCTTCCCGTTCCAGTTCCTCCGCATCGATGAAGTCGATATTCACCCGGGTACGCGACTGGATACCCGCGTGCCGCACCGCTTCGATCAGCGACTTGTAGGCATCGAGCAGGTCGAGATACTTGCCGATGATGGCAATGCGCACCTCCCGGTCGGGATGCAGTTCCGCATCGACCACGGCCCCCCAGTTCGACAGGTCCGCGGCGCGGCAGGACAGGCGCATCTTTTCGGCAAGGTAGTCGTCGACCCCCTGCTCTCGGAGTGCGGCGGGCACCTGATAGATGGTTTCCGCATTGACGATCGAAACCACCGCCCGCTCCTCGACATTGGTGAACAGCGCGATCTTGCCGCGGGCATCCTTTGGCAGCTCCTGGTCAGACCGGCACACCAGAATGTCGGGCTGCAGACCGATGGAGCGCAGTTCCTTGACGGAGTGCTGGGTCGGTTTGGTCTTGATTTCCCCGGCGGCGCTGAGATAGGGCACCAGGGTCAGATGGATGATCTGTGCGCGTTCGGCACCGACCTCGAGGCGGAACTGCCGGATCGCCTCCAGGAACGGCAGGGACTCGATGTCGCCGACGGTACCGCCGGTTTCAACGATCACCACGTCCATGCCTTCCCCGACCAGCTTGATGCGGCGCTTGATCTCGTCGGTGATATGCGGAATGACCTGGACGGTACCGCCCAGATAGTCGCCGCGCCGTTCCCTTCGGATCACCTCGGCGTAGATGCTGCCGGTGGTGAAATTGTTGAGGCGGGACATGCGCACACCGGTGAAGCGCTCATAGTGGCCCAGATCCAGGTCGGTTTCGGCGCCGTCTGCGGTGACGAACACTTCGCCGTGCTGGAACGGGTTCATCGTTCCGGGATCGACATTGATGTACGGATCCATCTTCAGAACGTTGATCTTGAGGCCGCGGGCTCCGAGTACCGAAGCGAGAGATGCGGTGAGAATGCCCTTACCCAGGGAAGATACGACGCCGCCAGTAACAAAAACGAATCGCGTCATGGGCTCCATCTGTTGTCGGCCCGATTTCACACACCTGGCCGTTCAACCACCTTTTCGCACGGAGACGAGACGAATATGTCCGTCTCGAAACGGTCCGGCCGGGTGGCCAAGATGGGATTGCACGATAGCAAAACCCGCCCGGAAGAACAAATGACCCGCCACTGTCGCAGCACCGGCGGGCAACGCACTCCAGGCCAGACCGCAATCACAATGATATCAGGCCTGCCGGTTGCCCCGCCCGACTGCTTTCAGCGCCCCTTCGGCCGCCACGAAAGGCGCCAACGCGGCTCTGTGCCCAGTGTATCCGCGACGGCGACACCGGCTATCGCGACCAGCCGGTTTCCCGAGTAGACCAGCGGCCATTCGGCCCGCTGCCAGGGCGGAATGCCGGCCGCCTGCATCAGTTTCTTGACCGAGCGGCTCTTGCCGCCGCTTCGCAACCGCTCACCGCCAGAGCGGAACCGCACCGTCAGGACGCCATCGGCATGAAATCCGGCATCGTGCCGCTCGACGATCAGATCGCCATGGGGCAGCTCGAGTTTGCCGGGAAGATCGAGCCGATACTGCGACCGAAGGGGCGGCACCGCCGTGTCGTACACGACATCGGACCCGAATCGCCTGAGCGTACCCCGTTGCAGGGGCATGCTGGGTTGCGCATCCGTGCTTGACCGCAATTGCCGGACAAATTCGGCCAGGGCCCGGTCGGACACGGCATGTTCGCCAAGGCTGCTCAACCACAAGCGCAGTGCCGCGACCCTGAGTTCCGTCGGCAACGCCGTTAGCGAGAGACTGTGGCTGGCATCGAGATGCTCAGGGGTTGCCGGTGCGTCCCGCCCACGGTTCACGACGCCGCCGTAATCCGCATCGGCGCCCGCAAGCTGCGCCAGCAGCGCATCCCGGGCAAGCTGAACTTCGGTGCAGGCACCCAGTGCCCGCACCACTCCCGGCCAGCGTGCCTGCAGCCGCGGCAGGATTTCATGGCGGATGAAATTGCGATCGATGTTCGTCTCCGCATTGCTCGGATCGTCGATCCAGTCGAGCGATGCGGAACGCGCGTAGTGCGCCAGGTGCTCCTGGCCGGTTGACAGCCAGGGCCGCAGGATGCGGCCGCCGCCGGGCAGACGCCGGGTTCGCGGCATACCCAGCGGAGACCTCCCCTGTACCAGGCGCAACAGCAGGGTTTCCGCCTGGTCATTGCCGTGGTGCCCGAGCAGCAGCAGGTCGCCGGGGCCCAGCAACGCATCGAAAGCGGCATAACGAGCGGCCCGGGCGCCCGCTTCGCCAGCGTTTTCGACCCGTACCTCTCTTGCCAGAAAGTCGGCTCCCAGCCGCCGGCACACCTCGGCACACCACTGCTGCCACGCCTTCGCCCGCGGGTGCAGCCCGTGATTGACGTGTATGGCCGTCAGGTCGTCTCTCAGCGACAGGCCAACATGCAGCAATACCATGGAATCGAGGCCACCCGACAGACCGACCAACAACCGGCGGCTGGGAAATTCCGCCAGCTGCAGACGCAACCGTTCCTCGAGATCGCTCATTCGCGGATCAGGCTGTCAATCGAGTCTGGTCTGCACCCGTTCAATGCTGTCTCGTCAGGCCGGGGCATCACGCCGTCGGCCGCATGGCTCGTCTGCGCAATCAGGGGAATGCTAACCCCGGTAAACGACCACGACCCGATCGTCGCCGAATTCCGCTCGCAATCGCTGCAGCGCTTCATCGCTCGCCCGGACCCGCCACTTCGGGTCCAGACGGATGCGGCCCTCGGCATGTGCCGTTTGAAAGAACACGCTGACCGGACAACCGCCATTCGCGGTTACGAACGGCTCGAGCGTCGTTTTCAGGCGATGCGCCGGGTCGCGGGCCGCTTCGTCATCGCAGATTTTGATTTGCAGGCCCCGCGCGTAACGCCCCCGGGCTTCGTCAATGGTCAGCGCCCGCTCCATGCGCATCCTGAAGCCACCGGTGAAATCGTCCGGTTGCACTTCTCCCTCAATGACAACCAACCGGTCTGTCTCGAGCCTGTCCCTGTCCCGCTCATACACCTCGGCAGAGTATGAAACCTCCAAGCGTCCCGACTGGTCATCGATGAGGGCAAAACCCGTGGTGTCGCCTCTGCGCCCCCGCCGCGTGCGCCGATTGACCACCACGCCCGCCACGACCTGCCTGGCGCTCCTGGACCGCAGGTCGGCAATCCTGGTGCAGAATCGGCTCAGTTCGCCAAGATAGGGCTCTATCGGATGGCCGGTGAGATAGTAGCCGAGCGTGTCTTTTTCTCCCTCGAGACGCCGCTCGAGAGTCCATGGCCGCACCGCCCGTGCAGGGGG
>CAZNFI010000001.1:29907-35523 GCA_964572185.1 uncultured Pseudomonadales bacterium
ATGCCGGATTCAGCATCGCGGGCCGCCTGGTCAGCCCCCTGCAGTGCCCGGTCGAGCTCGCTCCACAAGCGCGCACGCACATTATCCAGTGGCTCGCCGGCCGCTGCGAATTCGTCCAGCGCACCGCACTTGATCAGTGCCTCGACTACCCGGCGGTTGGCTTTCTTGACATCCACCCGCACGCAGAATTCGGCCAGATCCGTGAACGGCGCCGATGCACGCGCCTCGACAATGGCGCGCACTGGCGTCTCGCCGACTCCGCGCACCGCGCCGAGACCATAGACGATCTCGCCATCGACAACCTCGAACCGATAGTCGCTCAGGTTCACGCTCGGCCGTTTGAGGGGCTGGCCCATGCGGCGCACCTCACGGACCAGCGTCACCACCTTGTCGATGTTCTGCATGTCCGCCGACAGCGTGGCCGCCATGAATTGCGCCGGATGATTCGCCTTGAGCCAGGCTGTCTGATAGGACACCATCGCGTAGGTGGCCGAGTGAGACTTGTTGAAGGCGTAGCCGGCAAACTTTTCCATCAGGTCGAATATCTCGCTCGCCAGCGTCGCATCGACCGCGTGTCCGGCGGCGCCGTCCTCGAACTCCCGGCGAACCTTCTCCATTTCCTCCGGTTTCTTTTTGCCCATGGCGCGCCGCAGCAGGTCCGCCTGGCCCAGGGTGAAGCCAGCCAGAACCCGGGCAATTTCCATGACCTGTTCCTGGTAGAGCACCACGCCATAGGTACTCTTGAGAACCGGTTCCAAGTCGGGATGGGGGTAGGTCACGGGCTCGGTGCCGTGTTTGCGGTTGATGTAATCGTCTACCGCACCGGTTTGCAGGGGGCCCGGCCTGAACAGGGCCACGGAAGCCATGATGTCGTCGATGTTGTCCGGTTTGAGGCGGCGAATGAGATCCTTCATGCCCCGTGATTCGAGTTGAAACACGGCCGTGGTCTCGGCTTCCCTGAGCAATTCGAAGGTGGCCGAGTCATCGAGCGGAATGTCGTCAATGCACAGCGGTGGCTGCCCGGTGGCGCCGGCATTGAGGCCCTTCACCGCCCAATCGATGATGGTCAGGGTCTTCAGCCCCAGAAAGTCGAACTTGACCAGCCCCGCACGTTCCACGTCGTCCTTGTCGAATTGCGAGACATATCCGCCGCTCGATTCATCGAAGCTCACCGGCACATAACGGGTCAGCTGCGCCGGCGCGATCACCACGCCGCCGGCGTGACGGCCCTCGTTGCGCACGATGCCTTCCAGCTTGTAGGCCATCTCCATGATCTCCGCGGCTTCCTCGTCCGCGTCCACGAAGTGCTTGAGTTCCTTGCTCTCGCGCATGGCCTTTTCCAGGGTCATGCCCACTTCGAACGGGATCAGTTTGGAAATCCGGTCGCCCAGCCCGTACGACTTGCCCTGGGCGCGCGCCACGTCGCGCACCACCGCCTTGGCCGCCATGGTGCCGAAGGTCACGATCTGGCTGACGGCCTCCCGCCCGTATCGTTCACAGACATGGTCGATGACCCGGTCCCGGCCCTCCATGCAGAAGTCCACGTCGAAGTCCGGCAGCGATACGCGTTCGGGATTGAGGAAGCGTTCGAACAGCAGGTCGTAGTGGATCGGGTCGAGGTCGGTGATGCGCAGCGCAAAGGCAGCCAGGGAGCCGGCACCGGAACCCCGCCCGGGGCCGACAGGTATGTCGTTTTCCCGAGCCCAGGCAATGAATTCCATGACGATCAGGAAATAGCCCGGAAAGCCCATGTCGCGAATGACGCCCAGCTCATAGTCGAGCCGGCGCTGGTACTCGGCTTCATCCACCGGGTAGGCGCCCGCCGCCCTGAGCTGCTCGAGGCGGGTCTGCAACCCGGCCGTTGCGCATTGCCCCAGGTAGCCTTCCAGGGAAGTGCCGTTCGGAACCGGATAGGACGGCAGAAAGGTCTTCTCGGTACCCGGCGTCAGCGTGCAGCGCTTGGCGATTTCCACCGAGTTTTCCAGGGCTTCCGGCAGGTCGGCGAACAGTTCCATCATTTCCTCGCCCGACTTCAGGTATTGGGCCGGGCTGTGATACCGCTCCCGCCGGGGGTCGTTCAGCGTCCGCCCCTGCTGGATGCAGACCCGCGTCTCGTGGGCCTCGTAGTCGTCAGGCAGCAGAAAGCAGGCCTCGTTGGTGGCCACCACCGGCAAGTCGGCGGCACTGGCGAGTTGCAACGCATCGCGCAGGTAGCGTTCTTCATCGACGCGCCCGGTGCGTTGCACCTCGATGTAGAAGCGCTCCGGAAACCAGCGCATCCAGCGCTCCGCAGCGCTTCGGGCCGAGGATTCATCGCCACGCAGCAGCGCCTGGCCGATTTCGCCGTCGCGCCCGCCGGAAAGCGCCACCAGCCCTTCCGCGTGCTGCGCAATCCGCTCCGGAGAAACGAAGCCTCGCTGACGTTCATCGGTCAACGCCGCCGAGGCCAGCGCCATCAGATTGCGATAGCCGGTATCACCGCAGGCCAGCAGCGTAACCCGTGCTTCGCCGAGGCCCGTCGAATCGACCGTGGCGCCGCCCGGCACCGGCCTGCGTTCAGCCCCCTGCGGGTAGCGCAGATCGACCCCGGAGACCGGCTTGACGCCATGTTCGGTACAGGCGCGATGGAACTTCATCAGCGCGTACAGATTGTTGCGATCGGTGAGGGCCACGGCGGGCATCGACAGTTCCGCCGCCCGCCTGGCGAGGTCCGGCAAGCGTATCAGCCCGTCGGCAATGGAGTACTCGCTGTGCACGCGCAGATGCACGAACCCGGCGTCGTTCACGTCAATTCCCCGGCGGCAGCGAGCCGCACCGGAGCGAAACTGGCCCGGTGCGCGGCACTCGGGCCCAGCCTCGCCAGCGCCTCGAGGTGTTGCCGGGTTGCATAACCCTTGTGACGCTCAAAACCGTAACCCGGATACTGGCGCGCCAGTTCCGACATCTCCGCATCCCTGGCGGTCTTCGCAATGATCGAGCCGGCGCTGATCGGGGGTACCCGGTCATCCCCGCCAACCACGGCAACGGCCGGCATCGTCAGGGGCGGCAACCGGTTCCCGTCGACGTACACGACGCGCGGCCGCACCGGCAGGGCGTCCACGGCCCGCCGCATGGCAAGCATCGTCGCCTGCAGTATGTTCAATCGATCGATCTCTTCCACTTCCGCGCGCCCGAGCGCATAGGCCAGGGCATGCTGCCTGATCTGTCCGCAAAGTTGTTCACGCCGTTTTTCGCTCAGCCGCTTGGAATCCTTGAGCCCTTCAATGGGCCGTTGCACCTGCAGGATGACGGCCCCCGCCACTACCGGCCCCGCCAGCGGACCCCGGCCGACCTCATCGACGCCGGCCACCAGCTCCGCCGCCCAGGCAGGCCCTTCGTCATCGCCAAACAGGGTCGGTTTGCGAGTCGTTCTCTTTCGCCCTCTATGCTGCAGCAGCCGGCAGGAGTGCGGCCACGGCGTCCGCCGCGCGCTGATCGGCGCCTCTCTGCAAACGCTTGTGCAACGCGGTGAACGCATGCAGATATTCTGGCTGGCGAACGGATTTGTCCAGTTCCGCGAGCAAGTTTTCCGCAAGCGCCGCCGGAGTAGCCTGATCCTGCAGCAATTCCGGCACCAGCGCCCGACCGGCAAGAATGTTCGGCAGTGCGACATGGTCGGTATGCACCAGCCTGCGCGCCAGCCGCCAGGCCACCGCGCCCAGCCGATAGCTCACCACCATCGGCCTTCGCAGCAGCATTGCCTCCAGTGTTCCGGTACCGGATTTTACCAGCGCCACGTCGCACGCTGTCAGCGGCAGGCGGCCGTGCCCCCGGTGCACCAGCACCGGCAGCGGCTGCCACCGCGCCACCACTTTCCCGACCGCCTCCGCCAGCGATGGCCGCGGACAGGGAATCACGAATACGGCATCGGCCATCGTTGCGCGTACGCGTTGCGCGGCGCCCAGGAAGTCGTCGAGCATGAGTCCCACCTCGCCCTGCCGGCTACCCGGCAGCAACGCCACCACGGTCGCATTGCGCGACAGACCCAGGACATCGCGTGCCCGCTGCCGGTTGGCTGCACTGCCCGCCTCCAGGTCGATTGCATCGGCTAGCGGGTGGCCGACGAACGATACGTCCAGACTGGTATGCGCGTACAGGTCCGCCTCAAAAGGAAACAACGCCAGCAGGCGATCCGCCGAACGGCTGATACGGTTCACGCGACCCGGCCGCCAAGCATAGACCGATGGGCTGACATAGTGGACGGTCGGCACGCCGCGACCCTTCAGGGTACGCTCGAGCGCCAGGTTGAACACGTTGAAGTCCACGCCTACGAATACGTCGGGCGGCTCGACGGCAAAATGTCGCCGTAGCGTCATGAAAGTTGCCAGGAGCTGCGGCAGCTTGAGTATGGGATCTGCCAGCCCGTTGACTGAAAGGCGTTCGATATCACACAGCGGTTCGAGCCCCGCGGCGCGCATGGCGGCACCACCTGCGCCCACGAAGCGCAGGCCCTCAAAGCGCGCGCGCAGCGCCTGCATCAGGCCGGCACCAAGCTGGTCCCCCGATGCTTCGCCAGCGACTATGCCGATGCCGGCCGTCATGACTCAGCCGGGCCCCGCGGACACCAACTTACTCGGGCCGGCCCGGTCGGGGCCGGACAATGCCGACCTCGGATGCGCGGATGGATGCCGCGAATTGCGCCACCTCATCCGATCCGGAAAAGTCCTCCAGCAACCGGTTACAGGCTTCGTCAACGGTCAGCCCCTGGCGATAGACCACCCTGAATGCCTCGCGCAGCGCATTGATCGTCTCGGGGCTGCAGCTACGCCTGCGCATGCCCTCGGCATTCACGCCCACCGCGCAGGCCGGATTTCCGGCGACGGTCACATAGTCCGGCACGTCCTTCAGCACGAGGCTCATGGCCGCGATATGCGTGTGTGCCCCAACATAGCGAAACTGTGGCACGCCGGCATAGCCGCCAAAATTGGCGTGGTTGCCCACCGTGCAGTGGCCGGCAATGGAGGCGTTGTTGGCCATGATGACATGGTCGCCGACCAGGCAGTCGTGGCCGACATGCACGTAGGCCATGAACAGGCCGCCGCTGCCGATGACGGTCTTGCCGCGGCCCGCGACCATGCCGCGATGCACGGTGACACCTTCACGGAAGACGTTGTCATCGCCGATTTCGAGCCGGGTGGGTTCGCCGCCATAGGCCAGCGCCGGGGTGTCCTCGCCAATGGTCGCGAACTGGAAAACCCGGTTGCGCTCGCCCAGGCGGGTCGGCCCCCTGATGATGACGTGGGTGCCGATACGGCAACCGTCGCCGATCTCCACGCCGGGGCCGATGACGCTCCACGGCCCCACCTCCACATCGCAGCCGAGCCGCGCATCCGGATCGATTATCGCGCGCGCATCGATCATGGCTTACAGGGTGCGGGCAACGCAGAGTATGTCCGATTCGCAGGCAAGCTCCCCGTGCACATGCGCCCTGCACCTGAATTTCATGAGATTGCGGCGTTCCACGAGCAGTTCGCTCTGCATGTCCAGACGGTCTCCGGGAACCACCGGGCGCTTGAACCGCGTGTTGTCCATTCCGGCCAGGTAGAAGATGGACCCGACCGGCCTGGTCTGCCTGGT
>CAZNFI010000001.1:35533-58884 GCA_964572185.1 uncultured Pseudomonadales bacterium
CGCCATGGCCAGCACGCCGGAAACCTGGGCCATGGCTTCGACGATGAGCACGCCCGGCATGATCGGGTGCCCGGGAAAGTGCCCCGCAAAGAACGGCTCGTTGATGGTCACGTTCTTGTAGCCACTGACCCGTTCGCCCCGAACCAGCTCGGTCACCCGGTCGACCAGCAGGAATGGGTACCGGTGTGGCAGATATTCCGTCAGGGTCTGAACATCCAGCGGCACGTCGCTTGTCTCGCTCATCGGCTATCCCCGGATTCCCTCAGTCACTTCGCGTTGACGGTAGCATCGCACTTGCGAACAACCCCGCCGCATTGCCGAGCCACTTGATCGAGTCGCGACAAAGCATCGCTCCTGGCCAGCCCGGCGCCTCGTCGCTCGTGGTGCTTGGCGGGGCGTTTGCCACGGACTGCTAATCACTGCGCCGGCCCTGCCGCGAATTGCGATCGACGTTTTTCTCGAGGCGGGCGACGCGCCTGGCGAGTTCGTCGAGACGTTGGAATCGTAGCGCATTGCGTTTCCAGGCGCGCGACCTGTTGTGAATGGTGCCACCGGAATACACGCCCGGCTCGGTAATGGAACTGGCAACATGGGTGACGCCGCTGACCGTTACCCCATCGCAGATCTCTATTGGCCCGTCGCCGCCGACGCCGACCATGCCGGCCAGCACGCAGTGCCGGCCGATGCGCGTGCTGCCGACCAACCCCACGCAGCCGCACAGAATGGAGTGCGCGCCAATCCAGCAGTTGTGGCCCACCTGCACCTGGTTGTCGATCTTGACGCCATCCTCGATGACCGTGTCATCCATGGTGCCCCGGTCGATGCTGCTGCAGGCGCCGATGGATACATCGCTGCCTATCGCCACGCCGCCAAGCTGGGCGATGGGCTCCAGCCGTCCGTCGGCGTCCGGCGTGAAACCGAAGCCATCCGCGCCGATCACCGCAGCGGCGTGCACCACGGTGCGCGCGCCCAGCTTGACGTCCCCGTAGAGGGTTACATTGGCCAGCAGCCGCACATCCTCGTCAAGCCGGCAGCGGGGACCGACCACCACATTGGCATGCAGCTGAACTCTCGCCCCGATCCGCGTTTCCGGCCCAACCATCACGCCGGGGCCGATCGAGGCGGTGGCATGCACGACCGCGGTGGGGTCTACGCTGGCGTTCGGATGCACGCCCGCTTCCAGCGTCAATGTCTCTTCCCAGAGCTGGGAGATCTTCGCAAAGGCGTGGTAGGGATTGTCTACCACCAGCGCATTGGTGGGGCACCCAGGCACATCTTCCCTGCACACGATCACCGCAGCGGCGCGGGTGCCGGCCAGCTTGTCCCGGTAGGCGGGGTGCGAAAGATGGCTGATCTGGCCGGCACTGGCACCGCCGAGGCTGCCGAGACCGGTTATCTCGACATCCGCATCGCCGACCACCTCCGCGCCGACCTGTTCGGCCAGTTCGCCGAGCCGAAAGGCCTTGGCCGAACCAGCCCCCATTCGCTCAGGAATCGGGCGTTTCGGTCTTTTCGCGCTTCTCGTTGAGTTTCTCGGTGACCCGGCGCGTGACGTTGTGCTTGGGGTTGACGTATCTGAGGCTGCCACGCTCCATGATCAGGTCGTAGCCTTCGAGCGCAATCAGGTCTTCGAGCACGGCGTTGAGCTTCGGCGCCATGATCTGCAACAGTTCCTGTTGCTTGTCGTTGAGCGCCTTCTGCAGCTTGTTGACCTGGTACTGCAGATCGAGCTGCTTGTCTTCGATGTCTGTCTGGATGCGGCGCTGCTCGCTGGGGCTCATGATCTCCCCGTCTTTCTCGAGTTGTTCCTGCAGCCCGCGAATCTGCTCGCCGAGCCCGTTGACCTCATCCTGCTCCGCCTGCAATTCGTTTTGCGCCTGTTCCAGAAAGGCGGTTGCTTCCTCGGTCTGGGCAATCGCGCGCTGTGTGTCCAGCACGGCGATTTTCAGCTCTGCCACCGCAATTGGCGCAGCGAGAAGCAACCCCCACAATGCCAGAACGGCAAGCTTGATTTTCACGCAACTACTCCTCTCGATTTCTTGTTCGCAAACGTGCTCGACGTCGACCCGGGACAGGATGCCTGCCTGCCGCGCGCAGGGCGCCGACCTTCGTTGCGAGCGCCATTCTACATGAGTTGCGCCCGGCTGGCTCGACCCGCCAACCGGCCCCGTGGCTGCTTAACGAGCCACTCCCAGCTCGAACTGGAAGGACTCCTTTTCGTCGATGTCGCTGGTATTGAACGGCTTGGCTATGCCGAATGTCATCGGCCCCATGGCGGTCAGCCAGGTGATGCCGAATCCCACCGAGTAGCGGAATTCCTTGGCGTCGAAACCGAAGCAGTTTCGGCTGACATCCGGGCAATTGCTGTTGAAGACATTGCCGGCGTCGACGAATATCACCGGCCGGAACTGCCGATTCTCCTCGACGAACGGCAACGTCAGAATCAGTTCAAGACTCCCCTCGACCAGCATGTTGCCGCCGAACGGGTCGCCGTCCCGGGCTCTGCCTCTGCGGAAAAAGCCGTCGGGGATCGGATTGCCGTCGATATCATGCGTCGGATTGGTGGTGCGCGGGCCGAGCGTGGACTGCTCGAAGCCGCGAATGGAACCGAACCCGCCGGCAAAGAAATGCTCGTAGAAGGGTAGCGCTTCGGTATTGCCGTAACCGCCGCCGTACCCCAACTCCGTGCGAAAGCGCAGCGTGAGGCCGGCGAAGAACGGGAAGTACTGCTCGCCCCGGTAAGTCACCTTCCAGAATTGCAGGTCGCTGCCGGGAATCGATGCCTGCAGGGCCAGCGTCTGGGATCGGCCCCGTGTGGGGAACAGGCCCCGGTTCAGGGTGGAACCGATCCAGGAAAGATTGGCCTTGAAATTCAGGAAGTCGTCGCCGTTCTTGTCCAGGAACTCCGAGATCTCAAGCGCCGGAAAGCGTCCCTCGGTCAGTGAAGTCTGCTCCACCGAGCCGCCGAAATTGATGCGCTGCGTCTCGCCGATGGGAAAACCGAAATTCACGCCCACGCCGTAGGCATCGGTGCTGTAACGGGCAATGTTGCGCTCGTCCCAGTCGAGGCGCCGGAAATAGGCATTGTACCCGCGACTGATGCCGTCGAGCGTGTAGTACGGGTTGAAGTAGTTGAAGTTGGCCGATTTCTGGTACTTGGAATAGGACACGCCCAGCCCCAGGCTGTTGCCCGTGCCAAGCACATTGTTCTCCTGGTAGTTGGCGCCCACCACCAGCCCCCAGCCCTGGCTGTAACCCAGCGTCGCCGAGATGCTGCCCGACGGCTGCTCCTGCACCGTGAAGTTGACATCGATCTGGTCGTCGGTGCCCGGCACCTCCGGCGTCTCGACATTCACTTCCTGGAAATAACCGAGGCGCTCCATGCGCAGCTTGGACAGGTCGATCTGGGCAGTGGACGCCCAGCCGCCCTCCATCTGCCGCAGTTCCCGGCGCATCACTTCATCCTGGGTGACCCGGTTGCCGGCGAAGGTAACGCGCCGCACGTAGGCGCGCTTGCCGGCATCGACCACCACATCGATGGTGACCTTGCCGTCCTCCTTCACCCGGGGGATGCCGCCCGCGCTTGCAAACGTGTAGCCGGAATTGCCGAGTGCGGCCTCGAGCCGCTCCTCGGTCGCGGTCAACCAGGCCTGTGAGAAGACCTGCCCCGGCTTGACCAGCATCAGCGGCCGCAGGTCTTCCGGCTTCACGTCGTTCAGCTCACCGAGCAGGTTGACCTCATCGATGGTGTACTTGTCGCCTTCCTCCACGTTCATGGAAATGTACACCTGCCGCTTGTCGGGCGTGATGCTCACCTGGGTGGACGCAATCTCGAATTCGACATAGCCCCGGTCCTTGTAGTAGCTCTCCAGTTTTTCGAGATCACCGGACAGCTTTTCGCGGTTGTACTTGTCGTTGTTGCGGAAAAAGGAGAACAGCCCCGGATGGCTCAGTTCCATCTCGTCGAGCAGTTCTTTCTCGGGAAAGATGCTCGCCCCCACCACGTTGATGTGCCGGATTCCGGATGTCTTGCCCTCTTCGATATCGATACTGATGGCAACCCGGTTGCGGGGCAGTTCCTCGATATTTGTCTCGATGGAGGCACCATAGCGGCCCTGTGAAACGTACTGGCGCTCCAGTTCCAGGCCGACGCGTTCCAGGGTTGCCTGCTTGAAGATCTCGCCCTCGGCCAGCCCCTGCTGGGTCAGCCCCTCCAGCAGCGCCTCGGTCTTGATGGCCTTGTTGCCATCGATCTCGATGGATTCGATGGCCGGCCGCTCGACAACGGAGACCACCAGCGCGTCGTCGTCCCGGGCCATGCGAATGTCATCGAAGTAGCCGGAAGCAAACAGCAACCGGATCAACTGCCGGACCGCCACCTCGTCGACAGTGTCGCCGACCTGAACCGGCAGGATGTTGAAGACGGTACCCGCGGATACCCTCTGCAATCCCTGCAGGCGGATATCGGAAACGGTGAATGCCTGGCCCCAGGCCGCGGTCGCAAACAGCAGGGCGCAAACAGCCATCGGCAAACGTGCGGCGGCCCGCGCAACGAGTCGGTGCAACGCCACTACAGAAGCCTCGCGATGTCGTTGATGAGCACCAGTGCGATGAGGCCGCCGACAACCAGGAATCCGACCTGGGCGCCTACCAGTTGCACCCTTTCCGGAACCGGCCGGCGCCCGACCAGTTCGGCCAGGCAGTAGAGAACATGGCCGCCGTCCAGCAGCGGGATGGGCAGCAGGTTCAACACGCCCAGCGATATGCTGAGCAGCGCCAGGATGCCGACATAGACGCGCCACCCAGCCTGGGCGGAATCGCCGGCCACCTTGGCTATGGTGATCGGCCCGCCAAGGTTTCTGACTGATATGTCGCCGATCAGCATCTTTTTCAGATGCTTGAGCACCATCAGCGTCTTGGCCCCGGTTTCCGCCACGCCTCGCGCTACGGCATCGATGGGGCCCAGGCGGATTTCATTGGTGGGCCAGCCGATTCCCACGAAACCGATTTCCGAACCATCCTGCAGCAGGCGCGAATCAGGCGTAACCGACAGCGTCAACGCAATGCCCTGGCGCACCACCGTCCATTGCGCAGACCGGCCCGGAGCGGCCTGGATTTCACTCACCAGAACCCCCCAGTCACCGATCGGCACCGCGTCGACCGCGGCGATTCGATCCCAGGCGCGAAGTCCGGCACGTGCCGCAGGGGTGTCGGGCTGTACCGAACCCACCACGGCCGGGTAGGCGGGCTTCAGACCCAGAGACTCGAGCAGGTCCGGGTCGGCGGTACCGCGCAGCCATTCGTGTACCGGCACTTCCAGCGTCTGCGATGCATCGCCGCCAAAGGCGCGGTTGCCGATACGGATGATGCCGCTGTCGCCCAGGCGATTGGATAATGCCATCACCACTTCCTGCCAGGTGCGCACCTGCTGGCCGTCGATCGCGGTGATCTCCCGGTAGTCTTCCAGGCCGGCCGCGTGCACGGCGCTCGACGGCTCGACCTTGCCTACCATGGGAACGAGATTGGCGGTGCCGGCAACCGCCAGGCACCAGTATGCGAACGCCGCCAGCACGAAGTTGGCGAACGGCCCGGCGACGGCGATGGCCAGGCGCCACCACACGGTCAACCGGTTGTAGGTCAGATCACCTGGCTTGATCTGGACGGCTTCGTCCGGATCCCGTTCATCGAGCATGCGAACGTAACCGCCCAACGGGATGGCGGCCAGCGTGAATTCGGTACCGTGCCTGTCCCTGCGCGACCACAACGGCCTGCCGAAGCCAACCGAAAATCGCAGGATGCGCACACCCGACCAGCGCGCCACCAGGAAGTGCCCGTATTCGTGGATGGTGACCAGCACACCGAGTGTCACCAGAAACGCCAGCGGATAAATCAGCATACCTCAGCCTTGTCGTTCATCGGCTTGCTGTTCGGGCCAAAGCCAGGTGAAACGATGCCTCGGGCCGGACGGAGACCATCGGCAAAGGCGACATCCTCTCGAACCTGGCCACCATACCGCGATCGGAAGTCTCGAACGCGGCCGGAATCGAACGCGCCAATCGCGCGCGTCGATCCGAGCGCATCTTATACGAACTCCGAAGTCGCGGTCGAACCCGCAACCGCCACTACCCGTTGCGCGAAATGTGCCCTCAAAGGCCGGTTAGAATGACGGCAAAGGCGGGCAGCACCGGCAGAGCGGAATCGATACGGTCGAGCACGCCGCCATGGCCCGGCAACAGCGACCCGGAGTCCTTTACCCCGGAGACGCGTTTGAGCAGGCTCTCCAGCAGGTCGCCAAACACGGACAGCACGATCAGTCCCAGGGTCGCCCCGACCCAGACCCAGTCGGCGCTGCCGGTAAGCATCAGCGCGCCGATACAGACCGACCCGCTCAAGGCGGCGCCGCCCAGCGCACCCTCCCAGGTCTTGCCCGGGCTTAGTGTCGGTGCCAGGCGCCTGCGCCCGAAACGCCGGCCGGCCAGGTAAGCGCCGATGTCGGCGCCCCAGATCAGCGCAAACACCCACAACAGCCAGTGGCCGCCATTGGGCGCCGCCCGGACGGCCACCAGGCCCGTCCAGGTACTCCAGATGACCAGC
This sequence comes from uncultured Pseudomonadales bacterium, assembly GCA_964572185.1. Classification (GTDB taxonomy): domain Bacteria; phylum Pseudomonadota; class Gammaproteobacteria; order Pseudomonadales; family Azotimanducaceae; genus Azophilus. Next base: position 42,128 of record CAZNFI010000001.1, read on the forward strand.
ACCCCCAGCGAGGCGATCAGCCAGCGGCTTTCGAACAGGCGCTTGCCGGCAGGCCAGCAGAGCACCAACACGATGGCCAGCGCCCAGATGCCAATCCCCAGCCACAGCGCCGCTGCCTGAATCACCGGCAGGTTGAATGCCACGACCGCCAACACCAGGAACGCAGCGGCAAACGAACCCCGCTGCCTGGATTCTGGCCACCGCGCCAAACCCGCCCACTCGTATGCGCCGAGTGCGCCCGCCACGGCAAACAGGATTCCCGACCAGGGCGGGCTCAGGTATATGCATCCCACGGCCACGGGCAGCAGCAGCAGGGTGGTGACTACGCGACTGCGGAACACCTTGCCACGACCTCAACCGCGCTCAACCGCGCCGCGCCTGTCCAATCGGCCAGGCTCCGGACAAGGGCAGTGGCTTGTACGGCACGGCCGCACGTGGCACGTCGATCGATCGACCCCGTCGCAACCGCAACGCCGCGTCGTGCGCGATGCCGCACCGCGAGTGTGATGCCGCGTCACGTATGCGGCACGCCTACTCCCGGCACCCGAAACGGCGCTTGCGCTCTTCGAACGCGTCAAGCGCACGGGCCAGTTCCTGCACGTCGAAATCAGGCCAGAAGGCATCGGTAAAGTAGAACTCCGTGTAGGCGAAGTCCCAGAGCAGGAAGTTGCTGATTCGCTGGTCGCCACCTGTTCGGATACAGAGGTCCGGCGCTGGCGCCGGGGCCAGCGAAAGGTACGACTCGAATACGTCTTCGTCGATGCGGTCCACCGCCAGGCGGCCTTCCGCAACCGCCAGGGCCATGCTTCGCGCCGCTTCGGTGATGTCCCAGCGCCCGCCATAATTGGCGGCTATATTGAGAATCACGTCGGTATTGCGCCTGGTCAGCGACTCGGCGCGGTTCATCTGCATCTGCAGGTCCGCCGGGAAGCGCGAGCGATCGCCGATGATGCGCAGGCGCACCTTCCGGCGGTGCAGTTCATCGAGATCGTTTTCGAAGACGCTGCGCATCAACCCGATCAGCAGATTGATCTCGCCCTGGGGGCGTTGCCAGTTCTCGGTGCTGAATGCGAACAGGGTAAGGCGGCGAATGCCCTGCTCGGCGCAGGCTTCCACCACCGGCCTCACGTTGCGTGCTCCCGCCCGGTGCCCCATGGCCCCGGGCAAGCGCCGCTGACGGGCCCAGCGGTGATTGCCGTCCATGATGATGGCCAGGTGCCGGGGAAGCCGCGCCGGCCTGTGTTCCGGGATGCTGGCCTGCAACTGTGACATGCGTGGCTAGGCGCCTCGCCTGTCGGCGAAGCATTCAAGTTGCTCCGCAACTTGCCGACTCTGTTCGCCGATACGATTCATCTGTTCACACATACATCGCTCAAGAACCTTACGCGCCTCGCCTGTCTCCTCGTACTGCGGCATCGCCCCGTCAGATCTCCATCAGGTCCGCCTCCTTGGCGGCCAGTTCCGCATCGACCACCTTGATGCGGCGGTCGGTGATCTGCTGAATCTGCTGCTCGGCGCGCCGCTCGTCGTCCTCGGCGATCTCCTTTTCCTTGAGCAGTTCACGGACTTCGTGAATGGCATCGCGACGGATATTGCGGATGGCAATGCGTGCCGCTTCCGCCTCGTGCCTGGCCTGGCGCGCCAGGTCGCGGCGGTTTTCTTCGGTCAGCGCCGGCAAAGGGACACGCACCGCATCCTTGCTGCCTGCCGGTGTGATGCCCAGGTCGCTCTTGAGAATTGCTTTTTCGATCTGGGGAATCAGGCTCTTTTCCCAGGGCGTGATCACCAGGGTCCGAGCCTCCTCGACGGTAATGGTGGCCACCCGGTTGAGCGGCGTGTCGCTACCGTAGTACGGCACGTCGATGGAATCGAGCAGGCTGGGATGGGCGCGGCCGGTACGAATGCGCGCGAATGCCGCGTGCATGGTGTCGATCGACTTGCCCATGCGCTCGTCCGCATCGGCCTCGATGAGTTCCACCATTTCATTCATCAACGCGGCGCCTCGATCGCAGGTACGATTCGGGTGCCCACCTTGTCACCCTTGGCAATCCGGGTCAACGCGTCGGGCGCATCGATTGCAAAAACCACCACTTCAAGGGCATTGTCCCGGCACAGGCACAGTGCCGTGGCATCCATGACCTTGAGGCCTCGCGCCAGGGCATCGTCGAAATCCAGTTCATCGAATCGAATCGCGTCGGCATCGGTTACCGGGTCAGCAGTGTAAACACCGTCCACTTTCGTGGCTTTGAGCACCTGATCGACTTTCAGTTCGAGCCCGCGCAGGCAAGCCGCCGTATCGGTCGTGAAGTAGGGATTGCCGGTGCCGCCGGTGAGCACCGCGACCTCGTCGGCATCGAGCGCCGCGCGCACCGCCCCGGTATCGAATGCCGGCAGTACACCGGGCACGGCCAGGCCGGACCAGGCGCGCGCCGGCACGTCGCAACGCAGCAACGCATCGCGCAGGGCAAGGCCGTTCATGCAGGTCGCCAGCATGCCCATGTGATCGCCGGTTACCCGGTCCATGCCAGCCGCGGCGAGTTGCGCACCGCGAAAAAGATTGCCGCCGCCGAGCACGACGGCAAACTGAACACCCAATTGCCTGGCCTGGCCAATCTGGCTGGCGAGCCGGTCCAGAATGTCCGCATCGATACCGCCCGCCGCACCGGCCGCCAATGCCTCCCCGGACAGTTTCAGCAGCAGTCGGGGCATCGATCAGCGCTCCAGCGATTGATGCTAAACCGGCTGTTCGCGGATCCGGTCATCAAACGGGCCGAGTTCGCACCCGCTCACTGCGATGCCGCCGGGCTGGCGCACCGCCCCTCAGCCCGTTCCCTGGGCCTGTGCCGCAACTTCCGCAGCGAAGTCCGCGCGCTCGACGGCAATGCCCTCGCCTACCTCGAAACGCAGGAATCGCCGGCATTCGGCCTGCCTGGCGCTGAGTAGCTTGCCCACCTTCAGACCCGCGTCCTTGACAAACTTCTGCTCGACCAGGCTCACCTCGGCCAGGAACTTGCGCACCCTGCCTTCAACCATCTTGACCAGAATCTCCGGCGGTTTCGGCTTCCTGCCGGCCGCCGCCTCGGACTCCGCCTCGGCCTCGGCCTGGGCCTGGTAGATGTCCCGTTCCTTGTCGATGAGCGCGGCATCGAGGTCGTCGGGTTTAACCACCAGCGGCGTCGGGTCGTGGGCGGTGACATGCATGGCCAGGTCCCGCGCCAGCACGCTGTCGTCCGTCGAGATTTCCACCAGTGCCGCCTTGCGGTTGTCGTTGTGCAGGTAACCGGCGATGTAACCGTCGTCCGCGTCAAGCCGTGCCACCCGGCGCACGGCGATGTTCTCGCCGATCTCCTGCACCAGCGCTTCACGTTCGGCGGCGAAGCGGCTGGCTACCGTCTCGGTGTCGCCGCCGTTCTCGTAGACCGCATCGAGAACCGAACCGACAAAGCGGGTGAACACCTCGTTACGCGCCGCAAAATCGGTTTCGATGTTGATTTCCACCAACGCCGCCCGCTTGCCGTCATCGGCCACCTTCAGCCCCAGCAGACCTTCCGCCGCCGTGCGCCCGGAGCGCTTCGCTGCCTTGACGGCGCTCTTCTTGCGCAACTGCTCGATGGCCGTCTCGATGTCGCCGCCGGCCTCCTGCAGCGCCGCCTTGCAGTCCATCATGCCAAGCCCGGTGCGGTCGCGCAGCTCCTTGACCAGTTTCGCCGTAATGGCCATCGCCGTGCTCCTTACTGTTGCTCGCCCGAGGGCGCCGCCACGAATTCCCCGGAATCCCCGTCCTCGGCAACCTCGACATACTCGTCGCCGCCGGCCATCACCGCCGCGGAGGGCTCACCGGACACGCTTTCCCCATCCTGGATTCCGCCCAGGCTGGCGTTTTCTTTGCCTTCCTGTATGGCATCGGCAACCGCGGTGACGTACAGGCGAATGGCACGGATCGCATCGTCATTGCCGGGAATGACATAGTCGATGCCGTCCGGATCGCTGTTGGTATCGACGATGGCGAACACCGGTATGCCAAGCTTGTTGGCCTCGCTGACGGCGATGCGCTCGTGCTGCACATCGATAACGAACAGGGCGTCGGGCAGGCCGCCGATGTTCTTGATGCCGCCGAGGCTGCGTTCCAGCTTCTGCATCAGCCGCCGCTGGTGCAGCGCTTCCTTCTTGGTCAGCTTCTCCAGGCCGCCCTCTGCCGCCTGCTTCTCCAAGTCCTGCAGGCGGCGGATGGATTGCCGGATGGTCTTGTAATTGGTGAGCATGCCGCCCAACCAGCGCTGGTCGACAAACGGCATGTCCACGCGGATTGCCTGTTCCCTGATCACCTTGGCGGCAGAGCGCTTGGTGCCCACGAACAGAATCTTGTTGCCGCGGCTCGCCATGTTGCGCAGTTCCGTCAGGGCGCGTTCGAAAGCCGGCGCGGTCTGCTCCAGGTCGATGATGTGGATCTTCTTGCGAGCCCCGAAGATGAAAGGGCTCATCTTGGGGTTCCAGAAGCGGGTTTGATGGCCGAAGTGAACACCAGCGGCCAGCATGTCGCGCATGTTTATGCTCAATTTCTTTTCTCCGGGTTGAGCCTCCGCCGTTCCCGGACCCAAACCGTCGATCGGGGCGGCAACCTGATGGTTCCACCCGCCGCCGGCACCCGTGGGCCCGTGTCGAACCGCGTGCGAATTACGACCGCCGACGATCAGCGAAAACTGCCTGCAATTCCCTTTTCGTCGCGGCGTTTACCCGGGCGCGACACCAGCGCGTTGCTCCCGAGCGGCGCGGTTTATACCATAACGGCCCCATGGCTGCCAAAATCAACAGCAAAGCCGATCTCGAAGGCATGCGCGTCGCCGGCCGCCTGGCGGCGAGCGTGCTCGACATGATCGGCGAGCACGTGGTGCCGGGAGTTACCACCGGCGCGGTCAACGATGTCTGTCACCGTTTCATCGTCGATGAACTGGGCTGCATTCCGGCGCCGCTGAACTACCGCAATTCTCCCACCGTGCCGCCCTTCCCCGCATCCATCTGCACCTCGGTCAACCATGTGGTCTGTCACGGCATTCCGACGAAGAAGAAAATCCTCAGGAATGGCGACATCCTGAATGTCGACGTCACCGTCATCAAGGACGGCTATCACGGCGACACCAGCAAGATGTTCTTTGTCGGCAAGCCGACGGTTCTCGCCGAGCGTCTGGTGCGGGTCACCCAGGAGTGCCTGTACCGGGGCATCGAGGCGATTCGGCCAGGAGCCACGCTCGGCGATATCGGCCATGCCATTCAGACACACGCCCATGCACACAATTTTTCCGTGGTGCGCGAGTTCTGCGGACACGGCATCGGCAAGCGCTTCCACGATGAGCCCCAGGTATTGCACTACGGCCGCCCCGGGGCCGGCCTCACCCTCGAGCAGGACATGACCTTTACGGTCGAACCCATGATCAACGCCGGCCGGCGCGACATCCGCATGCTGCCGGACCGGTGGACCGTGGTGACCAAGGATCACAAACTCTCCGCCCAGTGGGAACACACGCTGCTCGTGACCGGCCAGGGAGTGGAAGTGCTGACCAGGCGCGCCGAAGAAGACCTGGCCGGACTCCCGGCTTGAAGCCGTCGCCGATCAATCGGTGAGCACTGCCCCTCACCAGGCAAATGCCATGCACGGCGCATTGTGAACATCGCCGAGTACCGGGCCCGCATCGCCGAACAGGAGGCCGTGCTAGCCGAGCGTTACTGGGCGAGAGAGCCCATCGAGGCGATCATTGCCGACCGGGTCGAATTCTTCGATGGCCAGGTACGAGAAGCGTGGCACGGGCACTTCAGTGACATCGCGCGTGACCGGGCGGCGCTGTTCGCGCTCGGCGGATATGCCCGCCGCGAACTGCATCCCGGCTCTGATATCGACCTGCTGATTCTGGCCCGCAACCCGCGCAGGCACCAGGCCGAGATAGAGGCTTTCGTGCGCTTCCTCTACGACCTGAACCTCGATGTCGGTCACAGCGTGCGCACGGTACGAGACTGTGTCAGTGAATCCGCCAACGACATCACGGTGGCCACCGCCATGTTCGAGCGGCGCCAGCTGACCGGCGCGGACAACCAACGGATACGGGAACTGGTGGACAAGCTCGACCGCGCCATGAGCAGGCCGCGCCTGTGGCCCGCGGCTGCTTTCTTCCGCGCAAAGCGGGATGAGCAGGAACAGCGGCACGGGCACTTCAACAACGTCGAGTACGACCTGGAACCGGACATCAAGGCCTCGCCAGGCGGCTTGCGCGACCTGCAGACGGCGCTGTGGGTCTGCGCGCGCCAGTTCGGCTCGAGCGACCCGGCGGAACTCGAGCGCCTCGGCATCCTCACCGCCGAAGAACGCGCCTGGCTCGCCAACGGCCGGCGCTACCTGTGGTGGGTGCGCTATGGGCTGCACCTGGTGGCCGGGCGCAAGGACGATCGGCTGCAGTTCGAATACCAGCGCACGCTCGCCGAGCGGCTCGGCTACGTCGACACCCAGGCGCGGCCCGGCGTCGAGCGCTTCATGCACCAGTATTACCGCTACGTGCTGTCGCTCAGGGAGGTGAACGACATTGTCCTGCAGTTTCTGGAGGAGGCGCTGGCCCGGGGCAAGCCCCGCCTCGAATCCATCAACGAGCGTTTCCGAATCAATGACAGCCACATCGAGGCGACCCGGGCCGATGTGTTCGCGGCCCGGCCCAGCGCGCTGCTGGAGATGTTCGTGATACTTGCCAACCGGCGCGACATCGCCGGCGTGCGGGCCGGTACCATCCGCCTGATCCGCGACCACGTGCATCGCATCGACCAGGCGTTTCGCGATGACCCGGAGAACCAGCGCCTGTTCATCGCCTTGCTGAAGGCGCCCTACACGCTGGTCACGCAACTCACGCGCATGCGCCGCTACGGCATTCTGTCCCGCTATATACCCGAATTCGGCGATGTGGTCGGCCAGATGCAACACGATCTGTTTCACATCTACACGGTCGATGCCCACACCATGATGGTGATCCGCCAGATGCGGCTGTTCCGCTACCGTTCCCGCGCCGCGGCTTTCCCGCTTGCGCATCACTGCGTGAAGACCATACCCAAGGTCGAGCTTCTGTATCTCGCCGGGCTGTTTCACGACATGGGCAAGGGGCGCGGCGGCGACCACTCCACGCTCGGCGCCAGGGACGCGGCACGTTTCTGCCAACGCCACGCGCTGAACGCGGACGACACCGAACTGGTCGCATGGCTCGTGCAGAATCATCTGGTGATGTCGAGCACCGCCCAGCGGCGCGACATCTACGACCCGGACGTGGTGTTCGAGTTCGCGCAACTGGTGCGCTCGGAGCGCCGGCTCGACTATCTGTACGCATTGACTGTCGCCGACATCACCGCCACCAACCCCACGCTGTGGAACAGTTGGCGGGACACGCTGCTGCGACAGCTCTATTCGGAGACGCGCAAGTTGCTCGAAGGCGGCCTGGAGTCGCCGGTGGACCGGCAGGCGACGCTGCGCGCCTGCCGGGAAGGCGCTCTGGAACGGCTGGCCGCGGCCCATATCGACGAAACCCGAGCGCGGCCCGTCTGGAAGCTGCTCGGTGACGATTTCCTGCTGCGGCATACGCCCGCCCAGATCGCCGATATCACCGCCGCGGTGGCCGGCCACGACCCGGGCGCCGGTCCGCTGGTGCTGATGCGCAACATGACCGGCCAGGTGCCCGGCGACGGCGCCACCGAGATTTTCGTCTACACCCGGGACAAGCCGAACCTTTTCGCTGCGTCGGTGATCGCCATCGACCGGCTGCGCCTGTCGGTGCACGATGCCAACATCCGCACCTCTGCGGACGGCCTCTGTTTCAACTCCTACGTGGTACTCGATGAACGGCACAAACCCATCAGCGGCGACCGCAAACCGCTGGTGGAGCAGATCACCCGGGCGGTCGCCGACCCGAACACCGGAACGTTCGGCAACCGGCGCGTTTCGCGCCAGCAAAAGCAACTGTCCCGGCCGACCGAGGCGAAGCTGTCCAACCTGGACGGCGACCCCTATTCCACGCTGACCCTACTCACCGCAGACCGGCCCGGCCTGCTGGCCCGTATCGGCCTGCTGTTCCACGACCTGGAAATCACCGTACTCGGGGCGCGCATCGCCACCCTGGGCGAGCGCGTCGAGGACGTCTTCTACCTGCAGGACCGGGCCGGCCAGCCGATCACCGACCCGGAATTCACTTACGCCCTGGAAAACACGCTGCGCCAGACGCTCGACTCGCTGTCGAACTGAACACTTGGCCTCCCGGGTCTGTGCCCTGCCGCAGCGGACGCCATCGGGCTCGCCAGGGCGGGACGCCAGCGTGTGCGTTCGGCCCGGTGCCCGTCAGTTGACGCGGATGTCCCGAAACGGCCCCCGGTCGAAACGGGTCTCCCGGGGCATGCCCAGCACCCGCTCAGCGATGATGTTGCGCTGGATTTCATCGGTGCCGCCGGCAATGGACACAGCGGGAACGGACAGCAGAATCTCCGCGATCAAGCCATCTTCAGGCCCATCGTCACCGGCATACAGAGCTTCTTCGTCGGCAATGAGCGTATGCACCCTGGCCGCCTGGCGCGCAACCTGGCTGGCCGCCAGCTTGCCCAGCGAACCCTCGGGGCCTTCCGGCTTGCCGGCCAGCCGCGCGGCGCGCGCGCGGCGCGCCGTCCACTCCGCGGAACTGGCCAGCACCAGCAGCCTGGCCAGTTCCTGGCGCACCGCCGGGTCGGCAATGCGTCCGCTGGCCAGCGCGCGCGGCAGCGCCAGGTCGACCCGCCCGGCCCGTTGCGGATACCAGGTGTACGGCGCCAGAACCGTAGCGCGCTCCTTGGCTTCTTCCTCATGGATCCGGCCCCGGCGCTCGACATCCCCGGCGAGTTCGGCATAGCCGGAACGCAGGCCATCCGCCCGGCGCCGCTCGTGAGCCAACGTGGTCATGGCCACGGCCCAGCCGCCGCCCTCTTCGCCAACGAGGTTTTCCACCGGCACCCCGGCATCGCTCAGGAACACCTGGTTGAACGATGCGTGGCCGTTCATCTGGCGGATGGGCTGCACCTCGACGCCGGGTTGACGCATGTCGATGATGAAATAGCTCAGACCCCGGTGCTTGGGCGCGTCCCAATCGGTACGGGCCAGCAACAGCCCCCAGTCCGCATGTTGGGCGCTGGTGGTCCAGACCTTCTGGCCATTGACCACCCATCCGGCGCCGGTGCGCTCGGCGCGGGTGGTACCGCCGGCCAGGTCCGAGCCGCTGCCCGGTTCGCTGAACAACTGGCACCAGGTGTCTTCGCCGGTGGCTATGCGCCGCAGATACCGTTGCTTCTGTGCCGCGCTGCCGTGTTCGAGCAGCGTTTCGGCGGCCAGCAGGCGGATACCGGCCCTGGCGCCGCCGATGGCGCCAATCTTCGCAAACTCCTGTTCCACTACCCGCACCAGTTCGGCGGGATAGTCGCGGCCATGCCACTCGACGGGCCATTCCGGCATCGCCCAGCCCGCATCGACCAGCTTGTTGCGCCAGTCGACCAGCGACCGGTCCGGGTCCCAGTTCCGCTCGAGCCAGGCGCGCACCTCGGCGCGCACTTCGCTTTCCGGCGGCCCGGTCACGCGGCCCGCTCCCGCTTCTGCAACTCCGCGATCATGCGTTCCCGATGCCAGGACGGGTTGCCGAGCAACACTTCCGAGGCCTTGGCCCGCTTGTACCAGAGGTGGGTGTCCTGTTCCTCGGTGAAGCCGATGCCGCCGTGCAGTTGTATGGCCTCGGCCGCAACCAGCATGTAGGCGTCGGCCACGCCGGACTTGGCGAGGCTCGCGTGGTAGCTCAATTGCCGGCTCTGCCGATCGGCAACGGCGGCCGCCTGCCAGGCGGCGGACTTCGCCAGTTCGACGTTCAGCAGCAGGTCCGCGCAGCGGTGCTTGATGGCCTGGAAGGAAGCGATCGGGCGGCCGAACTGCACCCGCAGTTTCAGGTACTCGAGCGTGTCGTCGAACAGGCGTTGCGCACCGCCGGCCATTTCATGGGCAAGGGCCACCACGCCGGTGTCCAGTGCCCGCATCAGCCCGTCGGCGGCGTCACCCAGCAGTCGGGCCGGCACGCCGTCCAGACGGACCTCCGCGAGCCGCCGGGTGGGGTCGAGCACGTTCAGCGGACGCCGATGCACCCCCGGTCCGCGGGCATCCACTTCGTACAGTTGCTCGCCGTCAGCGCCGCTTGCAACCACCAGCAGCACATCGGCCGCCATGCCGTCCACGACCGGGCGCGCCGTGCCCGACAGGGTATTGCCATGCAACTGCACGTCCGGCGTCCGGTAGCTGCCCGCCAGGGCGGCGATCAGGTCGCCGCCGGCAATTCCCGGCAGCAGGCGCGCCTGGGCATCGTCATCGGCACAATTCACAACGGCCGACGCGGCCAGCACGGCTGAAGCAAAATACGGACCGCAGTACAGCGCCCGGCCCATTTCCTCCATGGCTATGCCGACCTCGGTCACGCCGAATCCGGCGCCGCCAAACCGTTCCGGCACCAGCAGAGCCGGCAGCGCCAGTTCCCGCGCCATCCGCGCCCACACCTGGCGATCGAAGCCGTCGGCGCTGTGCATCTGCCGCCGCACCGCGGAACTCGGAGACTCGGCGTCCATGAAACGCCGCACCATGTCGCGAAACTGTTGTTGTTCCTGTGTGGGTGTGAACGACATCTGCGTGCCGGGGGAATGCGGGCCGCTCCTCCTGTTTGCGTATCGACTTGTCGAACGAGCCTCGAGCGCACCCGTTCGCTGTTTCGCCGGGCCGTAACATCGCCCGGCAAGTAACGCGTTTCATATTACCGGCCCGGGCCGGGAGGCGCCACGTGACCCGCGCCCCAGCCGCATTCCCGAATACCGGCGCCCGGCCCCGCGGCACGATTGATTGGCGCCAGCGACGCTGTTAGCTTACCGGCCCCTTTTGCACGGGCGGCAAGGAGGTCTCCGTGTCCATATTCGCATTCGCAATCGGCCTGGCAACCCGGGACAGCCGCAACGAATGTATCGATTACTATTTTCCGGCGCCCCTCCAGGCACCGTCAGGCGACCTCGCCGATGCCATCGTGACGACATTCGCGCCCGGTGTGCACAGCCTGCCTGCGCAGGCCGCACAGGACTTCCTGCGCAACCATCAACCGGATCTCGAGCCGCTGCTCGAAGCGGACCGGGAACTGACCACGGTACTGCTCGAGTCGGATGCGCCCATTGCTTCCACCGCCGAGGCATTTCTCAAGCTGCACCTGCTCTCGCACCGGCTGACGCTACCGAACAGCATGAACCTCGACGGCATATTCGCCCACCTGCAGACCATCGCCTGGACCACCGAAGGCGCCGTGGCGCTGCCGGACCTCGCCGGCCGGCAACTCGACGCGCGCATCGCCGGCCGGTACTTCGAAGTGCTGTCCGTCGACAAGTTTCCAAAGATGGCCAACTACGTCGTGCCCTCGGGGGTGCGCATCGCCGACTCGAGCCGCATCCGCCTCGGCGCCTTCCTGGGCGAAGGCACCACCGTGATGCCCTCCGGCGCAATCAACTTCAATGCCGCGGCACTTGGGCCCAACATGGTGGAAGGCCGCATCTCCCAGGGAGTGGTGCTAGGAGAGCACTCCGACCTTGGCGGCGGGGCAAGCACCATGGGCACCCTGGCCGGCGGCGGCAACATCGTCATCAGCATCGGCAGACAGTGCCTGATCGGCGCCAACGGCGGCACCGGCATACCGCTAGGCGACCGCTGCACCATCGAAGCCGGCCTGTACATCACCGCCGGCACCCGGGTAACGCTGATCGACGAAAACGGCAAGCGGGTACGGGTTGCCAAGGGCCGCGAACTGGCCGGCGCATCGGACATGCTGTTCATCCGCAACAGCGAAAGCGGCGAGGTGCAGTGCCGCACCAATCGCAAGGCCATCGCCCTGAACGAGCAGTTGCATGCGCACAACTGACCCGGCAGTTGCAGCCCGGTCCGCCGCCCGGGCTGCACCGCAGGCGAGCGGCCGGCAGCGGAACCGTTACCTGTCAAATCGGTTCACCCGACCATGAACGCCGTGCTGGAACTCACCCGGTCACTGATCGAGCGGCCGTCGGTTACCCCCGAAGATGCCGGCTGCCAGGCGCTCATGGCCGAGCGCCTGCAGCGCCTCGGCTTTCAGGTCACGCGGCTGGACAGGCGGAACGTCAGCAACTTCGTGGCGGAACTGGGCAGCGGCGCCCCGCGCCTGGCGCTGGCCGGGCACACCGACGTGGTGCCGCCCGGAGAGCCGGCCCAATGGCAGTCACCACCCTTTGAGCCGACCGTCCGCGACGGTTACCTGTTCGGGCGCGGCGCGGCCGACATGAAAGCGAGCCTGGCCGCCATGGTGGTCGCCGCCGAACGCTTCCTGGCGCAGCAACCGAAACCCCGCGGCACGCTCGCCTTCCTGATCACCAGCGACGAAGAGGGCATCGCCGAGTTCGGCACCCGACACATCGCCGGCCACCTGCGGCAATGCGGCAAGGTCCCCGACTACTGCGTCATCGGCGAGCCGTCATCGACCGCCGTGCTCGGCGATACCATCCGCAACGGCCGCCGCGGCTCGCTGAACGGCCGGCTGACCGTGCACGGAGTGCAGGGCCACGTGGCGTACCCGGACCTGGCAGTGAACCCCATCCACGAAGTCGCGGCATTCCTTTCCCACCTGACCAGCCATGAATTCGACCAGGGCAATGCGCACTATCCACCGTCCCGATTGCAGGTTTCGAACATCACCGCCGGCACCGGGGCACTGAACGTCATTCCCGGGGAACTCGGCCTCGACTTCAACATCCGGTTTTCCAATGAACAGACCTCCAACGGGCTCAAATCGGTCATTGAAGGGCTGCTCGCGCAGCATGACATCGATGCCAGCCTGGCCTGGCAGTTATCCGGCGAGCCTTTCCTGACCCCGCCCGGCACCCTGACCGGCGTGGTGCAGTCCGCCATTGCCGAAGAACTCGGTGTGCCATGCGCGCTGTCCACCTCTGGCGGCACCTCCGACGGACGCTTCCTTGCCCCGCTCGGCTGCGAGGTTGTCGAACTCGGCCCGGTCAACGAGACCATTCACAAGGTTGACGAGTGTGTCTCGATAGCCGACCTCGATCCGCTTTCCCGGGTCTATGAACGCATTCTGGAAAGTCTGCTTGCCCCTGATCCAGAATGAACGTGGCGATGGCGACAGGAGTCGTGAAAGTACCGGCTGCACCTGGCAAGCGCGCGTTTACCCTGCCCGGCAGCACGTCGAGCTGGCGGCGCGAGCACGGCCAGTGATGTCGTCGCCCTTGACGGCCACGGCAACTCGGTCGTGGACAGGTCGGTCCGGAACCAGGAACGCCGGCTACGCCTTTCGCAGGGGTCCGCGCAGAGTCCGCGGCCAGATTCGTGCCCTGGTGACTGTCGGCATTCTGGCGTTCCTGGCGTTCTGTGTGGCGCTAGCACCGGCCAGCCTTGTGGCTCCCGCACTCGAGCGCATACCGGGTGCCACGCTGCAGGGTACCGCCGGTACGGTCTGGAACGGTTCCGGTCAATTGCGCTTGCAGGGCCAGAATCAGGGTCGCCTAGCCTGGTCGGTGCGCCCCGCGAGCCTGCTGATGCTGGCCCCCGAAATCGACTGGGCCTGGACCGGGGCGAGCCTGGACCTGGGCGGCAGTCTGCGCCTGAGCGGGAATCGTGTCGCCCTGACGACCTCCGGCCAGGTCATGTCCGCCGCGGTCAATCCCTGGCTTGCGGCCTACGACCTGAACATGGCCGGCAGTTTCCAGGTCTCCGACCTTTACCTGCACATGACGGGCAATCGGCCAGACGACACCCGCGGCACGCTGGACTGGTCCGGCGGCCGCCTGCACTACGCGTTGTCCGGGCAGCATCGGGTCGTCCGGCTGCCTCCCCTGCAGGCGCGCCTGAGCTTCACGGACGGGCCATCGGCAACCGTTTTCGCCGAAGGCAATGCCACACCGCTTCTCGAGGCAAAGCTATTGACCAGCGGCTACGTCTACATCGGTATCACGAAGCTGTTGACGCGAATGCTCGATGACCCCTGGCCCGGCGGCGCCGCGGACCATGAGGTAGTGGTGGCGGTGGAAGAAAAGATACTTTAGGGTCGGCGCGATGGAACTGCGCGTGCAAAACCTGGTCGCCCATGCCCCCACGGCCTGCAAGTGGCTGATGGTACTGGGCATGGCTTATACGCTGGCATCCGCGATATCGTTGATGGCCACGCCAGCCAAGGTTGCGCCGGCGCATCTGCAACAGCCGGGCACAACCTCTGAAACCGGCCCGCGGCCGGCTGCGGACCCGGCCAGCATCGCCCGTGCCAACCTGTTCGGCAAAGCGAATGCCAATGCCGGTCGGGAGGCTGCCGCGGCCGCCGCGGCGGCGCTGGTCGACACGCGTCTGCCGCTGGTGCTGCATGGTGTGTTCGTGGCCGACGATCCGGCCGAGTCGACCGCCATTCTGGCAAACAAGGGCCGCAGCGAAGCACTTTTCCACATCGGCGACCGGGTTCCGGGCAATGCCACACTGGAGGCGGTCAACCTTGACCATGTGCTGTTGCGGCGGGGCCGTACGCTGGAACGCCTGTTGTTCCCGAAATCCGATCAGCCGTTGGCTACACCGAACAACCCGACGCGGCAGGCCGGCGCCACTACCCCCGAGACGCCCGACCTGCCCGCCGGCAATGGCAATTCAGGGTTGCGCGCACAGGCAACCCCAGCCGTCCGCCCGACACCGCGGCAGGCCGCGAACAAGTATCGGGACATGCTGAAAAACAACCCGGGGCAGGCCCTCGAAGAGCTGGATGTTGCGCTGGTGAGTGGCGAGGCGGCCTCCGGCTATCGCATTGGCCACGGTACCCAGTCTCCCTATCTGCGCCAGGCGGGCCTGCAGCCAGGGGATGTCATTCTGTCCGTCAACGGCCGGCCGGTAGGCGATGTCGGAAGCGACCGGCTGGAAATGGACAACATACTGGCGCAGGGCTCCGCACGCATGGAAATTCAACGTGGCGAGCGGCGCTTCTTCATAACGGCATCGCTGAATTGACTGCCGTGAATGTCCGGAAACAATCGTGACGTCAGCGCGACAACTTGCATCGGCCGGATTGTTCTGCCTGTTACTGCTGCCCTTTGCCGGCACCGCCTTCAGCGCCGAGCCACAAACCTGGACAATCAACATCCAGAACGCCGACATCCGCGAATTCGTGACTCAGGTGGCGGACATCACCGGTGAAACCTTCGTTGTCGACCCGCGCCTGAAGGGTGAGGTGACCGTCATTTCCAGTACGCCCCTCGACGCGGACGGCATCTACGAACTGTTTCTTTCCGTGCTGCGCGTACACGGCTTCATCGCCAGCCCGTCGGGCGACGTGATCCGCATACAACAGAGCGCCACCGGCAAGCAGACGCCCGGGCTCGATGACCAGTTGACCGAAGTGGCGCCGGAAGAACTTGTGACGCGCGTGGTCGCCGCACAGAACGTCGAATCCACGGAGCTGGTCAAGATCCTGCGGCCGCTCATTCCCCAGTACGGGCACATCGCCGCCGTGACCGAGCCCAACATCGTCATCATCAGCGACCACGCCGACAACATTCTGCGGCTCATTCGCATCGTCGAACAGATCGATGTCTCCGAAGAGGACGAGATCGTGCTGGTGCCGCTCAAGGAAGCCTGGGTGGAGACCGTGGTGGAGTTGCTGGAACGGCTCGCGCCCAAGCAGATCGGCGCCAACGCCACAGGTCCGCAGAGCATTCAGATCATCGCCAACAAGCGCAACAACTCGCTGGTGGTGCGCGGCAAGCCGCGGCCGGTCGCCGAGATCCTGAAGATTGTCGATCTGCTCGACCAGCCGGCCACCGCTACCGGCGGCGTGCAGGTGGTCTACCTGAAGCATGCGGATGCCGTGTCGGTATCGGAAGTTCTCCGGGGCACCCTCGAGCAGCGCTCCGAGGAAGATTCGGCGCGCTCGGCCAACATCCAGGCCGACGAGTCGCTGAACGCCATCATCGTTCGCGCACCGCCCAGCGCCATGAGCGAAATTCTCGATCTCCTCGATCAGCTCGACATCCGCCGCACCCAGGTGCTCATCGAAGCGGCGGTGGTGGAAGTGCAGATCTCCGACCAGCGCGCCATCGGCGCGGAAACCGCCGCGGCGGACGCCCAGGGGTCCACCGCGCCCCTCGGCAGCACGGCCCTCGACGGCGTCATCACCAACCTGCTGCAGAACCTGAGCGTCGACCAGGAGGGCAACCAGATCGATGCGGACGTGCTGGCGGGCCTGGCCAGCATCTCCAGCCCGACACTGGCCGTGGCCCGAATCAACCCGGAGGGGTT
This sequence comes from uncultured Pseudomonadales bacterium, assembly GCA_964572185.1. Lineage (GTDB taxonomy): Bacteria > Pseudomonadota > Gammaproteobacteria > Pseudomonadales > Azotimanducaceae > Azophilus. The sequence continues at coordinate 58,488 of CAZNFI010000001.1, forward strand.
TTCCTTCGGCAGCATCATCACCGCGCTCGGCACCGCCAGCGACGCCAACCTGCTGTCGACACCCAGCATCATGACCCTCGACAACCAGGAGGCGAAGATCGTGGTCGGCAACGAGGTGCCGTTCCGCACCGGCTCGTTCACCACCCAGGCCGACGGCGCCAACAACCCGTTCACCACCGTGCAGCGCAAGGACGTCGGATTGCAGCTCACCGTCACCCCGCATGTACACGAAGGGACATCGGTACGCCTGGAGATCGCGCAACAGATCACCAACCTGGTGGACTCGCCCATCGGCAACGCCGGGTTTGCCGACGTGGTCACGTCGAAACGGGAGATCGAGACCACCGTACTGGCCGAGGACCGCCAGATCATCGTGCTCGGCGGGCTCATACAGGAC
>CAZNFI010000001.1:58894-68475 GCA_964572185.1 uncultured Pseudomonadales bacterium
AGCGATGAAGAAGGTGCCGCTGCTGGGCGACATCCCGGGCCTCGGGTTCTTTTTCCGTTCGTCGTCCACCACCAACTCGAAAACCAACTTGTTGATATTCTTGCGGCCTACCATCATCAGGTCGCAGGACGACGTCCATGACACGACCGAGCGCAAGTTTCGCGACATCTGGGAAGTGGAAATCACCACGCCGGTATCGGACCAGATCGAGGGGCTGTTCGAGGGATCGTCCTCGTCGCCGAGTGTGCAGGAGTCCCCGCGCCGCTCCGAGTAGCCGGAAACCCTGATGTTGCGCCGGCACGGTTACCGCCTTACGCGCGCCCTGATCCGACTGATCGTGCGGCCGCGCATCGCCGGCGAACCGCCGCGCGCCCTGCCACCCGGAACCGTATATGTACTGCCGCAACGGTCGCTTTCCGACCTGGTCGTTCTCGACCTGGTCTGTGCCGGCAACGGCTGGCCCGACCCGCTTGCCGGCATTCGCCTGGGCGAGTGGGAAGAACGGCGGCGCATCGTTTTTCTCAATCGCCCCGAGGGACCCCTGCTACGCCACACCATGCGCTCGATCCCCACCCGCCTGGCACGCCTGCTGGACAGCCCCGATGCCGGGAGCTGCGACATTGAACTGCTGCCCGTGCAGGTGTTCTGGGGTCGAACCACCAACCGGCAGCGATCGCTGGTCGGCACACTGTTTTCGGAAGACTGGGCCGCCACCTCGCGGCTCAAGCGTTTCATCAACATGCTGGTCTCCCGCAATCACATCGTCGTTGACTTCGGTGAAGCGCTGCGCCTGCGCGAAGCGGCCGAGGGCGATGCCAGGCGGCGGCCGCGCCGCGCCGCGCGGATTCTCCGGGTAAGGCTGCGGCAACAGAAAGTGGCGGCGCTCGGCCCCGATTTCTCGCACCGGCGCACGCTGCTGCAACAGGTGGTGGGCAGCCCAGCGGTGGTAGCGGCCATCGAGCAGCAGGTGCAGGCCGCGGCGCCGGGCACAAGCCCGGAGCAGCGGCGCCGCAAGCTGCAAGCGCAGGCGGGCCAGGCAGCCACGAAGATCGCGTCAGACATGTCCTACCCCACGGTGGTGGCATTGTTGCGACTGTTGCGCGCGTTCTGGCGTCGCATCTACGACGGCATCGAGGTGCACGGCCTGGAGCGCATCGCCGCCCTCGGGCGCACCCACACCCTGGTCTACCTGCCCTGCCATCGCAGCCACGTCGACTACCTGCTGCTGTCCTACCTGCTGTTTCAGCGCGGCCTGATGATTCCGCACATCGCCGCGGGCGAAAACATGAATATGCCGTTGGTCGGCAACCTGCTGCGCCGTGGCGGCGCCTTCTTCATGCAGCGGAGTTTCCGCGGCGACCCGATTCACGCCGCGCTGTTTTCCGAGTATCTCTACGAGGTTTACCGCAACGGGCACTGCGTAGAGTTTTTCCTCGAAGGCAGCCGCACGCGCACCGGCCGCCTGCTGCCAACCCGCATTGGCCTGTTGAAGATGACCATCGCCCACGCGCGCCGCGGGTTGCCGAGGCCGCTGGCATTCGTGCCTGTGTATTTCAGCTACGAAAAGCTGATCGAGGCGGCTTCCTACCTGGATGAACTCCGCGGCAGCAAGAAAAAACGCGAGTCTGTGCTGGACGTCCTGCGCAGCCTGAAACTGGTTCAACAGAATTTCGGGCACGTGCAGATCAACTTCGGCAAACCCCTGTACCTGGACGACTGGCTGGCGCAACGACAATCTGACCAGGCAACTGCGCAAAGGCCGGACGCGACCCGGGCACACCAGGCCAGCGGGCAACGCAGCGCCGCGAAGGCCAGTGCCGCAGCCGTTTCGAGTGGCGACCCGGAAGAGGCGCGGGAGGCTATCGCGCTCGGCCGCGAGATACTGATGCGCATCAACGACGTGGCATCCATCAACCCGGTCAACCTGGCGGCCCTGGTGATTCTCTGCACGCCGCGCCTGGCCATCCCGGAAGCGGCGTTGGCCCGGCAGATCGACTGCTACCTGGACCTGCTGCGCCGGCATCGCGCGCACCACGACTATCGGCTCACCGATCTGGACGGCACCGACGCCATTGCCCACGTTACTGAACTCGGCCTGTTGAACCGGGAACCCCGGGAGTTCGGCATGGTGCTGGCGCTACAGCCCTCGACCGCCGTAATGATGACCTGGTACCGGAACAACACGGCACACGCTCTGGCGCTGCCTTCGCTGGTCGCCGGTCTGCTGGAAAAACGGCGACGTCCGCTGACCCGTGCGGCGCTGTCGCGCATGGTCGACCTGATATTCCCGTACCTGGCCCGGGAACTGCACGCGCGCTTCGCACCGGCCGACACCGCCCGCTGGGCGCAACACCTGCTGGACGCGGGCCTGCTGCGCGGCGACGGCGAGCGCCTGAAACCGCCGCCCGCGCAATCTGCCGAGCACTATCGGCTGCATCTGCTGGCCGGCATTGCCCGCCCCATCATGGAACGCAATTACATCGTGCTCGGCCTGCTGCCCGAATCGGGCAATGTCGGCCTACCGCGGGCCGAGTTGCTGGAAAAGAGTCAACTCACCGCCCGCAAGGTGGCGCGCATGCATGGCATAAACGCACCGGAATTTTTCGACGGGCGCCTGTTCGATGCCTTTATCGACCAGCTGATCGAGAACGGCGCTGTCGTTGAAACTGGCTCCGGGGGACTGACACGCACGAGTATCGTCGACGACGTGCTGCGCGGGGCCGCGGGCGTCATCGATGCCGAGTATCGCTATGCCATCCTTCCGGACTGAAGCGACACCGCGCCGGGACGGCAACGTACCCGTTGCAATCGCCGAGCGCCGAACCGCAACCCGTTACCACCCCATTCCGACCGGCACGCCCGACACCCACACATGACCCCACCACAGCACCAGGAAGACCGCTGCCGCCAACAGTGGCGCGGCCCAGCCGATATCGGCAAGTCGCAGCGACTGGCGGCCGCCGGCAATCGCCGCGAACGGCAGCAGTGAAGTCGCATCCCGAAACGCCGACCAGCCCGCACCGAACACCTGCTGCTTGCGCCTGTCGATCAGCACCATGCCATACCCGGAGACCACGCCAATGCAGCCGAAAAAGAGCAGCGACGGCAGGTCTCCGTTGGCCAGCAGGTGGCTCGCCGACCAGATCAGAATTCCGCACTGTACCGGGTGCCGGGTGATACGCATGACCCCCGCCACCGGCACTTCGGCGCCCTCTTCGAGCACCACGCCCAGCGAGGTGGGATTGCGCGTCATGAAGCCGCCGATGACCAACAGCAAAGCAAGCGGCATGAGCACCACGGGCACCAGCCTCAGCAGGTCGACGGTCGGCCACAGCAGTACTGTTGGTGTCGCACTGTTATAGGCACTTACCAGCAGTACGAAAACCAGCACCGACACCAGTGAATAGACGGCGACATAGGCCTTCTCGCCCATGGCGGCAACCAGACGGTCGCGCAGCCCGGTACTGGTCACACCGAGGTGCTGCGCCACGAACAGCGCCGCCCACAACGCCAGCCAGGAAAGTTCGCTCATTGGGTTCCCCTTGCAAGTCCCACAGGTGAATTCTATGACCGAAACGCCTGGCTTCGCCACGAGCTCGCGTGGAACAGAATCCTGCGATGTGGTTTTTCCGAACACCGAGCGGCCAGGAGGTACGTTCCTCCGGCACGCTGAGCGGGCGTGCTTCGGTTGACTGCGCGGGTTGTTCGACCAGCGGCCCGGCAACCCGTTGCGGGGCGTCGCCGCGCGGTCACGATGCCTGGTAAATGTCGTAGCGGATGCTGCGTCCGCGCAGTGTCCATGCCGGGGAGAGGGTTGCGGGATCCCGGGCGCGGCGTTTGACCACCACCCGGTCCCGGGCAGTCGCCCGGGCCAGGGCGATCTGCTGGCCCAATGGCATGTCATCCGGCCAAGCCACCTCGCGCAGCAGCTGCATGCGCCTGGAGGGAAGGGCAGTCTTGCGCCGTGCGGGAAACATGGGGTCCAGGTAGGCGACATCGACCGCCTTGCGATTGTCCCGGCACCACTGTTGCGCCAGCGCACAGACCACCGTCGCCGGCAACTGGTGGCGGGCCACGAACTCATCGAGCATGGCCCAGACCAGGGGCGAGCGCTCCACCAGCGTTACGGTGCAGCCGCGCAGGGCCAGCGCCAGACCGTCGGTCCCCCAGCCGGCCATCAGGTCCGCCACCATCGGGCGCCGGGCGGCGGCACAGGCCCGGGCCAGCAGCAGCGTTTGCCCGGCGCGTGCCTCGATGTCGCGGTAGCGCAGGGTCAGGGGGTCTGCGGGCCCGTTGCAGAGCGTCATGCCCGACCGGTCGTAGAACAGATGAAAGCCCGGGCTGCCGGGCGCGGTCTCGACCGGGCGCAGATCGAATCGGGCGGCGTACCTGTCTACCGGCAGGTCGGCCAGATGGTACAGGCGCGGTTTCATGCCGGCAGGCCGGATCGGGCCGGTCAGGCGGGCGAATCCGGGGGGCCGGCGGTGCTCGAGGCCTCGGAACCTGCCCCTGGAGCGGCGGGTTTCCAGGGAGAATCCCCGCTTACGTACACCGGCAATCCAAACTCCGGCGCCCGCCCTCCGCCCGCAGCGAGCGCCGCGGCACCCAAGCGTGCGATGAGCCCGGCACTCACGGCAACCCCTGCATGGCAGGGAGACTCTCCCGGCAACCAGTCCGGGCGGTCGCCGACCAGTGCCCATGGTCCGTCAAGCTCAGGCCAGCCGGGGTGTCCGGTGACCAGGCAGTCGGGGCGATGCGCCTCGAGATTACCGTCGTTCAGCGCATAGGCGGCCAGGTAGTGCGCATCGCGCCTGGAGCGAATGCTCACCACGGCGCCCGCACCCAAAGGCAGGCCGTTTTGCATGGCGGCCCTCGCCAATGCCAGCGTGGAGGAGACCGGCAGTATCCGCGCCCCGGCTCCGAGGGCGATCGCCTGGGCAACCGAGGCAGCGATGCGGATACCGGTGAACGACCCGGGTCCGCAGCCGAAAGCCACGCCGTCGAGGTCGGTGGCGGACAGCCCTGCGGCAGCCATTACACCGTCCACCAGGGCAAGGATGTGCTCGTTGTGCGCCCTTTGCATATTCCGTGTCTCTTCTCGTGTTGCCGCATCGCCGAACACGGCTGCAGAGCAGAGCTCGCGGGAAGTTTCTATGCCGAGAACCCGGGTCATCGAGTACGCTGGCGTCCTGTCTGGTTGATTTCCTGCAATTCAGAGCTCGCCCGGGGCATCAATGCGCCGCGCGGCCCGCGGCTAATATCGAGTATATTGGCAAGGGTCGCAACGCCGCAGTGGCGCGCCGAGCGAGTTTCCGGAGGTCGCGCCGCACGCTGAAATGCAGGAAATCAACCAGACAGGACACTGGCAGGTAGTGACGCGTGCATTCTGAAGACACCGCGCCGCTGGACCTCGACGATGCCCTGGAACTCGTTCTGAGCCAGGTTCCGGCGCCCGAACGCTACGAGAGCATACCGATTGCCGAGGCGCTCGGCCGAGTCGCCGCGCAACCGATTCTTTCGGCTACCGACCTGCCTCCTTTTCCCGCCTCGGCCATGGACGGCTACGCGTATCGCTGGCAGGCGGGCCTCGATACGCTGGTGGTGGGCGGCGCCAGCCTGGCCGGTCATCCCTTTGTCGGGCGGGTCGGCCCGGGCCAATGCGTGCGCATCACCACCGGCGCCCCGCTGCCGCCGGACTGCGACACGGTCATCGTGCAGGAAGACTGCGAGCTTGCCGGAGACCGGATTCGCATCGTGCAGGCGGCCGGGCAAGGCGACAACGTACGTGCACGGGGAAACGACCTGCGCGGTGGCGATGTCATCGTCGAGCCCGGCAAGCGCCTGAGCCCCTTCGACATCGGCACCCTGGCCGCCTGCGGCCGCGCCACGGCCCGAGTCTGGACGCGGCCACGGATCGCCATATTTTCCACCGGCGATGAACTGCAGGCACCCGGCACCGCACTGGCCTTCGGCAATATCTACGATTCCAACCGGTACGCCGTGCAGGCGCTGCTGGCGACGCTGCCCATCGAAGTCGCCAACCTCGGCGTACTGGCCGACGATGCCGGCAGCGTGGCCGCGGCGCTCGGCCAGGCAAGCGCCGACTGCCAGATGCTGTTGACCAGCGGCGGCGTTTCCGTCGGCGATGCCGACCTGGTCAAGAGCACGGTGGAAGCGCTGGGCGAGGTGACCTTCTGGCGCATGAACATCAAGCCCGGCAAGCCGCTGGCATTCGGGCGCATCGGCGCGAGCCTGTTTGTCGGCCTGCCGGGCAACCCGGTGTCCACCATTGTCACGTTCCTGATGATCGCCAGACCCGCTATCGAGCGACTGTGCGGCATGCAACCCCAGCCACCGGTTTCGCTCGGCGCGCAACTCACCGAAGCGATCGCCCACAAACCCGGCCGCGAGGAATTTCAGCGGGGCATCGCCAGCTACGGCGGCGGCAAGGTTCGTGTGCGCACCACGGGCAACCAGGGCTCGAACCGCATGAGCACCTTCGCCGCTGCCAATTGCCTGATCAGAATTCCCAAGCGCAGCGGCAACCTGGCGGCAGGCCAGCAAGTCACCGTACTGCCGTTCGCCGGGTTGATCTGAAGAGCAGCCCGCGCCGGGACACCTGCAAGGAAATCGATTGCCTGCCGCGCGTGGACGGCCTGGTGCAATCGTGAAATTCCGTTTTCCAGCCCGGCCTGGTCGGCGGTCAGGGCGTATCCGGGTAACTGCCCAGAATCGGCCCGTGCGGCAGGTAGCCCATGAGCTGGCGGATGCGTTCCGGGTAACTGTCCGCCACTTCGCGGGGGATGGCGAGATAGTGATTTTCTTCCTGGCGCAGCCAGCCCAGCGAGTAGGTATTGATCAGCCCCATACGCGGGGCATCCGTGCGGTTGGCGCCGCCACCGTGCAACACCGACCCCAGGTAGACCAGCAACGAGCCTTTCGCCATGGTTGCCTGCACGCTCTGGGCGGCCTTGTCCGGAACGCTGCGCGACGGCCCCTGGTGCGACCCGGGCACGAGGTGCGTGGCGCCGTTTTCCAGCGTGAAATCATCGAGCGCCCACATGGCGCTCACCTGCAATTCCAGGCCCTCGATGCTGATCGGGTAGATGCCGTCGTCCCGGTGCAGGGACTGCACGGTTTCCCCGGGCAGGATTTCGATGCCGGTGCAACTGCCGATGCGGTAGTTGATGCAGTGCGGCAGCAGCACCTCATCGACGATTCCGAGCGTTAACGGTTCGCCGATCAGTTCCGCGGAAGCACGGGAGCGCGCCAGAATCTCGCTCAACCGCAGTGTCCTGTAGCCTTCGAAATCGGCAAAGTACTCGTGCCCGTAGCGGTCGAAATGCGGCCGCAACTCGGCCGCCACCCGGTCGGCAAGGGCATCGGATACGCAATTTTCGACAATGACCGCGCCGGTATCGTGCAAGCCGTCGACCATCTCGGAGACCGCGGCGTCCCGGGTGAAACGCGGGATACGCTGCGTTGTGTCATTCGCCGCATCGATCAGCGTGGTCAACTGCATCGCCAGGCGCTCGCTGCCGGTCAGCGACGCCTGCCCGCGAAAGTACGCCTGCACCGGGTCGGTGCGGCCCAGGCAGATCTCCGCCAGCAGTTCCGGGCTCGCGGTCAGCACCGTGTCGGCGGGGGCGTCTACGCGGCTGACCTCGCTGCCGTTGATCCAGACCACGCCATGCCGGCCCAGGTCTACCTTGAACGGCGCGCCGAGACCGCCGTCCGCCACCGCCCGTTGCAATATTTCCACGCAGTCTTCGAGTGGGATGCGCACCGCCATGTTCCCCGAATTGGACCACCCCCGAGGGCGCTGCTAACCTGCCCGTGCAAGCGGTCAGCGGCGTTCCGCGCGGGTTCCGCACATTGTACTGCATCGCCCTGACGCCACATCGAGCCCCGGACCCATCGGGGCACAGCCCGGGAGGCGGCCCCCGACATTGCCCGACTATGACGTCATCATCATCGGCGCCGGCCACAACGGGCTCACCTGCGCCGGTTACCTGGCGCGGTCGGGCCAAAAGGTAAAGGTGCTCGAACGCCGTGCGGTGGTCGGCGGGGCCGCGGTGACCGAGGAGTTTCACCCCGGCTTTCGAAATTCGGTCTACTCCTATGCCGTGAGCCTGCTGCACCCCGAGGTGATTCGCGACCTGGAACTGCACCGGCACGGCCTGCAGATCATGGAACGGCCGGCCGGCACCATCAGCCTGCTGCACGACGACCGCCTGCTGCTTTCCCGGGACGCGCGGCAGGCGCGCCGGGAGATCGCCCGATTCTCGGCACGCGACGCAGAGCGCTTCGATGAATACGAGGAGCGCATCACGGCGGTGGCCCTGGCGCTGCGCGAGCTGGCCCTGAACACGCCACCGGACCTGAGCGGCGGCTGGCGCAACGGATTGCGCCTGCTGCGCACCGGCAACTCGCTCAGAAAACTCGACCGCCGGCAGCGCACCGATCTCGCGGAACTGATGACCAAATCCCTGGGCGACTACCTCGATAGCTGGTTCGAATCCGATGCTCTCAAGGGCATTCTCGGGCTGGAGTGCGTGATCGGCAATTTCGTCGATCCCTACCAGGCGGGCACCGCTTACGTGCTGCTGCACCACGCTTTCGGCGAAGTGAACGGCCGCATCGGCGCCTGGGGACATGCGCGGGGCGGCATGGGCGCCATTACCGGCGCAATGGCGGCATTCGCCGAGTCCCGGGGTGTGGAAATCGAAACCGATGCGCCGGTGCGGGAGGTCTGCGTGGAGGGCGGACGGGCCTGTGGGGTGATTACCGAACAGGGACAACGCATTACCGCCCGCGCGGTGGCTGCCAACCTGCACCCGCAGCTACTGCTCACCCGCCTGCTCGATGCCTCGCTGCTGGCCGGCGATACGCGGCGCCGCATCGAAGCCTATCGCAGCCATTCCGCCACCTTTCGCATGAACGTGGCGCTCAGCGAGTTGCCGCGTTTCGCGGGCATCACCAGTCAGACGCCGGACATGTTCCAGGGCGCCATCGAAATCTGCCCGTCACTGGCCTACATGCGCCGCGCCTTTTCGAGCGCCCTGTCAAACGGCTGGTCTGACAACCCCATCATCTCCCTGTGGCTGCCCTCCACCCAGGACGACACCCTGGCGCCCGCCGGCGGGCATGTCGCCAGCCTGTTCTGCCAGCACTTTCAACGCCACCTGCCGAAGGGCCGCACCTGGGACGACACCAGGGAACAGGTTGCCGACCACGTCATCGACACCGTCAATCGCCACGCACCGAATTTCAGGGCGTCGGTACTCGGCCGCCAGATCAAGTCGCCGCTGGACATCGAGCGCGATCTCGGCATGGTCGGCGGCGACATCTTCCACGGCGCGCTGCATCTCGACCAGCTCTTTTCGCTGCGCCCCCTGCCCGGTTACTCGGCATACCAGATGCCGGTCGATAACCTGTACCTGTGCGGCTCCGGGGCGCATCCCGGCGGTGGCGTCAGCGGCTTGCCGGGGCGCAATGCCGCGACAGAGATACTGCGTGCGCTGACTTAGCCCGCATATTGCACCAAGGGCCGCGATCATCGCGCCGGATTTTGCCCTTCT
>CAZNFI010000002.1:0-48349 GCA_964572185.1 uncultured Pseudomonadales bacterium
GCCGAGATCGATCTCCACGAACTTGGCGCCCAGTGATCGCACCTGCTCGGCGACCACCGGCCGCGTATCGAAGGCTTCCACCCGGGCACCGAGCCGCTTGGCGGTGGCTATGGCCTGCAGCCCCGCTACCCCTGCGCCGATCACGAACACCCGGGCCGGCGCCAGGGTGCCCGCCGGCGTCATCATCATCGGGAAAATCCTGTTGCTGTGGTAGGCCGCCTGCAGCACGGTGACGTAACCGGCCAGGTTGGCCTGGGAAGACAGCGCATCCATCTTCTGGGCCTTGGTGGTGCGCGGGATCATCTCCATGGAAATGACCGTCACGCCCTGGTCGGCCAGCGACTGCACCAGCGGCTTTTCATTGAACGGGTCGAGAAAGCTGATGTGGACGCAACCCGCTTTCAGCAACGCTGTCTCCGTGGCATCCGGTTTGCGTACCCGCAGGACGACGTCGGCGGAACCCAGCATGGCGGCCCGGTCGTTGCCCACCGACGCACCGGCCGCTTCATAGACTTCATCCGCATAGCCCGCCGCCGCGCCGGCGCCTGCCTCGACGGCAATTTCGAAGCCGGCCGCAACCAGCTTCCTGACGCCCGCGGGCACGAGCGCCACCCGCAGTTCGCCGGGCCAGGTTTCCTTTGGCAACCCGATCAGCATGAATATCCCCGTTTGACTCCGGCGCTGGGACCGGATGGCGAAAGCGGCGACTTTACTAGCATTTATGCTGAAGTCCCACCCTTAACTGTTGCAACCGCCACTCGCATGGAACAATTCCCAAATCGTTTCTTTCTGCTCGCATGAAACAATCTGTCTGGGGAGGTGGTTTTTGCGGACAGCGAGTGGGGTTGCAGCGGTTCGCCGCGCCGCGCGGCGGGGTCGGGCTCAGCGTTGAACGCGGGCCGAGGCTTGGCCGCCGAGGAGGGATTCGATCTCGGCTGTGCCGGTACGGTGGAAGTCGCCGGGGATGGCGTGGTTGAGGCAGCCCGCGGCCACGGCGAACTCGAGGGCGTCTTGCGGCGGGGCGTTGCCGAGCAGGCGGTAGATCAGGCCGGCGGTGAAGGCATCGCCGGTGCCGATGCGGTCGGCAATATGGCGGATGTCGTAGTAGCGTGCCAGGTGGAACCCGGACTGGGAACGCAGGCAGCCCGACCAGCCATTGCTGTTGGCTCCGCGCACGTCGCGCCAGGTGCCGGCAACCATCTGCAGGTTGGGATAAGCGGCCATGGCGTCGGCGCTCAGCCTTTCGTAGAGCGTCCCGTAGTCGTCCGCAGCGGCAGTGGGAGCCTCTATTTCGAACATCACGCGGAAGTCATCGGCACCGGCGACCAGCACGTCGACGCCGGCAACCAGTTCTTTCATGACCGACGCCGGGGATGCGCCATAGTTCCAGAGCTTGCTGCGGTAGTTGGCATCGCAGGAGACGGTGGCGCCGAGTGTTCGCGCGCAATCGACCGCGGTGCGGGTTGCATCGGCCGCAGCCTGGCTGAGTGCCGGGGTGATGCCGGTGATGTGCAGCCACCGGGCGCCGACCAGTATGGCGGGCCAGTCGAGATCGCCGGGTTCGACGGTGGCGATGGCCGAACCGGTGCGGTCGTAGGTTACGCGGGTGCCGAGATAGCCGGAACCGGGCTCCACGAAATAGATGCCAAGCCGCTCACCGCGCCGGCAGACCGCGTCGGTACCGACCCCGAACGCCCGCAGGGCGGACAGCGTGGCATCGCCAAGCGGGTTGTCGGGCAGGGCGGTCGCTACCGAGACATCGATGCCGAAGCCCGCCAGTGCCACAGCCACATTGGTTTCCGCACCACCGAGAGCAGCATCGAAACGCGGCGACTGCAGCAGGCGTTCATGGCCCGGCGCCGTCAGGCGCAGCATGATTTCCCCGAAACAAACCACATCCGCCATGGATCCTGTCCTCCGCTGGTCCATGCTGCGACGGCCGGTCGCAGACGGGCACGCAGCACGCCCGCGGCTGCCATTATGCCCCTACCCCGATGTGACGGGCACTCCCCGCCGGGTTACAGTTGATGCTACGCAGTCGGGCTCCCAGGGTTGGCGAACCGGCATGAGGGAAGGGACCACATGAGCCGCAGCAAGATCACCAACGCCTCGGCGGCGGTCGCCGTCGGGGTGGCGTTCCTGGTCGGGATGGTCGGCAGCCTGGCACTACGGCCGGCCGGCGGAACCGGAGCTTCAGAAACTTCCGCCGCGACTTCGGAATCTGGCGTCGTGCGGCGCGTGTACTGGCGCCTGCCGCTGTCGTTTCAGACCACCATGCCGGTGCTGGGCGACAACCCCATCTACGTCACCGAGGCACTGCGCGAGTCGTCCGGCGGCGCCATCGATATCCGCCTGTTCGAGCCCGGCGAAGTGGTGCCCGCGTTCGGCATCAGCGAGGCGGTGCGCGACGGCAAGGTCGAGGCGGGCTACACCTGGCTGGGCTACGACCAGGGGCGCATTCCGTCCGCGGCTCTGCTCGCCGCCGTGCCGTTCGGCATGGAACCCTGGGAGTACGCGGCCTGGTGGTTCGAAGCCGGTGGCCGCGAGGCAGGCCAGGCGCTATACGCCAAGCAGAACGCACACATCATCTTCTGCGGCCTGACCGGGCCGGAAACCGCCGGCTGGTTTCGGGAACCGGTACGCAGCCTGGCCGACATGCAGGGCTTGAAGATCCGATTCGCCGGCATCGGCGGCAAGGTCATCGAGCAGACCGGGGCTTCGGTCACCATGCTGCCCGGCGGCGAGATATTCCAGGCACTGGAAAAGGGAGCCATCGATGCCACGGAATACGCCTTGCCCATCGTCGACCAGGCGCTCGGCTTCAACCGGGTGGCCACATTCAACTACTACCCCGGCTGGCACCAGCCGTCCACGGCCTCGCACCTGATCGTCAACACCGATGTCTGGAGGCGCACCGGGGCTGCCGACCGCAAGATGATCGAGACGGCCTGCACGGCCGGCGTGCTGCGCAATCTGGCGCGCAGCGAAGCGCTGCAGGGGGCGGTGATCGCCGGCTTCCCCGAGGTCGGCGTCACGGCCGAAAGCCTGCCGGTCGAGGTGCTGCGGGAACTGCAGCGCATCAACGACGCGGTGTTGGAGGAAGAGGCTGGCAAAGACGCGGACTTCGCCGCAATCCTGGCCTCGCAGAACGCCTTCCGCGCCGACTACGCACATTGGAAGGCGCGCGCCTACCTGCCCAGGGACTTCTGATGGAGGGCGCGCCGCATGCGGAAACTCCCGCGGCAACGTTCGGGCTGAAGCTGCCGCAGACACGCCTGTCCCGCGTCGTCGACCCCTGGCTGGACAGGATCGGTCACTGGTCTTCCTGGCTGTGGCTGCTGCTGGTCGCGGTCATCGTCGTCAACGTGATCCTGCGTTACGTGTTCGGAGAAGGCCGCATCGAGTTCGAGGAAATCCAGTGGCACCTCTACGCAACCGGGTTCCTGCTCGGCCTCGGCTACGCCTTGCGCGCAGACGCGCACATTCGCGTGGATGTCCTGCACGAGCGGTTTTCGCCGACATTGAAAGCCTGGATCGAGCTGTACGGGCTGCTGCTGCTGTTGTTGCCGTTCATTGCCGTGGTGCTGGTCTTCAGCGTGCCGTTCGTGCGCGCCAGTTTCGAATTCGGCGAGGTCTCGGTGTCGCCCGGCGGCCTGCCCTACCGCTGGGCGATGAAAGCGGTGTTGCCGCTCGGCTTCCTGCTGTTGCTGCTGGCGGCTGCCTCGCGGCTGTCGAGGGTGTGGAGTTTCCTGTTTCTAGACGCTGGCGACGGCGAGGATGGAAACCGGGGCGAAAACGGCGATGACTGAGCGAACGCGCATTGGCACGGCCTGCCGGAGTCACTGGCGCGACGACGCGACCGCCCCCCTGCATGAGGCCGGCGGCGCCCCCCGGCACGCACCGTTTGTCACCCTCGACCTGATTCGATCTCCGGGCGGTGCGCGCGCCGGGGCGCATTCGCCATGCCGACGCGCCCGCCTGGCCTGGCAGGCAAGGAGCGCCCATGCAGCCCAATGAAGTGCTGGCGCTGCTCATGTTCGCCAGCTTCATCGGTCTGGTGTTCACCGGCTTTCCGGTAGCCTGGATCCTGGGCGGGCTGTCGATCCTGTTCACGGCGCTGGCCATCGTCCTGCATGTGGACTTCAACGTGCCGTTTGCCATCGACTGGAACTACGCCTCGCTGGTGGTCGACCGTTCCTGGAACGTGATGGAGAACTGGGTGATGGTGGCGCTGCCCATGTTCATCTTCATGGGGCTGCTGCTGGACCGTTCCGGCATCGCCCGGGAACTCATGGTCAGCTTCTCGCGGCTGTTCGGCGGTGTGCGCGGCGGCCTGGCGGTTACGGTCACGCTGATCGGCGTGCTGCTCGCCGCCACCACCGGCATCATCGGTGCCTCGGTGGTGCTGCTGGCGCTGCTCGGCCTGCCGGTGATGCTCAATCAGGGTTATGACCGCTCGCTGGCCTCCGGCACCGTTTGCGCCGTCGGCACCCTTGGCATCCTCATACCGCCGAGCATCATGCTGGTGCTGATGGCCGACCGCATGGCGATGAGCGTCGGCGACCTCTTTCTCGGCGCCGTGTTTCCCGGCATCCTGCTCGGCGGCCTGTACGTCGCCTATCTGCTGTTGTACGCCGGCCTGCGGCCGCAGGTGGCGCCCGCCGGCGCGCGGCAAACCGTCGACTGGAAAGCCATCCGCGCCTTGTTCGCCGCCATTCTGCCGCCGGCGGGGCTGATCCTGGCCGTGCTCGGCAGCATTTTCTTCGGCCTGGCGACACCCACCGAGGCGGCCGGCGTCGGCGCCGCGGCGGCATTGCTGCTGGCACTGGTCAAGCGGCAACTCGACCGTGGCGTCATGAAGCAGGTGCTGGTGGAGACCACGCGCACCACTGCTTTCATTTTCGCCGTACTGCTCGGCGCCACCGCATTCGCCCTGGTGCTGCGCGGCCTGGGCGGCGATGAACTGATCGAGCGGGCACTGCTCACCCTGCCGTTCGAACCGGCCGGCATCGTCATCGCCATCCTGTTCGCCACGTTTCTGCTCGGGTTCTTTCTGGACTGGATCGAGTTGACGCTGATCATTCTGCCGCTGGTCTCGCCTGTGGTGGTCAACCTGGGATTCGACCCGGTCTGGTTCACGGTGCTGTTCGCCGTCTGCCTGCAGACCAGCTTTCTCACTCCGCCCGTGGGATTCTCGATCTTTTACCTGAAGGGAGTCGCACCGAAGGAGATCGACGTGCGCACCATTTACCGGGGCGTCATCCCGTTCATTCTGCTGCAACTGGCCGGACTGATCATCATCTTCAACTGGCAGGAACTGGTGACCTGGCTGCCGGCGCAAGCTTATCGCTGAGCCGGCATGAGTCCTGACCAGCCCATGACGGTCCGGCAAACAATGATTTGCCGCAGGCCATTCGGCACAATGCCGCAATGACCCGCATCGCCGTACTCGCCTCCCACGGTGGCTCCATCCTGCAAGCCGTCATGGACGCCTCTCGTGCCGGCGACCTGCCGGCCGAGGTCGTTCTGGTCATCGGCAACAACAGTGGCTCACTGGCCCTCGAGCGCGCCGCCAGGGCAGGCATCCCATGCCTGCACCTCAGCAGCAGAACGCACCCCGACCCGGAAGAACTGGACCGTGCCATCCGCGATGCGTTGCTCGGCGCAGGCGCCGACTGGGTCATGCTTGCCGGGTACATGAAGAAACTCGGCGACCGGACGCTGGCTGCTTTCCCGCACCGCATACTCAATACACACCCCGCCCTGTTGCCAAAACACGGCGGCCGCGGATTCTACGGCCGCAAGGTGCACCAAGCGGTGATCGATTCAGGCGAGCGGGAATCCGGCGCCACGGTGCACTTCGTGGATGCCGACTACGACACCGGCCCGACCGTTGCCCAGGTGCGTGTGCCAGTACCGCCAGGCGACACCGTCGCCGATCTGGAACAGCGCGTTCAGACCGCCGAGCGGGTACTGGTGGTGCACACCCTGCGCGACCTCATCCTGGGCCGCTACCGCACCGGGCAGGCCGTCACGCATTCAAAATCTTGAGGGCCGCCTCGTGAACCCGCCGGTCGCCCGCCGCGGCCACCGGGCCACCCATGGCAGGGTCGCCGCCGGACCAGGAAGTGATGATCCCGCCCGCGCCCCGCACGATGGGAATCAGCGCCTGAATGTCGTAGGCCTGCAAACTGTCCTCGATCACCAGATCCAGGCAGCCCATGGCAAGCAGCGCATAGTTGTAGCAGTCGCCGCCGAATCGGGTGAAGCGACACCGCTCATCGACCGCTTGAAACGCATTGAGTGTTTCGGCGGTCTGAAAGATGCGTGGGGTGGTTGCGGCCAGCGCTGCATCGCCCAGGGCCGCGCAGGGGCGCACCCTTAAATCGCGGCTCTCGCTACCACGCCGGTAGCCGGCCCGTTCGCCGGTGCCGAAAAAGGACTCCCCGGCAAACGGCTGGTGCATGACGCCAAGTACCGGCTCGCGCCCGTCGAACAGCCCGAGCAACACGCCCCAGTGCAGCATGCCGGTCACGAAACCACGCGTACCGTCGATGGGGTCGATCACCCAGGTCAGGCCATTGCCTTCGAGAAAACCGAATTCCTCACCGAACAGGCCGTGATCCGGGCAGTCCCGCCCCAGGCGTTCCCGAATGATCGTCTCGGCGAGCCGGTCTGCCTCCGTTACCGGATCGAATCCCCGGCCCTGCTCCGCCGCCCCGCCCTTGTTGTCCACCGCCGCGGCGTTACGAAAGTACGGCAGCGTCGCAGCCCCCGCCTGTTCCGCCAGTTCCAGAGCCAGTTCGAGCCAAAACTGCTTCTGCTCCGCGGCGATTTCAACTCTTTCCGAATAACCCAACATCGACCGGCCACCGCTACACAAAGGTGCCATTATCTATCATGGCAGCCGCCTGCACGCTCGCCGGGAACAAATAGTCCGGCGGCGTGGATTTTCCAGACACCGAGCGGCCATGCCGGGGAGTCTTGGCGCGCACTGCCCACAGGCGCTCATGTACGATGGGGGCTTCGGTATGCTTTGACTGCGCAGCAAGACACCCCCGGCAAGCCCGCTCCCGTTCAGGGGTGCAACGCTGCTGCCCGCATGACCGTGGCGACTCACCAGGACGCATGACGCAACGAGATCTCACCCAGGGTTCAGTACCCCGTTCGCTGTTGAAGCTGACGGCCCCCATGACCATGGGCATCTCCTCGGCGATCATCGTGCAGACCCTGGAGATGGGTTTCATCGGCCAGTTGAGCATCGGCCATGTGGCGGCGATGACCTTCACCTTTCCCCTGACCATGATCCTGTCCAGCATCGCGCTCGGCATCGGCATCGGCGCCTCATCGATCATCGCGCGCAGCGTCGGCAGCGGCGACCGGGACGATGTGCGGCGCCTGGGAACGCACAGCATCGTGCTGGTCACCATTGCCATGGCGCTGCTGGCGGTGGCCGGCTGGGCCACCATCGACCCGGTGTTCCTGGCGCTCGGCGCGCCCAGGGACATGCTGCCCCTCATTCACAGCTACCTGGACATCTACTTCCCGGGCGTGGTGCTGTTCACCATCAGCATGACCGCCAGCAGCGTCATGCGCGCCGCCGGCAGTGCCAACATACCTGGCGTGGTGATCACCCTGGGAGCGGTTCTCAACCTGGCCATCGATCCCATCCTGATCTTCGGCTGGTTCGGCTTCCCCAGGATGGAACTGGCCGGCGCGGCCACCGCCATGACCGTCACCCGGCTGATCACCACAGTTGTGCTCCTGCACTATCTCTACCGCAGCGAACTGGTCGGCACCACAGCCATCTGGAAACGGTTCTGGGGCTCCACCCGGCGCATCCTGCACATCGGTGTCCCCGCCATCGCCACCCAGTTGATCGGCCCCATATCGGCTGCCGTGATCACGCGCCTGCTTGCCGATCACGGCGAAATCGTGGTCGCCGGGTTCGGTGTGGCCACCCGCATCGAGATCGTGGCCATCATCGCCCTGTTCGCCCTGTCGGGCAGCATCGGTCCCTTCGTCGGGCAGAACTGGGGCGCCAACCGGCTGGACCGGGTGCGCGGCGGAATGCAGGCCGCCTACGTCTTCTGCCTGGGCTGGGGATTGCTGACGGCCGGCGTGCTGTTTCTTTTCGGCAGCACCATGGCGCCCTGGATCAGCGACGATCGCGAGGTGACGGCCGTTGCCGTGTTCTATCTGGCACTGGTGCCCTGGAGCCACGGGCTGTGGGGCGTGCTGATGATTGCGTCGGCATCCTTCAACGGGCTCGGCAAACCCATTCCATCGACCGTCCTGTCGTTCGCCCGCATGTTCGTACTGAATGTTCCCCTCGCTCTGATGCTCAACGAAGTCTGGGGGTACGAAGGCATATTCCTGGCCACAGCCGTTGCAAACTGCCTGATGGGCATTGCCGCGTTTCTGTGGTTTCGCCACGCGTTTTTTCCGGTACGGCAGCAACAGCGCATCTGAACGAAGCGGCCCCGGCATGCTGCCCCGCCACCGCTGGAATGCCCCTCTCGCATGCGGATCAGGTGGTCAATTGGGCCGGGCGGCGCGGCCGTCAAGTTGTGCCGTCAGCCCTGAATCTTGCTGGCCGTATCGCCCACCCGAACGGTGCCGGCCTCGACCACCCGCGCGTTGATGCCGCGCAAGTTGCACTGCCGGCCCCGCCGCGAATTGAAAAAGCGTGTAGCGTCGGGGCCGTAGCGTGCAGAGAACTTGCGGCAGCCGGTGTGCGGTTCGGCCGTTACCTCGATGACGGCCGCACCAAGCCGCAGGCGCGTGCCCGGCGGCAGGTTTTCGTCACTCAGGTCGAGGTCGATGTAAAGCTGGTCGCCCGCCAGCGCCCAGCGCTCCCGGCTCTGTGCGACCAGCGCCGCGGCCCGGGCGTTCATGACGGTAATCTGCGTATCCAGCAACTCGTCCGATTTCAGACCGTACTTGTTGGTATGCCAGTTGTCGCCGACCAGCCCTCGTTCGGGGTCGAGAAAGCCCTCATCCATCATTTCCCGCTGATCGGTTCCGGGCCGGCGTACGATCATCTGCACCGGACCGCCGTCCTCGGGCGATTGCCGGACGTGAGCGAAACCCGCTTCGAGTTCTTCCCGGGTCAGGTGTTTCATGAGGTGGATTCCGGTGCGGCAATTGCGTGAGGCGGGCAATATGCGCCAAGGCGATACATCCTTCAACCAGATGAGCGGGCGCCCGTACTCGCTTTGCCGGTGTCGATGGGGTATTAATTGACGCCCCTTGCGCAACCATCCAGACCGCCGATGAGTGAACTAGCCTTTCTTTCCGCCACGACCATCGCCTCCCGAATCCGCAATGGCAAACTTGGCTGCGAAGAGATACTGCGCCACTACCTCGACCGGGTCGACCGCCACAACGACACGCTGAACGCCCTGGTGGTGGAGGTCCGCGAGCAGGCCCTCGACGAGGCGCGGGCCGCCGACCGGGCCATTGCCACCGGCGACAGGCTCGGGCCGCTGCACGGTGTGCCGATGACCGTCAAGGAGTCGTACAACCTCGCCGGCACGCCCACCACCTGGGGCAATCCGGACTGGCGCGACAACATCGCCCGGGAAGATGCGGAGTCGGTAAAGCGGCTCAAGCAGGCGGGAGCCATCGTCTTCGGCAAGACCAACGTGCCGCTCATGCTGGCCGATTTCCAGAGCTACAATGAGGTTTACGGCACCACCAACAACCCGTACGACCCCAGCCGGGTTCCGGGGGGATCTTCCGGCGGCTCCGCTGCCGCACTGGCCGCCGGCCTCACCGGCATCGAGACCGGCTCGGACATCGGCGGGTCGATCCGCAACCCGGCGCACTATTGCGGCGTGTTCGGGCACAAACCCACCTGGAACCTGCTGTGGATCCGCGGACACGCGCCGCCGGGCGACGTGCGCAGCAAACCCGATATCTCTGTCATCGGCCCGCTGGCCCGCTCCGCCGCCGACCTGCAAACCGCGGTGCAGGTCATGGCCGGGCCCGACGAGATCATGGCGCGGGGCTACCGGCTCGACCTGCCGACAGCGGACGGGCGCCAGCTCAAGGACTTCCGGGTCGCGGTATGGGCGGACGACGACCTGATTCCGGTAAACGCCGAAGTGCGCGAACGGGTGGAACGGGTCGCGGCGGCTTTCCGTGACAGCGGCGCGCCGGTCGATGACCGGGCACGCCCGGATTTCGACGCGGCCCACAGCCACGAAACATACAGCGTGCTGCTGCAGGCAACCATGGCCGCGCGCATGCCCGATGCACAGTACGAATCCCTGCAGCGCCATGTGGCGGCTCTCGACCCCGACGATGACAGCAGCGCGGCGCGCGTGTTCCGCGCCCAGGTGGCTTCCTTCAAGACCTGGAAGCAGAACGATGAACGGCGCTCGCACCTGCGCTGGAAGTGGCACGAGTTTTTCAAGCGATACGACCTGCTGCTCATGCCGATCATGTCCACGGCTGCATTCAAGCACGACCACCGGCCCATGGGCCAACGCACCATCACCATCAACGGCGAGTCCCGGCCCTATTTCGACCAGGTGTTCTGGGCAGGCCTGGCCAGCGCCAGCTACTTGCCATCGACGGTGATTCCAACCGGCCTGAACGATGCGGGGCTGCCCATCGGCGTGCAGATCGTCGGCCCGGAGTACGGCGACTTCATGACCATGGGCGCCGCGCGACTGCTGGAATCCGCCGGCTTCGGGTTTACGCCGCCGCCGGCCTACCTCGACTGAACGACACCGGGCGGCACGGCCAGGGTGCGCGGCAACTGCCGTTACCGGTCAGGCGCCGGGCGCTGCAGTTTCGCCAGCTTTTTCTCGATCAGCCGGTCGAGCAACCGGTCGGGCACGGTCGGCGACGGCAGTTCCAGCGCCTGCCGATAGACGCTGCGGGCTCGCTGCAGGTTCCTGCCCTTGTTCAACATCACCAGGCCGCGCGCATATTCGTAGAGCAGCAGTTTCGATTCCGGGCCCAGTTCGAACGCGATTTCGTAGTGCGCTTCGGCCGTTCTTTTCGAGGCGCCGATGAACCTGGCCAGAAACCCGCCTTCCTTTATCGCCTCGGCGTGCCAGGCAGCCAGGCCGACATGGGCCATGGCCGAACCCGGTTCGAGTTCGATGGCCGTTTCCAGCGCATTGCGAATCCTGCCGGCAAAGCCCTGTCGCGCCGCTTTCATCACGCCGATCAACTTGGCATAGCGACCCATGGCATGGGCCCAGCGCAGAAAATTCTCCGCGTCGTCCGGGTCTCGGGCAACAGCCTCCTCACCCAGGGACATGGCGCGCTCGTAGTACTCACGCTGTTGGTCGTCGTCGGCAAAGTGGTAGGCGTAGGTCACCAGCGACAGGTTGGCCAAGGTCAGCCCCTCGGGCGTATCCAGCGCCAGCGCCGACTCCGCCGCCTCCAGGAACCGTCCTTGGTCGTAGGCGAGGCGGGCCGTTTGCAACGCGTCCGCGGCCGCCCCTGCGGCAGGCGCCAGCAAGCCCGTTGCGCAAAGAAACGTGCAGCAGAGCGCCCTGAACCGATGCATGCGCCGGCCAAACCGCGGAGCCCTGTGCAGGCAAATGCCGGGTCCGCGGGAAAGATCGCTACGACTGGTCATGTGCCCAGACTGGCTTGGTCTCGGGGCGCGGAACCCTGCCGAAGAAACCCGGTAGTGTCAACCGACGGGCCGGGCCGTCGTTCGAGTGCAGCGCCGCTTTTGCCCTGGACGGATGCGTCCTACAACGTCAATCAGGCATCGAGAACGGCTGTTGCGGCCATGCTGCCGGACCGGACCGCGCCCTCGATGGTTGCCGGCAGGCCGGTATCGGTCCAGTCGCCGGTCAGATACAGGTTGGCGGTCGGGGTGCGGGTGCCGGGGCGCCGGCGCGCTTGGCGCGGCGTCTGCGCGATGGTTGCCCGTTTCTCTTTCAGAATCCGATGCACCGGCACGGGTTGGCGCGGATGGCACAATGCGACGGCCACGTCCTGCCACAGCCGCCGGGCAATCGCGGCGCCGTCCTGCAGCGCCAGGGCATCGGCGGCGCTGACCGTCACCGAGGCAATCTCGCCGCGCACGAACAGCCACTGCGCCGTTCCGCCAATCAGCCCGAGCAGCGGCAGATCGGCCGGTAGACCGGCCGGCTGCGCCAGGCGAAAGTGCGCATTGACGATGGCATTGCTCTTCTCCGGCACTTCGACTTCAGCCAGCAGGTTCGCCGCCGCCGCTGGCGGCACCGCCAGAACCAGGCTGTCCCCTGCCTCCAGCACCACCCGGTGAGCACCGAAGTCCAGGGCATCGACCCGTCCATTTCTCCGGTCGATGCGGCGCAGCCGGCAGCCGAACCGTACCGCTGTTCCCTGGCGCCGCAGAAAGTCGACAGCCGGGTCGACGAATGCCTGCGAAAGCCCCTTGGTTGCGATTCGCGGCAGGCAGGCCGCCGCGCCGCGGACAAAGGTCTCGCGCAGCACCCGCCACAACAACCCGGCGGCCGCTTGCTGCACGGGCGTATTGAGCGTCGCCACCGCGAGCGGTTCCCAGAACCTCTCGAACAGCGCGCCACTGTCGCCGACACAGTCCGTCACGGTCCGGGACGGGCCGGCAAAGGGCAAGCGCAGCCCGGAAAGGTAGTCGCGCAAACCGGTATCGGGCACCCGCCGCCGGGAATCCAGCACCCACCAGGGCAGGGTTCGGGAATCTGGCCGCAGTTGCCATCGCTGCCCGGTACGCAGGTCGAGGAACGGGAAGCGGGCCGAGACCGGACCGGTAAGAACATCGCCGGCACCGATATCGCGCAGGTAGCGCATGACCGACCTGTTGCCACTGAGCACAAGGTGGTTGCCGTTGTCGATGCTGCAACCGAGCCCGGGGTCCGCAAACGAGCGGCAGCGTCCGCCGGCCTGACCGCTCGCCTCGTACAGGGAGGTGGCCATGCCGGCCCGCGTCAGCGCCACGGCCGCCGACAGCCCCGCGAGGCCGGCGCCGACCACGTGAGCCTTATGACGCACTTGCCAACGCCGGAGAATTAAGGCGCTACAGAAGCCCGTGGCGCAGGGCAAGCCAGGTTTTGCGTGTGCCGCTCAGGCGTATGGCGCCGTCGACATTATCCCAGCCGCGCCGCTCCAGGCGCCTGAGCGTTTCCCGATAGATCGCCATCATCACCTCGGCGGGCCGCATCCGGCGCGACCCAAGGCCGCCGATCAGTGCATCGGCTTCCGCGAAGCAATCCCGCGCCAGTCGGGCGAGTTCCGCGCACGCCGGCGGAAATCGCGGATCCTTGAATATGCTCTGCCGCGAGCTCGTGGCGCTGCCCTGCCTGGCAACCAGTTCCAGAGGCACGTAAAACCGCTGAATGGCGACATCGTCCTTCAGATCACGCAGGATGTTGGTCAACTGCATGGCGTTGCCCAGAGTCTCGGCAATTCTCGGGCCGGGGTGCTCCGGCACGCCAAAAACATGTATGGACAGCATGCCCACCGCCCCGGCCACCTTGCGGCAATAGGCCAGCAGGTCGTCGAGCCTCTGCATGCGCACCGCCAGTCGCGCATCGGTTTCGACACCATCCACCACGTTCAGGAACTCCTGCCTTGGCAGGTGGTAGCGCTGCACCGGATCCAGCAATGCCCTGGTGGTCGGCCACTGCGGCTGCCCTGCATAGAGGCGCTCGATTTCCTCGCGCCATGCCGAGAGCTGCTTTTTCTTGACTTCGAGGTCGCCCGGCTTGTCCGCCACATCGTCAACTTCGCGACAGAATGCGTAAATGGCGTACATGGCGTGTCTGCGTTCCGCCGGCAGTATTCGCATGCCCCACCGAAAGGACGTTTTCGATTTCGCGACCACGCCGCGCACATGCGCCCACGGGTCGACCTGGTGGCAGGCCGGATGGGTGACGCCGCTGATGGAACCCATCGATTGCCGGTACTCAGCGTGCGGCTTCACCGACCGACAAGCCGACCGGCAGCGCCGCAACGTCGCGCGACCCTGCGCAACAAAACCCGACCAATACCGTACGCGCAACAGGCCGCATACTGTACCTTGGTCAATGCCACCCGTTCCGAGAGCGGGTCGCGACGGCGCAATTCAGCGCTCAACATCCTGGCAATGTCCACGATCACCGCGACATCCATCGCAAACCGAGGATCGCGCAGTTTGCCCGGCAAACGACCGGCAAGCGCGAGCAGCCCGTCGGTAGCGTCGAGACAGAGATCGAATACCCGGCGCAGTGCCGTCGAGGAACGCCGGTGATTCAAGGCCTCGACACCAACACCGGCCTCGGCCATCCAATCCTGGGGCAGGTACACGCGATCGAGCGACCGGTAGTCTTCCTGACAGTCCTGCAGGTGGTTGATGACCTGCAGCGCCTTGCACAGCGCATCGGATTGCGGGTAGCGGGCGGTCGACTCGCCGTGCAGGTCGACCAGATAGCGTCCTACGGGCGCCGCGGACAGACTGCAATAGCCCATCAATTCGTCCCAATCCATGTAGCGCCGCTTGAATGCATCCTGCTTGAACGCCCGGGTCAGATCGATGCAATGCCGGTCGGTTACTGCCGTATCGGCCAGGCTGCGGCGTACGTCATGGGCTTTGCGCAGTGCCGGGCTGACCGCGTTGCGGCCGCTCACCGCCCGCGCGAACTCGTTCAGGCGACGCACCTTTTCCGGTGGCGCCAGGTGCGGGTCGTCGGCAATGTCATCAATGGCGCGGGCATAGGCGTAAAACGCCGCAACGTGCGGGCGCAGGCGCGCCGGCAACAAGCGCGTCACCACCGGAAAATTCTCGTTCCAGGGCGTCTTGCCGGATGGTGTTTCCAACACGGCGGTGCCGGTCATTGCATTGCTCCGTCGAGATGCTTCCCTAACTGCGGGAATCGCATGCATCTGGAGAAGGTTATCTTGAATTATCTCAAAACATCAACGCGACTACCGGTGGCTGTCCCGCAAACAAGTGTGATTATTCGTGGCCCTTTTGGCCCCCGGCCGCGCTGCTCCTCCTCGTGTGGGGCCTGCCACAGGGCGTCGTCGCGCCTTGCCGGGAACCAAAACGGCCCAGCGACCAAAACCCACTTGTCTGCGGGACAGCACACTGGACGCCGGCGCAGAGATGCGGGTTAGAATTGGGTCCATGGGTAGCAGTCGCGTATCGTCCAATCCATGAACACCAAGTCGGAAATCGTCTCGTCAGACAGCGAACCGCTGATTCTGGTCGACTCGCAAGACCGCGAACTCGGATACCTGGACAAGGCCGCCTGCCACGACGGCGACGGGCGATTGCACCGTGCCTTCTCCGTATTCATCTTCAACGGCCGCGGCGAGCTGTTGATGCAGAAGCGCGCCCCCGACAAACGACTCTGGCCAATGTACTGGTCGAACAGTTGCTGCTCGCATCCCCGCCGCGGCGAGGCAATGGAGATTGCGGTGCGCCGTCGCGTCGAGCAGGAACTGGGTTTCGGCGCTAACGAGCTGCAGGCACTGCGCTTCGTCTACAAGTTCGAATACCAGGCCAGTTTCGGTGCGAGCGGCAGCGAACACGAACTCTGTTCGGTGTACCTTGCCCACGCGACCCGCGAGCCTGTGGTGAACACCACCGAAATCGATGAGTGGGCCTGGCTGACTCCGAACGAGTTGAGCCGCCGATTGCACTCGCGGCCGCAGGACCACACACCGTGGCTGCACCTCGAGTGGGCGGAACTCCAGGGCAGTCACGTCAGGGAATTGCCGGCCGGTTGACGGGCCATGACTGCCGCATCGACGACGGCCACAGCCCATCCCAATATCGCGCTGCTGAAGTACTGGGGCAAGCAGGACGGTGCGGCTAACCTGCCGGCCGCGCCGTCGCTCTCGATCACCCTGGACACGCTGACGACCACCACCACTGTCGCCGATGCGCCAACGGATTCGGTTTCGCTGAACGGCGGTTCGGCAGGCACTCGCAGAATCGCCCTGGCACTGGCCGACTGGCGTCGCGACCACGCCATCGGGCCGCTGGCCGTCAGCAGCCGCAACAACTTCCCGACTGCCGCCGGCCTCGCTTCATCGGCATCGGGTTTCGCCGCCCTGGCGACCGCCGTGGATGCACACTGTGGCCTGGAATTGACCGACTCGGCGCGGGCGGCACTGGCTCGGCGCGGTTCCGCTTCGGCGGCACGGTCGATGCATGGCGGCTTCGTCGGTCTCAGCGGGCCGGACTGGCAGGGCACGCCGCTGCTGGCGGCCGGCGCCTGGCCGCTGAAGGTGGTCATCGCGGTGACCTCGACGGACGCCAAGCCGGTGTCGTCGCGCCACGGCATGGCGATTTCCCGCGCTTCATCTCCCTATTACGATGCCTGGATCGCCAGCACGGAAAGCACTTTTCCACTGATGCGCACCGCCGTGCAGAAACGGGACTTCGTCCGGCTGGCGGCGCTGGCGGAGGCGAGCTGTCTGCGAATGCATGCCCTGATGATGAGCGGCGACCCGGCGCTCATCTACTGGAACGCCACCACCCTGAGTTGCATCCACGCCGTCCGCGCACTGCGTGATGCCGGGCACAGCCTGTTTTTCACCGTAGATGCCGGGCCACAGGTAAAGGTCATCTGCGAGCAACGCCATGCCGAGCCCATACGCCGCACGCTGGCCGCTCAGGCCGGCGTGCGGCAAACCATGATCGTTGGCATCGGCGCCGGGGCGGCCGTGGTGAGCGCATGATTTCCGCCGCCGCCCCGGGCAAGGTGCTCCTGTGGGGCGAGTACGCGGTACTCGAAGGCGCACCCGCCGCGGTACTGGCGGTAGACCGCCAAGCCCGCTGCTCGCTGCGGAACAGCGTTTCCTGGCAATTTCGCGCGCGCGGCCTGCCGGCAACCACGGTCGAGTACGACGGCCTGCCGGACACCCGGCCGGTGGACGCCGCGGCGGTACTGCCCTGGCAGGTATTGCGGGCCATGCCCGAGGCGCGCGCGGTACCGCTCTCGGTGACCATGAACACCGAGGCGTTCTATTCCTCGGGCACGAAACTCGGTCTGGGGTCCAGCGCCGCGCTGTGCGTTGCCCTGCAAGCCGCGTTTTCGGCCCTGTCCGGCGGCGCGCCGGAATTCTCCCAGGCGCTTGCCGCGCACCGGCACGCACAGGGTGGGCACGGCAGTGGCGCCGATGTCGCAGCCAGCTTCTTCGGTGGCTGCCTGCGCTTTCAGGACGGCCGCGCGCACTCCTGCCCGGATGCCCTGCGCAATCGCTGTTTCGTCTGGGTCGGCCGTGGCGCCCGAACCCGTCGCAGGCTCGAAGTGTTCGCCGAATACCTCAAGGGCGGCGACCGAACCGCGCTGCGGGCACTGGGCGATTGCTCGGAGCGGATGTTCCGTCATCCCGCGGTCGATGGCCTGATCGGTTACATCCGGGCACTGAAACGCCTGGACAGGGCCGCAAACCTGGGCATCTATTCCGCACCGCACCTCGCCCTGGAGCGATTGGCCGCAGCCGAAGGCCTGATCTACAAGCCTTGCGGGGCCGGTGGCGGAGATGTCGGCATGGCCGTTGCCGATGCTCCCGGGCGATTGGCCGGGTTCGCCGCAGCGGCGCAGGCGGCGGGGTATACACCACTGAACCTGGCAGCAGCCCGACAAGGCGTTCGCCTGCAAACGGAACAGAATTGACCACGGCCTCCGATGGGCCGTCGACCCCGTGCTCGCGCCGCTCGGGCACAGACGTTGACATGCATGGTGCCGGGCAACATCATCAGGCGTAGTTCAGCCGTCGGACCGCACAATGAGCAAGCAGTCGATTCGGTTTCTGCTTTGTCTCGCCGCAGCCTGCGTGGCAGCGAATGTTCGCGCTGCCGAGATCGATGCCTCGCAACTGTTCAAGGCCGTAACGGAGATCCGCTCCGAGATCGAACAGATCCGGCAGGTGATCGGCGAGCCCCTGCCACCCACGCGGGAGTACCGCATCCACGATGCGGTGCCGCGGCACGTCTACTACCAGGCGCAGACCCTGTTCAGAAAGTCCAATCAGTTCGCCCAGCAGATGGCCGGAGTTTCCCGCCAGTCTCCCCGGCAGGCTCCGGAGGGCGAGATCACCGACAACGACGTACTGGGCGTGCTGAACGATGCCCGTGAGCAACTCGGCCTCGTCAAGGCGGCGCTCGGCATCGACGAGGCGGTTCCCCAGGCCAGGCTCGAGCGACGCAAGCGGCCGTCCGATGTATTGCACGCCCTCATCGAAGCGGCCGTTCGGTGGCCTGGACCACCATCTACGACCGTGTGCTGCTGGCCATCACCTATGTCGGTGGAGCCCTGCCGGAAGCGACGCGCTTTCCGCCGCTGCCGGAATTCCAAACCGGCAAGTTCCCTGAGGACGTATTCAACCGGCTTGCGGAGTGCATGGAACTCTCCAGAACGCTGGCCGCCGAGAACGGTGTCGCCATTTTGCGCCTCGAGAGCATACGGCGCTCCGAAGTCGGGCCGACCGCCATCGAGGTGGGCGACCTGGCAACCATCGTACTGTCCGACCTGGCGGAGCTGACCTACGAAATGGCAGCCGAAGACGTCGCGGCCCCCGAGTACGCCCACCCGAACCGGGTGTTTCCAAACCACCTCTATCAACTGGCCGGTGTGCTGAAAACGCAGTTGGAAATGCTCGTCGAGAACTGATGGCAGCAGCCTGAAACCGGCGTCTGCATCCTGCCGTGGCCCTGACCCGACGCCGTTTCGCCACCCTTGGCGGGGCGTTGCCCGCGGCGGTCACCGCGGCCTCCCCAACGGCAACCGACATCGCAGCCTTTCTGCGGCTTTCGACGGCACTCACCGGCCACCCTGTCGCAGACCTCGACACCGGGTTCGCCAGCGACCTGCTCGAGGCACTCGCTGCATCGGGCCGGGCGGATCCTGTACGCGCACTGATGCGCGGCGAGGACATCGGCGATCGTTCCGGCATCGAAGCCGACATCGTATCCGCCTGGTATTCCGGTCTGCTGCCGGCGGCGGCGGGGCCGATGGTCGCCACCGTTCGCAACGCGCTGGTCTGGCGAACGCTGGGCTACGCCGCCCCTGCCGGGTCCTGCGCCAGTGCCTCGGCCTGGAGCCACCCCCCGCAAGATGGGGCGCCATGAGCGACATCCGCGCCGATGTCGTCATCGTCGGGTCCGGCATCGCCGGCGCGTTGCTGGCGGAACGGCTCGCCCGTGCCGGCGTGCGGGTGGCGATCCTGGAAGCGGGGCCGCGGATCGACCGCGGGGCCGCCCTGCAACGCTACTTCAGCGCGCCGCTCAAGACCCCGGAGAGCCCCTATGCGGCGACACGCGAAGCCGATTTTCCGCAGACTGCGGATCCCGGACACTGGTATCGCCAGTCGGGCCCGGATTCGTTCAAGAGCACCTATCTGAAAGCGGTCGGCGGCACCACCTGGCATTGGCTCGGGACCTGCATGCGGATGCTGCCGAACGATTTCCGCCTGCACAGCGCTTATGGGCGGGGCATCGACTGGCCGCTGCACTACGACCAACTCGAGCCCTTCTACCTGCAGGCGGAACAGGAACTGGGCGTGGCCGGCGACTCCACCGAGACCCTCGGCTCGCCCCGGTCGGGCGCCCTGCCCATGCCGCCAATTGCTCAGTCTTATCTGGACAGGGTATTCCGGCGCGCACTCGCCGGAACAGGCTACGAGGTCAGCAGTTCTCCCCAGGCCCGCAACTCCATGACCCGGGACGCGCGGCCGGCCTGCTGCGGCAGTGCCAGCTGCATTCCGATCTGCCCCATTCAGGCCAAGTACGATGCGACCGTACACGTAGCCCGCGCGGAACGCCTGGGTGCGGCCTTGTATCCGTCGACCACGGCGACTTTTCTGGCCCTCGATGCCGGCAACCGCATCGAGGGCGTGCATTTCCGCCGGCCGGACCTGAGCGGCGGCATCGCGCACGCCCGCCACTACGTGATAGCCGCGCACGGCATCGAGACGCCACGGCTGCTGCTGCATTCACGATCGGATCGTGCCCCGCAAGGAGTCGCCAACCGCTCCGGCCAGGTCGGCAGAAATCTCATGGATCACCCGGTGCAACTGAGCCGGGCCATCGCCGGGGAGCCGGTCTGGCCCTATCGCGGCCCACTGTCTACCGCCGGCATCGAGAACCTGAGAGACGGGCCCATGCGCGCGGCCCGCTCCAGTTTTCGCATACAGATCGGCAACGCCGGATGGAGCTGGTCGACCGGCGCACCGTTGACGCTGGCCGGCCATCTTGCCGGGACCGGGCTGCGGGGCACCGCCCTGCGCGAGGCGGTGGCCCACCAGGCAGCAAGGCACGTGGAACTCGCGGCGCTCACCGAGCAATTGCCGGACCCGCGCAATCGGGTCTTGCTGGACGCACACGACCGGGACCACTACGGCGTACCGCTGCCGCGCATCCACTACGCCGTCGACGCCTACGCGCAGGCGGGTCTCGCCGCTGCACGCCTCGCCCACGATGCCGTGTTCGCCAGCCTCGCCTGCACCGAAGTGCACCACCACGCGCAGTTTCAGGGCGCGGGGCACATCATGGGAACCTGTCGGATGGGAATCAGCCCGGCAACCTCGGTGGTGAACGGCGACCTGCGCTGCCACGACCACGACAACCTGCACCTGCTCGGCTCCGCGAACTTTCCGACGGTCGGCACCGCCAATCCGACACTGACGATCGCGGCTTTGAGCCTGCGGCTGGCGGAACGGCTGCAAGCGGCGTTGTCGGAGCCCGGCTAACGGCGCGATTGTGCAGTCCGCATAGCGCAACTCGGGCCGCGATGAGGCGTTCCCCGACCGGAGCCTCCGCCGGATTCTGCCTCGCCTGCGAAGAACCAGCCACGCACGCGCCCGGCTGCAGGCTCCTGTCCGTGCTGGCGACCCCGGCACAGCCCCGCCCTGGGTGCAGGAGTGCAAACCCGATTAACCCGGCCAGCCGGTCCGCGAACCAGCAGCGGATGCGCGTTGCCCCGCGGCAACCCGATCAGATGACGCCGGCAGCTCAATCCAGGCGGTAGGCTGCGGCCGCCGAGTCGTGAAACAGCCAGCTCTTCTCGGCCTCGGAGGCATCGATCACCATCTTCTTGAAGGCGTTCCACAGCACCGGATAGGAACAGCTCGCCTTGTCCACCGGAAAGTTGCTCTCGAACATGCAGCGCTCGACACCGAAACAGTCGATGGCATGCCGGTGATAGCGGCCGCTGGCGGCGACCAGTTCATCGGAATTGGCGGGAACGTCGCGTTTGTGGAAGCCGAATCCGTTGATCGGCATGACCACACCGCCAAGCTTGGCATAAACGTTTTCACAGCGCGCCAGCTCCGCCACATGCTCGCGCCAGCGCAGGAAAATCTGTTCTCGCCTGCCTTCGTACGGGCCGATGCCCAGGGGGCCGCCGAAGTGGTCAAAGATGATCGTGGTATCGGGAAAGGCCCGGGCCAGGTCGGTCAATTCCGGAATCTGGGCATGGTACAACCAGGCATCGAACGACAGGCCGCGCTTGCCCAATTCGGCAAACCCTTCCCGGAAACGCGCATCGAGCAGCAGGTGTTCCGTCGGATCGGTGTGGGAATTGCGGATTTCCTCACTGGCGTCCCAGCCGGCGGCGTGGCGAATGCCGCGAAACCGGGGACTGGCCGCCACGTGCGCATCGAGTACCTCTGCCACGGCAGCGCCGAGCGTCAGGTCGGCATAGCTGACGATGCCGGCACAGGCGCGCAGGGCGCCGTAGCCGCCGCTGGCCGACATGGCGGCCACGCCGTTGACGAACTCGGTTTCCCCCACCGGCCGCAGCGCCTGTGCCCCGTCTGCCCGGTACATGGCGCCGCACTCGACGAACACCGTGCTGACGATGTTGTGGCCGGTGTCCGTGTCGGCCAGCAGTTCATCGAGCAGGTAGCGGCTGAGCTGATTGTCCCAGAGGTGATGGTGCGGGTCGCAGATGGGCCGCTGTGGTTCGATGATGGGTTCCTGTACCTGGGCCAGCCACTGCGCTTGTTCCATGATTCCTTCCAGAAGACTGCGGAACCCTAGTGTAACCAAAGCCCAGGGCGCCTCGCCCCAGTCGAGGCGATCAAGTTGCTGCGCAGCCTGGAGAGGCCGTGCCCAAACGCAACTCGTCTGTCCCTGTCAGGGCGCTCGGGAACCAGCGCGGGTGGACCCCTGTCGACGATTGGCACTGCGGCCCAGCCGGTTCCCAAACTCTAAAGCATCTGCCAACATTCGCGCCGATCACGACACCGGGGGGCAATCATGTATCCAGGCAAGTGGGGCATCGAGTGCCCCGACAAGCCGGCGGCGATCAACGCCGGCAGCGGAGAGACCGTCACCTACGGCGCACTGAACGAACGCTCGAACCGCCTCGCCCAGTTGCTGTGGGCGCGTGGCCTGCGCCCGGGCGACCACATCGCCGTTTTCATGGAAAACAATCTCCGCTATTTCGATGTGATCTGGGCTGCATTGCGCTCCGGGCTCTACTGCACCACCGTCAACCGTTACCTGACCGCCGAGGAAGCGGGCTATATCGTCGACAACTGCGAAGCCAAGGCGCTGGTCGCCTCCAGTCACCTCGCCGAGGTGGCGGCGCAGGTGCCTGGTTTCGCGCCCCGCTGCCATACCTGGCTGATGACCGGTGGCACCGTGGACGGTTACCAATCCTACGAAGCCGCGGTCGCCGACCATTCCCCGGAAAACCTCGCCGACGAACCGGCCGGCGCCTTCATGCTGTACAGCTCCGGCACCACGGGGCGGCCCAAGGGAATCATGCGGCCGCTCAGCGGCCAGAAGATCCACGAGGACCCAGGGCCCATCGTAGGCGTCGTCAAGATGCTGTGGAACATCGATGAAAGCACCGTCTATCTTTCCCCGGCACCGCTGTACCACTCGGCGCCCCTGTCCTTCTGCATGTCGGTGCAGACACACGGCGGCACGGTGGTCATGCTGCCGCGCTTCGATGCGCTGAACGCACTCAGGGCCATTGACGAGTACCGGGTGACACACAGCCAGTGGGTGCCGACCATGTTCAGCCGCATGCTGAAGCTGCCCGATGCGGACCGGCTGGCATTCGACCTGTCGACGCACCAGGTGGCGATCCACGCCGCGGCGCCCTGCCCGGAAGCGGTAAAGCGGCAGATGTTCGACTGGTGGGGCCCCATCCTGTACGAGTACTACGCCGGCACCGAGTTCAACGGCTTCACCCACACAACGCCCCAGGAATGGCTCGACCACCCCGGCACCGTGGGC
Source organism: uncultured Pseudomonadales bacterium (assembly GCA_964572185.1). Taxonomy (GTDB): domain Bacteria; phylum Pseudomonadota; class Gammaproteobacteria; order Pseudomonadales; family Azotimanducaceae; genus Azophilus. The sequence goes on from CAZNFI010000002.1 coordinate 23,180, forward strand.
AAGCCCCTGGTGGGGGTCATCCACATCTGTGACGAGAGCGGCGCGGAACTGCCCGTCGGCGAACCCGGAATCGTCTACTTCGAGATGCCGCAGAGGACCTTCGAATACTACAAGGACGCGGCCAAGACCCGCTCGGCCGAGCACCCGCAGCATTCGAACTGGACGGCGCTGGGCGATGTGGGGTACGTGGACGGCGACGGCTACCTGTACCTCACCGACCGCGCCACGTTCATGATCATCAGCGGCGGGGTGAACATCTACCCCCAGGAAATCGAGGACGCCATGATCATGCACGAGCAGGTGCTCGACGTGGCGGTGATCGGCGTGCCGGACGAGGAGATGGGCGAAGCGGTGAAGGCGGTGGTGCAACTGGCCGACGGGGTTTCCGGGTCGGACGCACTGGCCGCCGAACTGTTGGCCTATGCGCGGGACCACATCGCCCACTTCAAGTGCCCGAAAAGCATCGACTTCATCGACGAGTTGCCGCGGCTGCCGACCGGCAAGCTGTACAAGCGGCTGCTGAAGGACCGCTACTGGGGCAAGACGGGTTCGAGAATCGTCTGAACGCATCAGTTCCGTAGCGCGCGTCGTGCCGCAGGGCGCAAAGCGGCGCCCGATGCCACGGAACTTTTAACCCATCGCGATGCCGAATTCCGTGATCGTCGCCTGACGCATTAGCCTGGGGAGAGGTGCGCGAGGCCGGTGTACAGAGAGCCGTCGCGACGCCAGGATGAAACCAGCCAACTCGGGTCGCCGACGGCCCGGCCCGAACGCGGCAATATCCATCATGCGGAGAGGTTCCCGGGAAACCGGTCGCTGGAGGTTATGGACGCAAGCGCCGCCACAGGGATGCAAACAGGAGCCCCCAACCCTGGCGCAACGAGCGCCGGCGCAAGCCTCGAACGGGCAACGTCCAGGCCGCGCGCCGGGCGTTGGACCGAACCCCTGCGCCTCAGCGGTACCGCCGGGCAGGCGGGCGGTGGGTCGACAAGCCCGACCACCAATCGGGCCGTACGCATCCGGCCCGATGCCGGGCAGGTTCCGCATCTGGACACCCAGCGCCGGCAGCGCCTGGAAGCGATATCGGCGCAGCGCCCGGAGATCCTGGTTACAGTGGACGACCAACTGTCGAAAGCACGACTCCTGGTAAACGAGTTCGAACGCTGGCAGAGGGCAGTGCGATCGATACTGGTCCGTTCTCAACGGCAAGCGCTGGACGACGAGGATCATCGTGCGCTGTACCGATCGCACCAGAATGTCCACGGCCAGTTCGAGAATTTTCAGTTCGAGTTGGCCTCTGCACTGGTCGAACTGGCGCAAACCCGGGCCTTTGTTCCCACGGATGCGAACCGGGTTTTCGGATTGCAGCGTCGATTCGACGACGTTCGCGACTTTTCGCTCCGATTCGCCGCGCCCTGGAGGCGTGTGGCCAGGCAGGTGCATACGGTGCTTCCGGTCGGGTCAGGCCAGCAGGCTACCGTAGAACTCTTCGCCACCCCCGGGGAAGCGCTCAAGACACTCGTTCCGGGCATATACCCGGCTGATTCGCGCACGGCCGATTTTTCAGTAGCCCGCTATTACAGACCGCCCGCCTTCGAGCTGTCAGGTATCAGCAACGCCGGCGGCCAGGTGCTCTACGCTGCAGTGCGCCACGGTTTCTTCCTTGCCCACGAAATCACCGGTGACCTGCTGGCAAGCCAGGCCGACGATGATGCCTTGAAATCGGTGCTGCATTTCCACCGGGTCCGGGAACTTCAGGCTTCGCTGCTAGTGCCGCAACGCAAGGACGCGCTGATCTCGCAAACCGCCAAGGCCGCCGAGGACGACTTCTTCACAGTGCGCACATCGCCTCGCGAAGCGTTGCAGGCTCTCGGGCTCTCGGTCAAATCCACGGCATTGAGGTCCGCATTCGCGGACACCCTCACGCTCGCTCTGATTTCCAATTCGCAAAAGCACCGTGCACTGTCCTTCGGAAACGACGTGCGGCTGGGCATCATGTCGATTGCATTGCTGGCACCGGAGGATGTGCCGGCGTGGCGTGCACAGTACGACCAATTTCGTCGCGAACACCCATTGTTTTGCCGCAAATCGCACGGAGACGCCGGCAGGACGAGTTCCGCCCACCTCGCATTCGACTTTCGGCACTTTGCCCTGATCGTGGCCGGAAAACAGACCGATCGTGACGAATGCGCCGCAGTGGTGCAACGTGAGGCGGAACGCCTGCTCGGGCCTTTTCGCTCCGGCCCTTTGGGCGGAGACATCGGCAAGCAAATCGATTCGATGAGCGAGGCTGCGCAAGGCGGGCGTAAGCAAATCGCGGAACTGGACCGCTATGCCAACGAACCACAGTTCTATGTGCCCCACTGGCACCTGGTGCATGCGTCCAGGGTCGCGCGGGCCAAGGCGAGGCTGCTTTGCGCGATCGAGCGCATCGAGAAAGACAGGCGGACGCTGGTTCAGGCTGGCGAACAATTGCGGGCCATGTGGCAACAGCACCGCGGTTGGCCCACCGGTCCGCAAGCGCTGCGGGAAGTCGCGCCACGGCTTGCGCTGGTCGGCTTCCACATGGGCGACCCCCCCCTGTTGAGCTGCGCCGACGGCCGCGACTACACCCGGCAACTGGATACGGAAGCCAAGCTGCTCGCCACCTTTGCCGACAACAGCGGCGGCGGTCTCCCGTCGACGCCCCTGAACACGCCGGAGTGGAACGGCGTTCGCGACCGCTTCAATCCCCCCTCGAACAGCAGCGCGGTCTGACAGGGCAGCGGTCAGCGATCATGGGCACCGGTCTCCGCGTTCAGTTCGCCGACCCGCAATTCGCCCTGCCTGGTTTGCCCTCCAAGCTCCAGAAAGCGCCGCATGGCCGTTTGCGCGGAATCGTTGCGCAGCAGGCGCTGAAACAGGTACGCCTCCTCGCGCAGTCCCTCGGGCAGGGGCAGCTCCGAGGCATTGACCGCCTCCTTTGCCAGCCGTACCGCTTCGATCGGGTAGGAGGCGATGCGCCGCGTCAGGTTGTCGATGAACGGCTCGATCTCATCCGCTTCGAAAACCCGGTTGAGATAACCCCAGCGCTCCGCCGTTACCGCATCGAGGTCATCGCCGCCGACGATGATCTCCATGGCGCGGCCGCGCCCCACCAGCCTGGGTAGCCGCTGGGTGCCGGTGCCGCCCGGCAGAATGCCGATCGGAACCTCCATCTGGTTTACGACGGTCCTGCCGCGCACCCCGTAGCGCATGTCGAAACTGGCGGCCAGTTCGCTGCCGCCGCCGCCGACGCGACCGCCGATCTGCGCGATGGTCACCTTGTCCATGGTGCGGAACCGTTCGCACATGACGTGAAACGGGTTGAGTTGCTCTTCCCGCCTGGGTTCTTCGTCGGTGGGAAACGCCAGGATGAGTTCCACATCGAAGTGGGCGATGAAGAACTCGCGGTTCGCGCTTTTCAGCACGACCACCGCGAGGTCGGCATCAGCCTCGAGCTGGCCGGACAGTTTCAACAGCTCGACATACAGGTCCCGGGTCATGATGTTGATCGGCGGGTTGTCGATCGTCACCCGGGCCACGCGCCCGTCGACCTCGACATTCAGCAACTCGTATTCGTAAGCCATGGTGCCTCCTCGTGATTGACTGCCCGCGCCTGCCGGCCGGCATGCGGCAGGCGACGCGGCAAAAGCGGCATGGTAAGCCGGTCGCGGGGGCGAATGACAGCGGCGGCGGCCGCCTCAGAAAAACGTCACGCCAAGCTGGGCGTAATACAGCGTTCCCTGCCAGGGAACGATCGAGTCGCTGCGGTAAATGCGGCCGCAGCAGACTTCAAACTCGCCCGGGTCGGGGTAGTTGTCGAAGACGTTCTCGATTCCGACCTTGAGCGCATAGCGGTCGCGCAGGGTGACGGTCGCCTCCAGGTCGACCAGCACCTCTGTGCCGAACTTCTGGATGACATCGAGCTGCGCGTTGCTGGCGTTGTGGTATTCGCCGAAGTAGCGGGCGCGCAACAGCACGTCCAGCCAGTTCCAGCCGTGCCCGACCGAGACCACGCCGCGCGTGGAGGGGCTGCCTTTCTCGATGTCGTGGCGTGCTTCCGCGTCCACGAATCGTCCCAGGTCGACGATGTCGGTCTCGTTGAAGTTGAATGCCGCCTGCACCGAGGTAGTGCCCAGGGTCCAGTCGAACATGCCGGTGGCCACCAGGTCGATGCCGCTGGTCTCGGTGACCACATCGTTGGTGAAAAACCGCACCAGCGCGATGTCGTTGGCGCCTGGTACGCCCAGGGCAATCAGACGGGCGGCGGCGGCCGCGTCCACCAGGAACTGGGAGGACATCACGATGCGATCGTCCAGCCGCACCCGGTAATAGTCGAGGGTTACCGAAATGCCGGCAACCGGCTGGGCGGCCAGGCCCAGCGTAACTGACTCGGAACGCTCCGGATCCAACGGCCCGGCGCCAAACAGGCCGGCCGCCGCATGACTGGGTGGAAAGACGCCCTCCGCCTTGGGAATGCCATTCGCATCGATGCGCGTGGAAACCACCGTCGTCGATATCTGCCCCGGAGTCGGCGCCCGAAAACCGGTCCCCACGGATCCCCGCAGGTTGAACCCGTCGGCAAGCCGGTAGCGGGTGGCGATCTTCCAGATGGCAACGCTGCCGAAGTCATTGAAGTCTTCGTAGCGCGCCGCCGCGCCCGCCATCCAGCGACCGGTCAGATCCGCCTCCAGGTCCAGGTAGCCCGCGTAACTCTGTCGGTTTCGCTTCGAGGCGAACGTGGGCGGGTAGCCGGGAAAACCGTTCGAGCCTATGGGCACCGCGTTGTTCACCGGGTCGCCGGGCGGACAGAGGGAGCCTGTCGCGTTGAAGCCAGGCACCCGGCATTCGATCTCCCGCAACCCGTCGTGCGGGTCGGCATCCACCTCGGCCTGGGTGATTTCCAGATTGAACGGGTCCGCCACTCCGAACGGCCCCACCCGGTATGACAAGGGATCGCCCTCGCCGATCCGGTAGCCTTCATCCCGATACTCAACGCCGAAAGCGACATTCACCGGGCTGGCCAGGCCCAGTTCCCAGGGCCAGACAAAATCCGCGTTCAGTGCCAACTCGTCATTGACCAGGGTGCCGGGGCGGAACCGCGTGGGGGTGTCGGGTCCGAGCGACGGATTGAGCGTATTCTCGATGCTGTAGCGGATCTCGTCGGAGCCATAACTTGCGGAGAAATCGTAAGCCAGGCCCCCGCGAAGGCTGCCGCGCAGACCTGCTGCAACGGCATGGTCGGTTACATCTCCAGAGAACTGCGGCGTGAATCCGGCCGGATAGAGACTGGCCCGCGGATCGTAGATGGAGCCGTCTGCAAGGCGCAGCGGCAGCAGCTGGCTGACGCCCGGCCGGCGGTAGAAAAAGCCGCCGGTCTGGTCCTTGGCGGCATAGGAACCGAAGCCGTAGAGTTCCACGCCACCCGACAACGGCAGCGCCGCATTCAGCATGGCAAGAATCTGCTCGCGGTCCGGTTGCCCCCAGATCTGTGCCGGGCTGGCGAACTCGCGATCACCGCCGACGCTTGGGAAACTGTCCGCGTAACGGGTATCGAGGTCATCCGGAATGCCGTCGCTGCCGAGCGCCGCCTGCAGCGCCTGTCCGGCGGGCGAGTATCGGTAAGTCAGGGCATCGGGGCCGTGGTAGGTGACCCCGTCGACGGTCATTCGACTGGCGGTGGCCTGCAGCGGCGTCAGGCCCGACTGCCCGATGGTCAGGTCATAGGGTCGAGACCGGCTGGTCGGCGCCGAGTCGGAATATTGGGCGCTGAGATTGACGAACCCACCATCGCCGAGCGGCAAGCCGGCATTGGCCTCCAGCGTTAGCTCTTCACCGTCTCCCGCATCGTAGCGTCCGCCGCGTACCCGCGCCTCCAGTCCGGAATCCGCCTGCCTGAGCCTGAAGTTGATCACGCCGGCAATGGCGTCCGAGCCGTACTGGGCGGCGGCGCCGTCGCGCAGCACTTCCATGGAAGCGATGGCGATGGACGGGATGCTGCCGATGTCCGGGCCGTGCGACCCGAAACCGCCGATCTGCATCAACGCCGAGCGATGCCGCCGCTTGCCGTTGACGAGCACCAGTGTGTGATGCGCGTCCAGGCCGCGCATATGCGTCGGGCGAATGAAGGACGCGCCGTCAGAGATCGGCTGCCGCCGCACGGCGAACGAAGGCACGATGGCGTTGACCACCTCGATCAGGTCCGAGGAGTTGACGCTGGCGATCTGCTCCGGGCCGAATACGTCCACCGGCACGGCGGTATCGATGGCGGCACGGGCACGCCGGCGGGTGCCGATGCTCACCACCTCTTCGACGATCTGGTCCGCGACGGCGCTCTCGTCCAGCCGATCCACAGCAGCAGGCGCAGCCGCCGCCGCAACCGGAGTCAATGCAAGTGCCAACCAGCGAATTGGAATCATGAAGCGGTCTGTGGGCGGCTGCGGCGCCAATCTATACAGACATTTTGAAATATCAACAAGTGTCAGCACTGAGCCCGATGCCATGCGGAGCGCTTTCTGGCCCGCTGCGCGCCGTCGCCGGCAGCGCATTTGTGCATAATGGGCACGACACCCCGGGACACCTCCACGCCATGCATGCGCCGCGCAAAGCCCCGATCAGCCGCGCCGAATCACTCGCCTTCGCCCCGATCGAGAAACGCCAGGTCAATCGGACCCGTTGCGAGGCGGGCTACCGGCACCCGGGCTTCGCAGGTTCGCAATCGCCTGGCCTGGGCGGCGCAAGCAAGCGCCCTGCGGCATGAACATCGCATTCAGCGACGAACACGAGGCGTTCCGCGAGGAGGTACGGGCGTTCCTCGGCACGGCGCTGCCCGACGAGTTGCGCGATGCCGAGCGGCACCGCCCGGGCATTTTTCTGGACTACGAGTACAACAACCGCTGGCACCGCATTCTTTACGAGAAGGGCTGGATCGCACCGGCCTGGCCGAAACAGTACGGCGGCACCGGCTGGGACCTGGCGCGGCGCTACATCTGGTCGTTGGAGTCGCGCCTGGCGCACGCCCCGAGCCTGTTCCCGACCGGGCTGCAAATGTGCGGGCCGATGCTGATCGGCCACGGCAGCACCGAGCAAAAGGCCACCTACCTGCCGCGCATCCTGTCCGGGGAAGACTACTGGTGCCAGGGCTATTCGGAACCCGGCTCCGGGTCCGACCTGGCATCGCTGAAGCTCAAGGCGGAAAGCGACGGCGACGACTACCTGCTGAACGGCACCAAGATCTGGACCTCCCACGCGCACCGCGCCAATCGCATGTTCTGCCTGGTGCGCACGCGCAATACGGGCAAGCCGCAGCAAGGCATTACTTTCGTGTTGCTGGACATGCATACGCCCGGCATCAGCGTGCAACCGATCCTGTTCGCCTCCGGTACCCACGAGGTGAACCAGGTTTTCTTCGACCAGGTGCGCGTTCCGAAAGCCAACATCGTCGGCCAGGAACACCAGGGCTGGACGGTCGCCAAATACCTGCTCGAGTTCGAACGGGGCGGTTCCGGCGCGGGCGGATTCCAGGCCGCCCTGCAGCGCGTTCGCCGTCTTGCCGCAAGCCAGGACAGCGGCGCCCGATCACTGCTCGAAGACGCATCGTTCAGGCGCAGGCTCGATGAGGCGGAAGTCAGGCTGCAGGCCATCCAGTTCACGGAACTGCGCATCATGGCGGCGCTATCCAAGGGAGAGCGTCCCGGGCCGGAGTCATCGATCCTGAAGAACAGCGGTGCGGAGATCGCTCAGCGACTCAGCGAACTGGCCGTGGAGGCGCTGGCCTATTTCATCGCTCCCGACCAGCATGATGCGCTGGCGCCCGGGCACAACCGCAAACCGATCGGGCCCAAGGACGGGCGATCAGCCTTTCCCCGCTACTTCAACCACCGGGCCTCCTCCATTGCCGGCGGCAGCCACGAGGTACAGAAGAACATCGTCGCCAAGCTGGTGCTCGGGCTGTAGCCGGGACCGGCACAGAAAACGGCTTCCGTCGCCAGGGATTGAACAGCTCGACCGAGGCCTTGCCAGGTAGCGCATTTCGGGAGGCTCCGAGAGACGCCCGGCATTGCATTGTCCCCGGCAAGCCAGCGTCGGCCAACCTGCGTCCCTGCAGAGAGCGTGTGTCGCGTCAGCTCGAAGCTAATCGATCTCGGCGGCGCTGCTGATGATCTTTCCCACCAGACCGTATTCCAGGGACTCTTCGGCACTCATCCAGTAGTCGCGGTCGGTGTCTTCGGCCACCTTTGCCAGCGGCTGGCCCGTGCGCTCGGCAATGATGCCGTTGATGCGCTCACGGGTCTTGACGATTTCCCGGGCATGGATCTCGATGTCCGCCGCATCGCCGCCGAAACCGCCGGCAGGCTGGTGGATGAGAAAGCGCGTGTTCGGCAGGCAGAACCGGTGTTCCCGCTCCGGCGCCAGATAGATGTGCGTGGCGATGCTGCCGACCCAACCGGTGCCGACCACGCGCACCGTCGGCTTGACGAAGCCGATCATGTCGAAAATGGTGTCGCCCGACTCCACGTGGCCGCCCGGCGAGCCGATGTACATGGTGATGGGGTCGTCGGATTCGTAGGACAGGCTCAGCAGCTTTTCCGCCGTGCGCTGGGCAACGTCCTTGGTAATCTCTCCGAACAGGGTCATGGTCCGGTGCTTGAAAAGCGTGCTCTCAAGCATGTTGAACTGCTTGGCCGCCTCCATGACACCCTGCTCACCGTCGAGCCTGGTCATACTCACTCCTGTGCTGCGGACGGGCGCGTGGTTGCACGTGGCCGGACGGCGCTGCCGCCCTTTGCAATCCGGCCGGCAACCTGCAGGCCCCTGCCTGACGCTCGCACCCGCGTTGTATAAACTGGGCGCGTGATTCTACATGAGCGGAAGCGGCGCCGTCAGCGGCAGGTCGCGCAAAAAGCGCAACGCCTCGCCGTAGGCATGCCGGGCAGCCGCCACATGCCCACTCGCGGTCCGGAAAAACCACATCGCAAGACGTTTGATCCATGCAAGCAATGGAGGAGCATCAATGAATACCGCAATCGTCGTGGGTGTCGGGCCGGACAGAGGCCTCGGCGCGCAACTCTGCCGTCGCTTCGCCGGGATGGGGCTCAAGGTGCTGGTCGCCGGGCGCACCCGCGCGGCACTTGATGAGGTTGTTGCCAACATCGATGCCGATGGCGGCCGTGCCGAAGCCGTGGTGACCGATGCAACGGACGAACGCCAGGTCACCGACCTGTTCGATGCAGCCGGCGATGACCTGCAACTGGCCATCTACAACGTCGGCAACAACACGCCCGGGCGCATCGCCGACATGGATGCCGCTTACTTCGAGAACGCCTGGCGCGGCGGCTGTTTCGGCGGGTTCCTGGTAGGCCGTGAGGCGGTGCGCCGCTTTCTCGCCCGAGCGGGCGCGGCGGACGACGCGGGTTCCACACCCTTTACCCGGGGCACCCTGCTGTTTACCGGAGCCAGCGCCTCCCTGCGCGGCCGCGCCAACTACGGCGCTTTCAATGCATCGAAGGGCGCCTTGCGCAACCTGGCCCAGGCCATGGCCAAAGAATATGGGCCGGAGGGCATTCATGTCGGTCACGTGGTTATCGACGGCGGCATCGGCGGCGACAAGATCACCAGGCGATTTCCCGAATACGCCGAGCAACTGGGTGAACTCGGCCTGATCTCGCTGGAAGGCATCGTTGACGGCTACGTGTACCTCTACCAGCAGCCGCCCGCAGCCTGGACCTTCGAGATCGACGTGCGCACCGCCATCGAGAACTGGTAGGCGGCCGCCGGGAGCAAGGCCCCGGCTCGCCGTCATCAGGTTCTCAGGTCAGGCGTCGAGGCGCGCGGACGCGTAGCCCTTTACGACCACCAGCCCGTCCTGGTTGGTGGTTTCAACCTGCAGGTTGACCACGGGTTCGCCGTCTTCCTCGGTTATCTCCTCGACGGTTGCCGTGGAATTCAGCGTATCGCCGGGCCATACCTGGTTGGTGAAGCGCACCCCGTATTTCTTGAGCCGACCATCGCCCACGTAGTTGGTCAGCATGCGCCCGGTCATGCCCATGGTCAGCATGCCGTGGGCAAACACCGTGGGGTACCCGGCGATTTCCCGGGTGAACGGTTCATCGGTGTGCAACGGGTTGTAGTCGCCCGACGCGCCAGCGTACTGCACCAGTTGCGTGCGCTTGAGGTCTTCAACGAGACATTCCGAGTGGGTGTCGCCCACGGTCAGTTCACTTGCCTTCAATGCCATTTCTAATCCTCTTGTTCGCAAATCAGGGTGTCGGATTCGTACAACTCGCACCCGTTGACTGCGATTTCATCGATTTGGGGCCTCGCCCCGTTCGGCTCCTATTGCTCCACCGGTCGTTCGGTGCGCACGCCCACGCCGCGGGCCGTTATCACCAGTTCGCCGTTCTGGTCGCGGTACTCGGTGATGGTCTCCGTAAAGGTGAGCTTGCCGGCGCGCTTGCTCTCCCGCTCCCAGGTCTTGCCCGGCTTGACCGTGCCGCTGAGTACATCGCCGGGCCCGATGTGCCGGTGGTACTCGAAGTGCTGCTCCGCGTGCAGGCCTCCGCCGCCACCGCCGCCGCCACCGGAGCCCTGCCGCTTGATGCCGGTCGCCTCCTTGCCGGAGCCGAACCAGGGCTCGCCGACCTTGGGACGCAGAAAGTAGTCCGGGTCGAACTGGGCACTGGACTGAGCGAAGGTGGGCGGCGCAATGACGCGACCGGGCTCGGTCGTCGCCGCGTAGTCCTCGTCGTGGTAGATCGGGTTCTCGTCACCGATGGAACGCGCAAACATCATGATGTGGCTTCCCTCTACCGGAAACTTCTCGATAGCCATCTTTCCCCCTTTTGAAATCGAAGAAGTGATCAGTCAGAAGGGCGCGAGTATCCAACAGCGCCCCTCGCGGTTCAACGGCCCTTGAAGTGCGGTTCTCGCTTTTCGAGAAAAGCGCTGATGCCCTCGGCCTTGTCCTCGGTCTGAACCAGGGCGCCCTGGGCATACTTCTCCAGCATCAGCGCGCCGGCCAGGCTGGCTTCCATACCGAAGTTCACCATGGCCTTCATGGTTCTCGGCACGAACGGTGCGAAACGGGCAATGTGATCGGCCATGCGCCGCGCCTCCTGCAGCAGTTCCGCTGCCGGCACGATGCGCGTAATCAGGCCGATGGCGAGTGCCCGCTCGGCATCGATAGGTTCCCCCATCAACAGCATCTCCATGCCCCAGCCACGGCCGACAATGCGCGGCAGGCGGGCCGTGGCGCCGCCACCGGGAATGATGCCGAGCTTGCCCTCGGGGGTGGCGAAACGGGCACCGGGGGTCGCAATGCGCAGGTCGCAGCCGAGCGCCACTTCCAGGCCCCCGCCCATGCAGATGCCGTTGATGGCGGCGATGGTCGGCTTGGGCGTGCGCTCCAGCCGGTCGGCCAGCCCCTGCACGATGGGTTCCAGCGCCTTTTCGAAATCCCGGTGCAGTACCTCCGTGAGGTCGGACCCGGATGCGAACGCCTTGTCTCCCGCCCCGGTAATCGTGATTACCCGCACCGCATCGGAACACGCGGCGCGGCCGACGGCATCGTGCAGCTGCTCGAGGGTATCCAGCGAGATCGCGTTGTGCCTGGCGGCCCGATTGATGGTGATCAGGGCCATGGGGCCCTGTTCCTCGTAGAGGAGTTCCGTGAATTCCGTCACTTCAAGTTCCCGGGCAATGGAGGTCTGTTGGCTCGGCGCGGTCAATGGAATGCGCGCCGCCACCGGTCCCGCGTAACAGCACCGGTAACGGCTCGACGCTCAGGAAGGCGTGACCGGGCTCTTCGGCGAGGCCGGTAGCGTAGGTAAACGGCCTGTCGATGTACAGCGACGCCTGGCACCGCGCCAAAAAAGAAAGCCGCCGGCCTGGAGAGGAAGCCGGCGGCTGGAGTAGACCTATAAAGGTCTAAGGGGATAGAGATTGCCTCATGGGGAAGCAGCTTCTCGGGCCGCTTCACAGTTCCACTATCTCGAAAAGGTGTTACGAGACGATTTCTCGCCATGGGAAATTTGTGACATTTTGTTACCAGCACGCTGACACACCCGGAACAACGAGGAGTCCCCCAATGCAAGCGGGGCCCGCCAGCATCGAAGACCGGAACTCCGTTCCATGCGAGTACCGGTCAGATCGCCAGGCAAACGTCGGTACCACCTCCTGACCTGGAGTCGATGCGAATGCTCCAGCCGTGGGTCTGGCAAAGCTGTTGCACGATGGCCAGGCCCAGGCCGCTGCCGCCGGTGGCGGCGCTGCGCGAACTGTCCAGCCGGAAGAACGGCTGAAACACCGCTTCCCGGTGTTCCTGGGGAATGCCGGGACCGGAATCGAGCACATGTATCTCCCGCCCGTGTACCTCCACCCGCACGTCCCCGCCATGCTGGTGCGCATTGGTCAGCAGATTGGTCAGCACCCGGCGCAGCGCACCGGGCGCCACCCGCACAGGCTCCGACGGACAATCCCTGCACTCCAACGGCATTGGCGCATCGTAGCCTGCAACCACCGACTCGACGAACGGCTGCAGGTCGATTTTCTGTTCCGCCTCGTGGGTGCCACTCGACAGCTTGAGCGCATCGGTGATCAACTCGTCCATCGATTCCAGATTGTGTTCGAAGCGCTCGATCAGTTCCCGGTCCACCTGCTCGGGCAGCAACTCCACTGCCAGGCGCATGCGGGTGAGCGGCGTCTTCAGGTCGTGGGAAATGCCGGCAAGCAGCGTCGTGCGGTTGGACAGCAGCGTCGATATCTCGCGCGCCATGGTATTGAAATTGCGGGCCAGCACCACCAGTTCCCTGGGCCCCTGTTCCGGTAACGGGTCGAAGTTCAGGCCGCCGCGAAAGGTCTCGGCGCGGTCGGCGGCCTGCACCAGGGGGCGGGTGATGCGCAGCACGATGAACAGCGATGTGAGGAACACCACGGCGGCGCCAAGCCCGGCGATGACAATGCCCACATAGGTGGTCTGAATGTCGCGCCGGTTGGGCGAGAATCCGATCTGCAGTTCGTAGCCCGCCATCGGCAGGGTCGCCCAGACGAGGTCCTCGGACTGGGACATCGCCACCGCCGCGCCGAATCGCTGGTTGAGTTTCTCTTCCAGCAGCGACAGGAAGGGCGAAGCGCCGTATTCCACCGGCGCGTACTGCTCCGGCGCCTCGCTGATGATCAGGTCGTGGTTTTCGGCCAGTTCGAGTTCGAAGTAGCGTCGCGCCTCCGGCGGCAGCTCCACCCAGGTCTGGGCAGTCAGGACAAGCAGGGCGGCTTCGTCGTCGGCCGACTGCTCCGAGATGGGCTGCACCACGAACACCTGCAATGCCGCCACCGCAATGGCGACGATGATCAGCGAACTGACACCGAGCACCAGGTTGGTCCTCGCCAGCAGCGACGTGGCCTGCAGGCCGCGCCCGCCGAATCCGAAGCGTCCGTTGCCCACCGCGAACCGTCAACCGGCATTCGGGCAGAACATGTAACCCTTGCCCCAGATGGTCTTTATGAACACCGGGTCTGCCGGGTCGGGCTCGATCTTGCCACGCAGCCTGGTGACCCGAACATCGATACTGCGATCGAAGGGCGAACGCTCGGCCCCGGTCAACAGGTCGAGTATGCGATCGCGGTCGAGTACCCTGTTGGGGTGCTCGGTAAGCACGCAGAGCAGGTCGAATTCCCCGGAAGTCAGGGGCACCGGAACGCCGTCCCGAGTCAGCCGATAGGCTGCGGTATCGAGTTCGAAGGGCCCGAAACGGGTGTTGTCTTCCCGTGCCGAATCCTCGGGGCGGCTGATGCGCCGCAACACGGCACGCACCCGGGCCAGCAGTTCTCGGGGATTGAATGGCTTGCCCAGATAGTCGTCGGCGCCGACCTCGAGCCCGACGATCCGGTCGACGTCCTCCCCCTGGGCGGAAACGATGATTATGGGAATGTCGCGCTCGCCTTTCAGGCGGCGGGCTATGGACAGGCCATGCTCGCCAGGCAGCATCAGGTCGAGCACGATCAGGTCGGGCTGCCGTTCGGCCAGGTAGTCGTCCATGGCGCTGCCGCCATCGACACAGTCGACTTCAAACCCTTGCCTGGAAAGATACGCCGTGGTGAGTTCCCGAATTTCCGGGTCGTCATCAACCACCAGCAGCCTGGCGCCTTCGGCTTCCATTTGCGGCTACCCAGAATCCCTGCGCAGCACCCATGTTGGCAGTTGGGCCCCACTTTGGGAAGACGGTGGGAAAACAGGCTGCATTCCCGAACGGGGGCGCATCGGCGACGCGATTACTCCGGGTCGGCCACCCTGATAACCGGCTTTTCGGAATCGGGTATTTCCGGCGCCACTCCATCCTGCTGGCTGCGCTTTTCAAAGCCGACCCCAAAATCGCGGCCCGGCTGTGTGGAGCGCACCTCGATTCTGAGCCGGGCGGTGGCCCCATTGCGGTGTCGCACCACCGTACCGAAGCGGCGCCGGACCTTGATCTGCAGGGCGTCTTCAGCACTGGTGCTGCGCTTCATGCGCAGTTTCATTTCCGATAGCAGGGCTCGCCGCTGTTGCGGACCCAGACCGTCCCACCGGGCCGCGATCCGGGTGAGGTCCTCGTCACTGATCGCGGAGTAACTTACCGCTGCAGGCTGCACCGGCGACGCGGGCGTCTGCGCAGCCAGCGCGCCTGCCGCCAGGGGCAGCGCCAACGCACCAGCGATCAGCGCACGCAAGGCGGCCTGCCATTTCTTCGCCACAACCATTCTATGAGAGGTGTTCAATTGCCCTAGAGTAACCGCATATTGTCTGGCGAACCTGTTACGCTCCGATTTCCGAGTGGTTTCAGGTTGTATCCCACGGCCACCACTCAGGCCGCTTCGAACAGCCCCGCAGCGCCCTGGCCACCGCCGATACACATGGTGACGACCCCGTATTTCTTGTTGCGCCGCTTGAGTTCGCGCAGGATCAGGCCGGTCATGCGCGAACCGGTCATGCCGAACGGGTGACCAATGCTGATGCTGCCGCCGTTAACGTTGTAAATCTCGTTGTCGAGGCCGAGCGCATCCCGGCAGTAGACGCACTGGGATGCGAACGCCTCGTTCAGTTCCCACAGATCGATATCGTCCTGTTCCAGGCCGGCGTTCTTCAGCATCCGCGGAATGGCGAACACCGGGCCTATGCCCATCTCGTCCGGCTCGCAGGCCGCCACCGAGAACCCGCGGTAGATGCCGATTGGCTGCACGCCGAGCTGGCCGGCGCGCTCGGCGCTCATCAGCAGTGTCATGGAAGCGCCATCGGAGAGCTGCGAGGCATTGCCCGCGGTTACCGTGCCGTCCTCCTCGAAAGCCGGCGGCAGCGAGGCCAGCCCGTCCAGGGTGGTGGTGGGCCGATTGCACTCATCGCGCCCGACGACCACATCCGCGCGGCTCTGCTCGCCGGTCTGTTTGTCCACCTTGAGCATGGTGGCGTTCATGGGAACGATCTCTTCGCCGACCCAGCCGGCCTGCTGCGCCCGGGCATAGCGCTGCTGGCTTTGCAGTGCATATTCGTCCTGCGCTTCCCGGGTCACCTGGTAGCGGCGCGCGACCACCTCCGCGGTATTGCCCATGGCCATGAAAATGTCCGGCTTTTCTTCGACAAGGATCGGGTTGAGGTCTGCCTTGCCAGCCTCCTGGCGATTGCGCATGGAGATGGAGTCGACGCCGCCGGCCATGGCCACCTGGGTCTGTCCGGAGGCGATCTGGTTGGCCGCGAAGGCAATCGACTGCAGCCCGGAGGAGCAGAAACGATTGATGGTGACACCGGCACTGGTAATGGGCAGGTTTGACAACACCACCGCCAGCCGCGCCAGGTTGCCGTCCTGTTCGCCGACATGGTTAGCGGCCCCCACCACCACGTCTTCGACTTCGTCCGGGGATACCGCCGGGTTGCGCTCGAGCAGCGCATCGATGCAATGCGCCACCATGTCGTCCGACCGGGTTAGATTGAAACTTCCTCGAAACGACTTCGCCAAGCCGGTTCGAACGCTGTCCACTACGACCACGTCTCGCATGAATTGTGCCTCTCAAGTGCCTGGGCCAACGCCCTGAAATTCGATTGACCCTGTTGCCCGGGGCTAATCGGCCCATGCTATCAGAAATCGCCATGGCGTACTCAGCCCGAGCCCCCAGCGGCCGGGCACCCGGGAAGCGCGGATTCGACCTTTCGCGGGGCCCGGAGCCGGGGTCGAAAGGCCCGCGAATCCGGCGCAACAGCCTGCCGCTCGACTGGCGATGGGCATGCCCAGTAACATTTCAGGCTACAGGCGCGCCTGACCCGAAGGAAAAAGAATGCCCGTGCATGGCCCGACATCGAACATCTACTACTCGCAACGGCTGCGGCTGCACTACGTGGACTGGGGCAACGAGCAGGCACCACCCATGCTGCTGGTGCACGGCGGTCGCGACCACTGCCGCAACTGGGACTGGGTGGCCGAGGCATTCCGCGACGACTACCACATCATCGCCCCGGACCTGCGCGGACACGGCGACTCCCAGTGGCAGTTCGGCGGCAGTTACGAACTGGTCGACTACGTCTACGACATTGCGCAACTGTTGCACCAGCGCAACCATACGCCGGTAACCATCATCGCCCACTCCCTGGGCGGCTCCGTGGCCCTGATGTACAGCGGCCTGTACCCCGACACGGTGGCCAAACTGGTTTCCATCGAGGGCATGGGGCCGCCGCCCGAGCTGATCGAAGAGCGCTTCAACAGCCCCATCGAGAAGCGGCTCGACGCCTGGGTGAAAGACCTGCGCCAGATTTCAGGCCGCATTCCCAGGCGCTACCGTTCCCTGGAAGACGCTTACGAACGCATGCAGACCGAAAACCCCCATCTCACCGAGGCCCAGGCCCGGCACCTGACCATACACGGCAGTACCCAGAACGAAGACGGCACCTATAGCTGGAAGTTCGACAACTATGTGCGGTCGATGGCGCCGGTGCACATGCCCCAGGAGGACCAGCTGGCGCTGTACGCGCGCATCAACTGCCCGACCCTGCTGTTTCGCGGTACCGAGAGCTGGGCATCGGACCCGGCGACCGATGGCCGCGTCAAGCGCTTTCAGGATGCCCGGGTCGCCAATGTGGAAAACGCCGGCCATTGGGTGCACCACGATCAGCTCGAGCAATTCGTTGCCATTACCCGCGCCTTTCTGGACGAGTGATGGGTTTCTGTCCAGCTCATGCGGGGGGCTGTTCGCAACCTCTGCAGGCGCCTGACCGATGAGCGACCGGGCACGCCAGTTGCACGACAGCCCCTGGCAGGGCGTGCTGCACATTACCGGCGGTGGCGCCGGCCTGCTTGCCGAGTTGCTCGGCACCCCAGGGGCATCGCGCACGGTGCTCGACGCCAGGGTTCCCTATTCCACGGCAAGCCTCGCCGAGCTGCTGGGCGAAGCGCCGCGCCAGGCGTGCAGCGCCGACACCGCCCGGGCGCTGGCCATGGCCGCCTTTCAGCGAGCCCGGCAATTGCAGGCCTCGCGCGCCTTCGGGTTCGCCCTCACCGCCAGCCTGGCGACCGATCGCGTCAAGCGGGGAGACTGTCGCGCGCACATCGCCGTGCAGACGGCGACGCATACCTTTCATGCCGAGTTCAGCGCCTTCTCCGACGGCGACGACCGCGACGTCCAGGAACGGGAGTTGACCGATGCTGCGTGGCGCGCGCTGCTGGCCGCCTGTGGGCTGAGCCACGCCGACGTCGGCGGCACGCATCGCGTAGCGGCAGCACCCGAATGGCGGGCACTGGTCGAAGGCCGATGCGACCAGGTGGCAATAGGTGAGCATGACGGAGTGCTGCTGTTTCCGGGATCCTTCAACCCGCTGCACGACGCGCACCGCCGCATGATGGCCCATGCCGAGTCCCGGCTGGGGCGGCCGGGGGCCTTCGAACTGTCCATCGCCAATCCCGACAAGCCGCTCCTGAATTACCACGACATCGACAGGCGCCTTGCACAGTTCGAACACCCGGTGTGGCTGACGCGCCTGCCCAGATTCACCGACAAGGCCCGGTGTTTCCCCGGCGCCTGTTTCGTGGTCGGCACCGACACCCTGGTACGCATCGCCCACCCGCGCTACTACGGCGATGTCCGGGAGCGGGATCGGCAGCTCCGGCAAATGCTCGAACGGGACGTGACATTCCTGGTGTTCGGGCGCCTTTACGGTGGCGCCTTCCAGGCGTTGAACAATCAGCAGCTGCCCTCGTTCCTGCTCGATGCCTGCACCGGCATCGACGAGGCCGAATTTCGCATGGACGTCTCTTCGACCGAGATCAGGAACGCCCGGCAACCCGCTCACTGAAAGGCGCCCGCGGCGCGCCCCGTCAAGGCTTGGCGAAACCCGGGTTTTCGGCAGGCACCACCGTCTTCCACCGGCCGCGCCGGAAACGCAGCACCAGCATCGCGCCTTTCACCACGTAGTCGCCGATGAGCGCCGAGTAAACCCAGACCACCGGCCAATCCATCCAGGTGAAAACCGCCGCCAGGCCGCAGCGCACCGCTATCAGGCCGAAGAAGGTTGCAATGAGCGGAAAGCGGGTATCGCCGGCGCCTCGCAGCGCCCCGCCGATGGCGAACTCGATGGCCATCAGCGGCATCATGGCGCCCATTACGTAGATGAACTGCACGGTGTATTCGACCGTTAGCGGCTCATCGCCCAGAAACAGGTTCGACAACTCGGGCGCGAACAGCATTACCGGCAGCGCCAACCCAGCCATGAACAGCATGGCCAGACCGCCGGCCCGCCAGCCGGCACGCTCGGCTCCGGCATGATCGCCGGCGCCGAGGTGTTGGCCGACCAGGGTGGAGCCGGCGATGGAGAACCCGAAGCCCACCATGAAACAGACCATCAGCATGTTGGCACCGATGTTGTAGGCGGCAAACGCCTCGGTACCGTAGAAATTGCCGATCATAATCATGAAAATGAAGAAACCCACCTGGAATACCGCCTGTTCCACGGCCGCCGGATAGCCGATGTTCAGCAGCCGCCGCAGGCGCTTGCGTTGCCACCAACCACGGCTTACATGACGAATCCTGAACTTCTGCAGCAGCCAGAGACCCAGCAGCAGCATGCCGCCGACGGAAAAGGACACCCCGGCCGCTGCCGCCGCTCCGGCGACGCCGAGTTTCGGGAAACCGTAGAGCCCGAACACGAACAGGTAGAGGAGCGGAACATTCAGCAGGTTGACCGCGGAACCGATCCAAAGCGGCGACCAGGCATCCCCCGATGCGCGCAGCGCCGCACTCAGGATGAAGGTCACCGCAAAAGACAGGTTGAACCAGCTCAGCATGCGGATGTTCTCGGCGGCCAGGTCCAGCGTTTCCGGGTCCAGGCCGAACATGGAAGCCACCGGGTGCGCATAGACGACGCCCACGCCCATCACAGCCAGCCCAAACATCCCCGCCAGCGCCAGCGACGCCATCGTGACGCGGCTCGCTTCCTGGTAATCCCCGGCGCCCCAGGCGCGCGCCACCAGCGCCGTGGTGCCGGCGCTGACTGCCATGAGGATCGCCTGCATGGCGAAGAACACGCGCTGCCCGGCGCCCACCGCCGCCAGCGCGCCCGCCCCGAGCTCGCCCACGACCTTGGTCTGCACCAGGGCGACAACCGAGTAGGAGAGGTTGCCGAGAATCGACGGAAACGCCAGTTGCCAGATGCCCGGACCGACGTACTCCCGGGTGTCCGGGCGCGGGCTCACGGAGCGGTCGCCCTTCGAGCCGTTCGGTTTATTCGATTCATCCATGCTGGCACGCCACCTCTGACCGATAGGCTAACATTCCCGACACGCTCGCCAAGGCGAGGCCTTCGCCGGCGCCCGCCGGGACAGGGCCGGTGCGGGGATTGGCATGGGAGAAACGGGCTCGGTCAGGGCAGCAGATCGGAGACTTCGGCCAAATCCCCAACGGTATCGAGATGCAGCAACGCATCGACCAGCTTGTCGACCCGCGGCGCCGGAATGTTGCGCCTGGCGTATTGCAGGCAGTCCCTGAATTTCTCGATGACGTCTTCGTCCGACATCGGGTTTGCCGGGTGCCCGTAGACGTTGTCCACCCGGCCGGAGAGAGCGCGCCCGTCGGTCGTCTGCAACTCGACGATGGCCGGTGAGATCTCGGCGGCGGGGCCGAGTTGGTCGCTGACGCGATAGTGCACCCGTCTGACGACCGACAACACATCGGGCCTGTGCAGGTTTTCGGGCAGGAAGTCGGCGATCTGGGGCGTTTTGACAACGCCCGCGGCGACTGTGAAGAAGAGCGAGAATTTTGCCTGGATGCTGAGGCTCGGCGCCCGCTTGTCGGCCTCGGGTTCGCAGAACAGGTCACGCGTTCCCGGTGAGACGACCAGGGTAATGCGCCCGATGTCCGCCGGGGCAAGGCTGTTGTCGACAAGAATCCCGCGAGTTGCCTCCATATAGCCGTGCGTCAGGCGGCAGCAGGGCCACGGCTTGAGGCTGACGCCGGCATGGCGGTACTCCTCACCGAGCCCTGAGAGCAACCGATCGGCATCGAACCGGTTGTCGTAATAACTGTCGAAAAACAGTTCGATGCCGTTGCGACAGGCCTTTACATCGCGCGCGGCCATGAGCGCGCAGAGCACGCCTTCCTTGTTGATGAATCCATCCCGGATGGCGCGCAACTCCGATTCCGGCGCGGCCACCGCATCGAGCTGGCCGTGACAGCGGTGCAATGCCAGCCCGAGCGCATTGATCATCTGGCTTTCGCTCAGGCGCAGCAGCTTGCCGGCAGCCGCGGTCGCGGAGAAAACCCCGAAATTGCTGATCGGAAACCAGCGGTGGTCCACGCCGAGCCGACCGGTCGGGGCGGCGGACAGGCGCGCGCCAAGGTCGCTGCCGAGGGCAATGGCGGCGATCAACTCCCTGCCGCTGACGTTTCCCAGGCGCTGCGCGACGGCCAGCGCCGCCGGCACGGTCTGTGACGACGGGTGATGGCCCAGGTCATCTATGGTGTCGTCATAGTCCAGCACATGGACGAAGCAGCCGTTAAGGTAGGCGGCCATGACCGCCGACCCCTTTCTACCGAGCCCGATCAGTGTCGAACGCCCCGGGCCGCTCTCTTCAACGACCAGTTCCGCCAGCCGCTCACAGGTCTGATCCAGGCTCGAGGGCGGCACCATGACGCCCAGCGTATCGAGAATGCTGAGCCTGGTTTTTTCCCGCACGGCAGCCGGGATGTCGTCGTAGTCGGTCTGCGCAACGTGCCGTGCAATGGTTTCGGTCAGTTGCATCGAGCGCTCCTTTTGCACGACGCCGGTGGATTCATGGCAGGTGCCCGGCAAACCGGCGATCGGCGACCCGGCGTTGAGCGAGCGCGAGTTCAGGACTCGCTCCATATCCCGGCAATCGCCGTCCGGTCCAGCTCGAACTCATCCGGCGGCGTGCCCTCGCGCCGCTTCGCGCCATGCCAATCGGTAAAACCACCGATCAGGCGCAGACGCCCGACGGTCGACGAATGGACGATTTTCGTATAACGCTGGTCACACAGGAAAGCATCATCGAACTCCACGCGTTCGAGCACCTGACAGGCCGGCACGCCCCCCGCGGTGAGCGCGATCACCCAGTGTTCGACGGTCTGCGCTGCCAGGGCTCCGGCTATCGCAGCCGACAGCGCCGGGTCATCGATTCCTGCATCGACACCGTCACCCGAGCCAGCATC
Organism: uncultured Pseudomonadales bacterium; assembly: GCA_964572185.1. GTDB lineage: Bacteria > Pseudomonadota > Gammaproteobacteria > Pseudomonadales > Azotimanducaceae > Azophilus. Next base: position 44,876 of record CAZNFI010000002.1, read on the forward strand.
GGTGTCGCTATCCATAGCGCCGTCAGTGACGCCATCGATATCACCATCGGTGACGCCATCCACTCCGCGACCGGCGCCATCACCAGCAGCGGTTCCGGCAAATTCGGCCAGCCCCAGAATATCGAGCAGTTTGCCGCGTTGCTCGGGGGTGCGAGCCGATATCGCAATCCACCGGTCGCGCGCGCGATAGTAGCGTTCCCAGGAATCGGGGCCGGGGTGATCCACGCCGCCCGATGCCCGCGGCGGGCGGGTGGCGTAGCTCGTCAACTCGCCACTCTGCAGCAATGTCGACACCGCCGAGAGCGACGTGAACACGCGCTGCGCCATTCCCCTGGTCTCGCGCACATACAGTGCTGCCAGGGTACCGAGCGCTCCGATCGAGCCGGTGGCGATGTCATGTACCGGAGCGCCCGCGGTGATCGGCCGGCCATCGCCCCCCTGCACCGCGGCCAGCCCGCTCAGGGTCTGCATCAGCGGGTCGAAGCCCGGGAAGTCGGCCCAGGCGCCGGTCTGACCGAAGGCGGTGACGGAACAGCGGATGAGGTCCGCATTGGCGCGCTCATAGACCTCGGGCTGCAACCGCAACCGCGTCAGGCTTGCCGGCAGCAGGTTGTCGACGGCCACATCGGCACAGGCGATCAGCCTGAGGAACCGGTGCCGGTCGCCGGCATCGCGCAGATTGAGTTGCACCGCTCGCTTGTGCTCGTTGACGATGGCATAGGGGGCCGTGAACACGCCGTAGGGGTCCCCGGCCGGAGCTTCCACCTTGATCACCTCGGCGCCATGGGTGGCCAACAGGCTGGTCACGAAGGGGCCGGCCAGAAAGGTCGAAGAATCGATGGCTTTCAGGCCCTCGAGCGGCAGCACATGCGGCTCGGGGCGCTGCCCGCCGGGTTTTTCGGGGGCTGCCCCGGTCCACACTTCGCGCATGTCCACGAACTCGCCGGGCACCGGAACCCGCCCCGCCCGGCCCGGCGTCCGCGCGAAATCCACGGCAACGCCAGGCAGCATCATATCGCCCAACACGGGGTGCGCCACACGAAGCGGCGGGCAGGCGCTCGCGATCACCTCGCCCTGCAGCCAGTCATCGGCGTCCAGTAACGGCGCCGCCGGTACATCGGCATCCCGAAACGCCTCCAGCCACTGCTGCGCCGTGCGCGTCCTGAACACCACTTCCAGTTCCGCGGCCACCAGGCCGGCAATCTCCGGGCGCATGATGTTGGTGAAGTCGCCGCCCACCTCTTCCCAAGCCATCACTTCCATCCGGTCGAGTACATCGAGCGCCCTGAAAAACAGTTCGGGTGACAGCGCGCCAAGAAATATCCAGCGCCTGTCACCGCACTGGTACAGGCGGAACTGGCAACCGCTGCCGACCAGCTTGCCTCTGGAGATGATGGGCGGCCCATCGACCGACGCGGTCATGAGCGTGCACAACGCCGCCCCCGCCGCCTGCAGGCCCGTGACCACGGCAGCGCGTCCCCAGCCACTACGGGCTCGCGCATACAATCCCGCCACGGCAGCCGCCGCCGCCATGGCGCCGTGCAGGTGCAGGCGGGTCGGCACCACCGACGCAACGGGACGCTCCTCGGTGGCGGGGTGGTGGGCGGCAAACCCGGAAACCGCATCGAGCAGCAACACGTCGTGCGGCAGGTGGCTCCAGCGGCCGCCAACGGAGATGGGCGGCATCCACAGGTGCACGAGCGAGGGGGCCACCTTCGCCATCGTTGCCGCATCCAGACCCTGCAACTCCAGGCGACCCGGGTGAGTATCCGCCACCAGGATGTCGGCGCGCTCCGCCAGGCGGCGCAACTCGACGGCCAGCAAAGATGCATCGCCCATCGGTGCGAGCAGCAGCTTGCCCCGATTCCAGCACAAAAAGCCCGGCATGGCGTGGTCGTCCGGCAGTTGCGGCGCAGCGGGACGCACGACCTCGGCACCGAGGTCGGCGAGCAACATGCCTGCCGTCTGTCCAGCAATGCCGGTGCTGAGTTCGAGAACGCGGATACCGGTGAGGGGGGGCTGGCCCGTTGCCATGCGGGGCACTCTAGGTGCGTTGCCCAATGGCAACGCAATCAAGTTGCTCCGCAACTTGTCGAGGTTGATCGAAAACGCAGATCATCTACAAACGTCAAGACCAGTCATGAATTCCAGGTGCGTTGCCCAATGGCAACGCAATCAAGTTGCTCCGCACTTGTCGAGGTTGTTCGAAAACGCAACTCATCCATAACCGTCAAGACCGCTCGAGAATTCTAGTGTGCTGTCGCATCGGTTTCTACGCTTTCAGGGTGAGCGAAACTGCCGTCGCAAGGCGTGGTGCACGGTCAGGCCAGTCTGCGCACCCGTTCCGGAGCCGGGGCTTGGGGCATGAACATGATCACGGCGTCATCGAACCCATAGTCCGCGTACTGCTGCAGGCGCGCGCGCAGTTTGCCGAGGTCGCTGTCGGCGCTGACGATGATGGTGGTGACGATGGCGCGCCGTCCGCCTGCTGCCCGATAGCGCTTGAGCCGCGCATCGAGTTGCTGCGCCTTGCCGAAACGCGCGGAAGCGATCCAACCGTCGAACTCCCGGGCCGCTCGTTCTATGTCGCTGCCCCAGGTGCCGTAGAAGATGGGTGGCGGCGGCCCGGGAACCGGGTTGAGCGATACCTCGCCCCACTCGCCGGTGCGCAGGAGGCTCCTCAGCGGCTGCAACCGGCGGTGCAGTGCGTCGAGCCGCCCTCCAAAGTCCCGTTGCAGCGCCGAGAAGTCGGTTTCGCTCGAACCGGCGCCCACACCCAGTGTCAACCGCTCGCCACACACCTCGACCAGTGACAGGATGCGATGCGCCAATTCCACCGGATGATGCAACGGCACCTGGATGATGCCGGTGCCGAGTTCAACGCCCCGGGTGACCGATGCCGCCACCGTCAACGCAACGAACGGATCGGCCATGAATACCCCACGCCCGAAGGAACTCGCCGCCCAAAGGCTGGTGAAGCCCGCATCCGCGTACCGGCGCGCCCGTTCGGCGAGCGATGCTTGCTGCCGCTGCGGCGAAAACGGCACCAGAACCGCGCCCATTCTCATTGCTCATCCCCCGGTTCGTTTGAATATGCAAACCCATCGCCAACAAGGCGCCGCCCCCGCAGTCAGTTCCTTCGTTCGGGCACCGGGCGCGCTTGCCGGGTGTGTCTTTCTGCGCACTGCCCACATGCGCTCAGCTACCAAAGAGGCTGAAGCACGCTTTGACTGCGCGGAAAGACACACCGGGCAAGCCCACTCTCATCCCCAGGTTCACCGTTGTTCCTTGCACGTCGGCGTCCCTGTGTGCCGGCTTCCGGACTCGCATGCAATCGTGATTCACGATCAAGTTGCTGCGCGACCTGGCGACGCCAATCCAATACGCAACTCATCTTTACACATCAATGACGTTCAAGGACTCTAGCGTTCTTGAGGATGCCCCGTCTTGACAGTTGAGCAAAGTTCCGCAACG
>CAZNFI010000003.1:0-40222 GCA_964572185.1 uncultured Pseudomonadales bacterium
CTAAACAAAATTGAGCCCATACAAACAAAACTCGGCAATAGAACAAGCGGCTTGGTGCAATATGCGGGCAAGCCACACCCGGCGCCTTGAAGAAACTGTTCGCAAGTGCGGCTCATCGGTCCGCACGAACACGGCTCAAGGATTCCCGGTGGGCCTGCCGATGCAATAGTATTTGAAACCGAGCCGGCCAAGGTGGCCGGGGTCGTACAGGTTGCGGCCGTCGAAGATCAGGGGCTCCCGCAGGGCCGCCCGCAGGGCTCCGAAATCGGGGCTGCGGAATTCGTTCCAATCAGTAACGATGATCAGCGCATCGGCGCCGGGCAGGGTGTCGTCGCGCCGCTCGCAGACATCGATGGCATCCCCGTACAATCGCATCGCTTCGCGCCCGGCCGCGGGGTCGTAAGCGCGCACCCTGGCATTGCCGGCCAGCAGCCGTTCGATGACGGTGCGGCTTGGAGCCTCGCGCATGTCGTCGGTGTTGGGCTTGAAAGCCAGCCCCCAGAGGGCGAACGTGCGGCCGTCCAGGCTGCCGCCATAGTGACCGAGCATCTTGTCGATCAATATACCTTTCTGGTGTTCGTTCACCGCCTCGACGCCATCGGCAATGCGGGTTTCGAATCCTACCGATGCGCCGGCGCGAACGAGCGCCTTGATGTCCTTGGGCAAGCAGGAGCCACCGTAGCCGGTACCCGCGTGGATGAAGTGATGGCCGATGCGCGGGTCTGTGCCGATGCCAAGGCGTACCGCATCGATGTCGGCGCCGAGTCGTTCGGCGAGGCCCGCCAGTTCGTTCATCAGGCTGATGCGCGTGGCCAGCATGGCGTTGGCGGCGTACTTGGTCAGCTCCGCGGAGCGCACATCCATGTGCACCATCTTGTCGTGATTGCGGTTGAATGGCAGGTACAGGCGTTCGAGCAGTTGCCGCGTCTCGGCGCGGTCACTGCCGATGACGATGCGATCCGGTCTCATGAAGTCGCTGACCGCGGAGCCTTCCTTCAGGAACTCGGGGTTCGAGGCGACATCGAAATCGATGCCGACACCCCGCTCGGCCAGTGCCCGGCCGATGGTTTCCCGAACCCGGTCGGTCGTCCCCACGGGAACCGTCGACTTGGTGACGATGACCTTTGGCCCCTGGAGGTGACGGCCGATGCCCTCGGCAACGGCGAGCACGGCACCCAGGTCGGCCGAACCGTCGGCATCCGGCGGGGTGCCGACCGCCAGGAAAATCACGTCGCCGTGCTGGACGCCCGCTTCGATGTCCGTACCAAAACGCAGCCGCCCGGCATGCAGATTGTTGCCGAGCATGCGTTCCAGCCCCGGCTCGAACATCGGTACCTTGCCACGCTGCAGGTCGGCGACCCTGGCGGCATCGATGTCGATGCAGAACACGGAATTGCCCATCTCGGCAAAGCAGGTGCCGGTCACCAGGCCGACATAGCCGGTTCCGAACAGGGTGACTCTCATGGCCGGACTCTACAACACACTTCGACCCGATGCGGCCCGGGATTGGTGAAGCAGGCTTCAATGCCGGCAACCAACAAGGTCTGGAGAAGCGCCCGGGCACCGTTCATGAGATCGCTCGCGGCTGCAATGGCCCGCAGTGTATGCACTGGGTGGGCGGTTGCAACAAAAACCGATTGGCCACATGCGGGATTCGCGGCGCGATTCGATTAGACTGCGCCTCTTCTCGACCCCGCAACGCTGGGCATGAAATACGACTACGACCTCTATGTCATCGGCGCCGGCTCCGGCGGCGTGCGCGCTGCGCGCATGTCGGCCGGCCACGGCGCGCGGGTTGCCGTGGCGGAGTCAACCTGGTTGGGCGGTACCTGCGTCAATGTCGGCTGCGTGCCCAAGAAGCTGTTCGTATACGGCTCGCATTTCGCCGAGGACTTCGAGGATGCAGGCGCCTACGGCTGGTCGGTCAACGTCGATGGCTTCGATTGGGCCACGCTGCGCGACAACAAGACCGCGGAGATCGAGCGGTTGAACGGCATCTACGGCAACCTGCTGCGCGGCGCCGGCGTCGACATCCATGAAGGCCGCGCCCGGCTGGCCGATGCCCACACGATCGAAATGAATGGCAGCACCATGACCGCCGACAGGATACTGGTTGCCACCGGCAGTTGGCCGTCGGTGCCTGACTTCCCCGGCCGCGAGCACGTCATTACCTCCAACGAGGCGTTCTTCCTGCCGCAATTCCCGGAGCGGGTGGCCATTGTGGGCGGCGGCTACATCGCCGTGGAATTCGCCGGCATCTTCGCCGGCCTCGGTGCGAGTACCGAACTGCTGTATCGGGGGCCATTGTTCCTGCGCGGCTTCGATGACGGAATCCGCCGGTTCGTGGCCGACGAACTGGCACACAAGCGCGTAAACCTGCGCTTCGACACCAGCGTGCGGGCCATCGAAAGGCGGGGCTCCGAGTATGCCCTGACCCTGGACGACGATACCGCAATTCATGCAGACCTGGTCCTGTACGCCACCGGGCGGCACCCGAATACCCGGGGCCTCGGCCTGGAACAGGCGGGCGTCAAACTCGCCGATTCCGGGGCAGTGGCCGTGGACGACTACTATCGCACCTCTACCGACAACATCTATGCCATCGGCGATGTCATCGACCGCCTGCAGTTGACCCCGGTCGCCATCGCGGAAGGCATGTGCATCGCCAACAACCTGTTCACCGACCGGCCCAGGCGAACGCTTGGCTACGACAACGTGCCCACCGCGGTGTTCTGCCAACCGAACATCGGCACGGTGGGGCTGACGGAGCGGCAAGCCGGCGCGCGGCACGGCACGGTCCAGGTATTCGAATCGACCTTCCGTCCCATGAAACACACGGTTTCCGGCCGCAGCGAGCGAACGCTCATGAAGCTGGTGGTCAATCCGCGCGACGACCGGGTAGTCGGCGTGCACATGGTGGGGCCGGATGCCGGCGAGATCATCCAGGGCATGGCGGTCGCCGTGCAGGCGGGCGCCACCAAGGCACATTTCGATGCCACCATCGGCATTCATCCCACAGCGGCGGAAGAATTCGTAACCATGCGTGAGCCACGACAATGAAACAGTATTTCTCCATCAGCGCCAATTGGCCGCGGCATGGCGTCACGCTCCTGATTGCGGCACTGGCTGGCATCGGGGCAACCGCGGCCAGTTCCCAGGCTGCGCCGGGTAGTGCAGAGAACGCCCGGCGCAATGTCATCCTGTTCGTCGGCGACGGCATGGGCGTGTCCACCGTCACGGCGGCACGCATACTGGCCGGACAACTCGCCGGCGGCAGTGGCGAAGAGCACACCCTGTCGTTCGAGAGCTTTCCGCAGGTTGCACTGGTCAAGACCTACAACACTGACCAGCAGGTGCCCGACAGCGCCGGCACCATGACCGCCATGATTACCGGAGAGAAAACGCGCGCCGGTGTGTTGAGCGTGAGCGCCGGGGTGCAACGGGGTGACTGCGCCGGCGCCCTGGCCAATCCGCTGACCACCCTGCTGGAGCAGGCCGAGGCGGCCGGTTACGCAACCGGAATCGTGTCCACGGCCACCATTACCCACGCCACGCCGGGGGCAACTTACGCGCATGCCCCGGAACGCGGCTGGGAACATGACGCGGCAATGCCCCCCGAGGCACGGGCGGCCGGGTGTTCCGACATCGCTCGCCAGCTTGTCGAGTTCGCTGTCGGCGACGGCATCGAGGTGATGCTGGGCGGCGGCCGGGCACATTTCATGCCGCAGGAGCAGGCCGATCCCGAGTACCCGCAGCAAACAGGCTTGCGCGCCGATGGCCGCAACCTGATCGCCCAGTGGCTGGAAGCCGGTGCGGGGCGCAGCTATGTGTGGAACCGGGCCCAGTTCGATGCCCTGGAACTCGGCACGGATGGACGGGTGCTGGGGCTATTCGAACGCTCCCACATGCAGTTCGAAACCGACCGCAAGGCGGCCGGCGAGAGCGAGCCATCGCTGGCGGCCATGACCGAACTGGCCATCGAGCGTCTCGGCCAAGCGCAGAAAGGGTTTTTCCTGCTCGCCGAAGGCGGACGCATCGACCATGGCCACCACTTCAACAATGCCTACCGGGCATTGACCGATACACTGGCCTTCGACGCGGCAGTCGCGCGGGCCCTGGAAATGACGGATGCAGCCGAGACCCTGATTGTCGTTACCGCCGACCACAGCCACACGTTCACCATCAGCGGCTATCCGCGCCGCGGCAATCCGATCTTCGGGAAAGTGGAGGAGGTATCGGGACAGCTCACGCTCGGCACCGACGGGCTGCCATATACGACGCTGGGTTACGCCAACGGGCCGAACTATGACAGGGATCGTCCGGATCTGACCGAAGTCGACACCGGCGCACCGGATTTCCGCCAGCTGGCGGGCTACGGAACGCAAGCCGAAACCCATGCGGGAGAGGACGTGGCGGCCTACGCCAACGGGGTGGGCGCCACCGAGCTGGGCGGGGTCATTGAACAGAGTGAAATCTATGATGTCATGTACAAAGTACTGTTCGGAGCGGGTGCGGGAGGCTAAGTACCAATGACCACTTTCGAAAACATCATCGGCTTTCTCGACAGCCTGCTCGGCAGCGCGTTCTACTTTCCCTTTCTGCTGCTTGGAGTCGGGCTCTTTTTCACCCTGTACCTGGGCCTGCCCCAGGTGCGTTTCTTCCGACATGCCTGGGGCGTATTGACGGGCAAGTATTCCAAGCACGCCACCAAAGGCGATACGACCCATTTCCAGGCGCTTTCCACGGCGTTGTCGGGCACCGTTGGCACCGGCAACATCGGTGGGGTCGCCTTTGCCATCTTTCTGGGCGGGCCGGCGGCGCTTTTCTGGATGTGGATGACCGCCTTTCTCGGCATGACCACCAAGTTTGTGGAGGTGACGATCAGCCATCGCTATCGCGTTGTCGATGACGAAGGGCGAATCGCGGGGGGGCCGATGTACTACATGCAGCGCGGCCTCAACATGAAATGGCTGGCGGTGTTTTTCGCCGCCGCCATGGTCATCAGTTCCTTCGGCACCGGCAATCTGCCGCAGAGCAACAACATGGCATCGGGGCTCGCGACATCGTTCGGAATTCCCACCTGGGCAAGCGGGCTGGTGCTGGCCACGCTGATCGGCCTGGTGATAATCGGCGGCATCCGCCGCATCGCGCTGGTCGCGGCAGGCATAGTACCACTCATGGGGTTGCTCTACGCCATGGGTGCCATTGCCGTGGCGTTCGCCAACATCGAGCAGATCGGTCCCTCGTTCGCGGCGGTGTTGCGCGATGCCTTCACCGGCTCGGCGGCAACCGGCGGCTTTCTCGGCGCAACATTCGCCTACGCTTTCAATCGCGGAGTCAATCGTGGCCTGTTCTCCAACGAAGCGGGGCAGGGTTCCGCCGCGGTCGCCCACGCCGCGGCGCGCACCGACGAACCGGTGGCCGAGGGCATGGTGTCGATTCTGGAGCCGTTCATCGACACGCTGGTGATCTGCACCCTCACCGGGCTGGTCATCCTTTCGTCCGGCGTCTGGAACGAGAAGTTCGAAACCGAATTTGCGGCATTCGATACCGAATTCATCGCCGGGGAATACACGGAAACCAATCCGGAGCATGTGCGCGCCCTGTTCTCGCACCTGGCCATCGGCGGGTCGGACGAGAGCGGCGTCACGCCGTTCACCGGCGACATCAGCGTAACCGGTGGCATCGCGGATCTTGCCGGAATCACGGTACTGCACAATCGTTCCATAGCGGAGGATGTACGTTTTGCCTTGAACGGCGCGCCGTTCAGCGGCACGCTGCAGGTCGAAAACGGCCATCCTGCCGATGCCGATATCGAGATCAGCGGCCGCTCGCTGCTGCATTCGGTGCCGCTGACCGCCGAGGCATTCAAGCGCGGCTTGTTCGGCGAGTTCGGCCAGTATGCAGTGACCATCGGATTGGTGCTGTTCGCCTTTTCGACGGCTATCGCCTGGTCGTACTATGGGGATCGTGCCATGACCTTCCTGTTCGGCACGAAGTCGGTGCTGCCGTTCCGGGTCGCCTATGTCATCGGCTTCTTCCTGGCCACCATTGTCGACACCTCGCTGGTCTGGCTCATATCCGCGGTGACCCTGGCGCTGATGACATTGCCGAACCTGCTGGGTTTGATACTGATGCGCAAGGAGGTCAAGGCGCTCACCGACGAGTATTGGGGCAAGTTCAAAGGCCCCTGACTTTGTTATAGTGCGCCGCAGCCAAGGGGAGCAGCGCAATGTCCATGAGAGTGAGCTTCGATCTCGAAAACAAGGATCTGGAGTATTTCCGCGCCGTCATCAAACGTGCGAAAGCTGCCGCCGGCAAGGTGGGCGAGGCCGAGATCATCGCCAAGGCGCGATCCGTCATCGAGGAACTCGGCTCCGCCGAAGTTCCCGTGTTCGTGCAGCAGCGCATCACCAAACTCGAAAGCCTCATCGCGATGGTTGAAGACGAGGAATGGGCGCTGGCCAGCCCCGAGCGCAGCAACGTACTCTCAGCATTGTCCTACTTTGCCGAACCGCAGGACATTATCCCCGACAGCGTTCCCGTACTCGGCTATCTCGACGACGCTATCATGATCGAACTGGTCGTCAAGGAACTGCAGCACGAAATCGAGGCATTCGCAGATTTCTGCCAGTACCGGAAAGAGGAGCAAGCGCGCAACCGCAACCCCAATGTGTCGCGCCAGGAGTTTCTGGCCGTCAAGCGTCAGGCACTGCAGCAGCGCATGCGCCGGCGCCGGGGCGCCGCCGCCCGCCGCCCCGCTGGCGGGACGCGGCCGCGATTCCGTCTGTTCTAGCCCGTCGCCGTTACCGGCGCATCAGGCCCGGTATCAGGGAGTCAAGCCCAGGCAGGGTTCGCAGATCGCGTAGGCGTGCATCGGGTCATTGAATTGCCTTGCCGCCTGCCAGGTCTTCCGCAACATGCCGGTCAGGCGGTCGGGGCCCCTGGATTGCGCCGACTCCATCAATTGCTGAAGCAACACTTCCTGGGGCGACAGCGGCATCGAGAAGCGTTTGACGCTGTAGTCGGTCAGCCCGGCAAGTTCCGCAGCCGCCCCGACTGCCTCCGGCAAGCCGCCCACCGCATCGACCAGGCCAAGCTCCAGTGCCCGCTCACCGAGCCACACCCGGCCCTGGGCCACCTGTTCAACATCGGCGGGCTGCATCTCCCGGCCGCGAGCCACGAGATTGATGAAGCGGCGATAGCCGTGTTCGATACTGGCCTGCAGCACCCGCTGCATGGGTTCGGTGAGAGGCCGTGACGGGTCGAAGGCGCCGGACAGCGGGGAACTGCCGACACCATCGGTATGCACGCCGATGCTGTCCAAGGCATCTTCCAGGGTAAGCAGCATGGCGAAGATGCCGATCGAGCCGGTAATGGTCGTCGGGTGGGCAACGATGCGATCGGAGGTGGCGGAAATCCAGTATCCGCCCGAGGCCGCAACGCTTCCCATGGAGGCCACCACCGGTTTGCCGGCATGCTGCACCAGTTCCAGTTCCTCGCGAATCAGTTCCGATGCAAAAGCGCTGCCACCCGGAGAATCGACCCGCAGCACCAGGGCCTGCACGGTCTCGTCTTCGCGCGCCTGGCGTATCAGTTCCACAAGGTTGTCGGCGGAGACCGCATTGCGGTCATCGCCCATCTGGATGACCCCGCGGGCGAAAATCAAGCCGATGTTCCCGGACTCCGGAACCCGGGGGCCAAGTGCCCTGAGATAGGCCTCGTAGCCGATGCCGTTGATGTCGCTGTCTTCGCCCCAGCCCACCGTTTCGGCAATGGTCGAGCGCATCTGGTCGGGGGTCATCAGTTCATCGACCAGCCCGGCTTCCACCGCTGCCCGGCCGGCATCTCCGTCGGCGCCAGCCAGCGCATCGTCGAACGCCGCGACATAATGATCGAACCTGTCTTCGTCGAGCTTGCGATTGGCCAGAATCCGTTGCCTGTAAGAACCCCAGAGCCCGTCGACCAGTTGCTGGTTGGCCTCTCGCGCCTCGCTGGACATCTCATCGCGGATAAAGGGTTCCACCGCCGCCTTGTAGGCACCGACCCGGAAGACATGCACATTCAGTTTCAAACGCTCGAACAGTCCTTTGAAGTAGGACCGGAACGCCCCGTAACCAAGCAGAAACACGCCGCCCTCCGGGTGCATGTATACGGCGTCGGCGTAGCTGGCAATCGCGTACTGCGCCTGGCTGAACGCATTGCCGATGGCAATGGTTTCCTTGCCGGCCTCGCGGAACCGGACCAGGGCGGCGCCGAGCGACTCGGCGTGCGCCGCCGATGCCGACCCGAGATCATCGAGATCGAGTACCAGCATGCGGATGCGGTGGTCGCCGGCTGCGCGGTCCACGGCGCGGATCAGTTCATGGATGTCGGCTTCCGGCGCGGCGCCGCCGCTCCACAGGTCCTCGAACGGGTTCGGTGCTATCTGCTGCTCGACGATCGCCCCGTTGGGATTCAGCACCAGCGCGCCGCCTTCCGGGACCCCTGGGGTGTCGAATGCGTCGACCAGTACGAACACAAGTACTACCAGGGCAACGATGAACAGTGTGTTCACCACGAAATTGCGGGCCCGGGTCAAAAACGCCCCGACACGACTTAACCTGCCTGACTTTGCCATCGGGCAAGAATACTGCATTGATTCCGGGCTGGATACCGGATGGCTTGAGCAGACCGGCGCGGTGTGGTGAAGTTCCCGCATGCCGCCGTTGCGTAACGCACAACCCCGCACCCGGCGGGGCCGCCAGCCCGCTTGCGCCAATGCCGAACGGGACAGTGCGCCATGAGCGGTCCGCTGTGGCGTTGGCGCCACCTGTGCAAGGCCCTCGGCCTGCCAGCCGCGGCAGGGCCCGATATCCTTGGCATTACCATCGACTCCCGAACCGCGGGCTCCGGCGACCTGTTCATTGCCCTGCCTGGCGACCCGGGCCCGCGCTTCCATGCCAGCAGCCGCTCCGAGCGCGACGGCCACGACTACGTCGACCATGCGGCGGGCCGGGGCGCGGCGGCGGCGCTGGTGCATCGCCAACTGCAGGCCGGCCTGCCGCTGCTGCGCGTCAGCGATACGCTCGACGGGCTCTGGGCGCTGGGCCGCGCGCGGCGCGCGCAGTTGCACGGCGACATCGTTGCCGTCACCGGCAGCAGCGGCAAGACCACCGCCAAGGCCATGCTCGAGACGGCGCTTGGCGCATTCGCAACGCAGGGCAGCCTCAACAACCACCTCGGCGTTCCCCTTTCCCTGGCGCGTACTCCGGCCGGGGCGGACTGCGCCGTCTACGAGATCGGAACCAATCATCCCGGCGAAATCGCACCCCTGTCCGAACTCGTGCGCCCGGCCGTCGCCGTGGTGCTGAACGTTCATCCCGCGCACGCCGAGTTCTTCGCCGACGAGAACGAATTGCGAAAAGAAAAACTGAGCATTCACAGAGGCTTGGAAGGTGAGTCTTATCTGGTGGTCGATGAACGGCTGGCGTTGCATGACCTGCCCGGCGGCTTGCGCATTCTGCGCTTCGGCAGTGGTGCGGGGTGTCACGCCAGAATTGTCAGCCACGACGACCGCCAGGCCGAGTATGACGTGCAGGGCCGCACGGTCAGGGCCCGGATACCGGGCGGGGGGCTGCACCGCGCCCGCCTGCTCGGCGCGGTGCTGTGCGTGCTTTCCGCACTGAACCGCGATCTGGCACCGGCGCTCGAACTGCCGGAACGCCTCATCCCGGACGGCCGGGGCAACGTTTCGCAAGCCGGCGGTATCAGCATCGTGGATGACAGTTACAATGCCAACCCGGAAAGCATGAAAGCCGCACTGGCGCAACTGAGCCTGTTCGCGGGACGCCGGGTGGCCGTGCTCGGCGAGATGCTTGAACTCGGCGATGCCGGGCCCGCTTTCCATGCCGGACTGGCGCCGCTGTGCGAGTCCATAGACCGGGTGATGACCGTCGGGGAAGGCATGCAGCCACTCCACGAGCGCCTGAAACCAGGCCAAAGGTGGCTTTGGCGCGCTACTGCCGATGACGACCTTCTCGACAGCCTGGCCGCGGGACTGCAACCGGGCGACCGGGTGCTCGTTAAAGGATCCAATCGGGTCTTCTGGTCGCGGCGGTTCGTGGCAAGGCTGCGCGAGGCGCTGCAGGCGCAAAACTGACGGAAAACCTCCCCCTGGCCCCGGGGAGCAGGCATACTAGAAAGCTTGAGCGGCCTTGATGTGTACAGATGAGTCGCATGTTCGACCAATCTCGACAAGTAGCGAAGCAACTCGATCGCGTTGCCGCCAGGCAACGCACCCGGAAACCTTGAGCGGCATCGACGTTTACAGATGAATTGCACTTTCGATCAGTCTCGACGAGTTGCGAAGCAACGCGCCTGTGCAGGTTGTCTCGGCAACCGGGTCCTGACGTGATCGTCGACGCACAAGGTCGCCGTTTTCGCAATCTGCGCATCAGCCTTACCGCTGCCTGCAACTATGCCTGCACCTATTGCGTACCCGACGGCAAGCGCCTGCAGGCCGCGCAGCAGGAACTCGATGCCGATGAACTGCTGTACGCCACGAGGCTGCTGATAGCCGCCGCCGGCATCGACCGGGTGCGCATCACCGGCGGCGAACCGTTACTGTCGCCCAAATTCGATGCGCTGCTGCCCGGCATCATGCAACTGCCTCTCGACGACGTTTCACTGACCACCAACGGGCAACTGCTGACCCGCAGGGCGGCCACCATCCTGAACTCCGGCATCCGCCGCATCAACGTCAGTCTCGACACGCTCGATGCCGCCGGTTTCCGGCGCATTGCGCGCAGCGGCGATCTGGCCACGGTGCTGCTCGGAATCGAACAGATGCGGGCTGCCGGCATCAAGGTCAAGGTCAACATGGTGCCCATGCGTACCAGGAACGCAAGCCAGATCCTGCCAATGCTCGAATACTGCTTCGAGCGGAACATCGAACTGCGTTTCATCGAGTTGATGAACATGGGTCATCTGCGCTCGGGCCCTCAGTACATGCAGGACTTCTTCGGCATGGAGGAAATCCTGGAGACCATCGGCAGGCGCTACGAGTTTGCCCGTACCCACGCGCCCTACGATTCCACGGCCGTGCGCTACGAAGTTCCTGGCCAGGGCATCTTCGGCATCATCGCCAACGAAAGCGAGCCCTTCTGCAGTTCCTGCACACGCCTCCGCCTGTCATCGAACGGGCGCCTCTACGGTTGTCTCTCCAACGCCAACTCGCACGAGCTCCGCGATGTTCTGGCGCTGCCGATGCAGCGGGCGTTGCCGCGCATCCGGCACCTGCTGGGCCTGGCCCTTGCGGACAAGCAGAGCATCAACTTCCGCGGCGAAGTCACCGTCATGAAATTCATCGGGGGGTGACCCGCCCCGAAACTCCGCTGACAGGGGCCACGGATGCGGTTCTGAGGCCGTCCCGGGCCGGCTCGACATCGTGACGGTGAGCCCCGACAGCCTGTTCGATGCCATGAAGGCGTTACAGACCAGGCAGCGCCTGCCGCCCGTGGAGCAATGGAACCCGCCTCGCGCCGGGCATATCGACATCCGCATCGCCCGGGACGGCACCTGGTATCACGACGGTTCGGTTTTCAGGCGCATGGCGCTGGTGCGCATGTTCTCGTCCATTCTGCGGCGCGAGGGCGAGCAGTACTTCCTGGTCACGCCCCAGGAAAAACTGGCCATCGTGGTAGAGGATGTGCCCTTCCTGGCGGTCGACTGGGTGGCGCGGGGTGAAGGCGCGGCGCGGGCGGTCGGCTTTCGCACGAGCACCGACGACGTGGTTTTCGCCGGGCCGGGCCATCCGGTGTGGATTGAACAGGGCGATACAGGCCCGCGACCCTATGTGCACATCCGATCGGGGCTCAACGCATTGATCGCCCGTTCGGTGTATTACCCGCTCGTGGAACTGGCGGACGAAGCGCAAGGCCGCCTGTGGCTGCAGTCCGGGGGAGAGCGCTTCGATCTCGGCGCCGTTCGCTGAGCGCCAGGCCGACTACATGTTCGGGTAGTTTGGCCCACCGGCACCTTCCGGCACTACCCAGGTGATGTTCTGGGCAGGATCCTTGATATCGCAGGTCTTGCAGTGCACGCAGTTCTGGGCATTGATCTGAAAACGGGATTCGCCGTTTTCCCGCAGCACCTCGTAGACACCGGCGGGACAATAACGCTGGGCCGGTTCGTCAAATTGCGGAAGATTGCGCAGGATCGGAGTGTCGGGATCGGTCAGCCGCAGGTGGCAGGGCTGGTCTTCCTCATGATTGGTGTTGGAAAGGAATACCGATGACGGCTTGTCGAAGGAGAACACGCCGTCGGGCTTCGGGTAGTCGATCTTCGGCGCCTGGTCGGCCGCCAGCAGCGTGGCGTGGTCGGGCACCGGGTCCTGCAGGGTATAGGGCAGACCCTTGAACCAGCTTCCCAGCAAGGCGTGGGCGGATCCCAACAGCATGCCGAACTTGTGCCAGCCGGGGCCGGCATTGCGGCTGCGGTGCAGCTCGTCGTACAGCCAGGAAGCCTTGAACAGGTCCGCATAACCGGTCGCCTCCGGCGCTGCGCCGTCATCGTGCTGCAGCTGTTCGGCAATGGCTTCGGCCGCCAGCATGCCCGACTTCATGGCGGTATGCGTGCCCTTGACCTTCAGTACGTTCAGGAAGCCGGCGTCATCGCCGACCAGCATGCCGCCGGGAAAGGTGAGCCGGGGCAGGGCCTGAATCCCACCCTTGACGATCGCCCGGGCGCCGTAGGCAACCCGCCGGCCGCCGTCGAGCGCCTCGCTAACCAGCGGATGGTGCTTCCAGCGCTGGAATTCATCGAACGGGCTCAGGTGCGGGTTCCTGTAGGCCAGATCGACGATCAGGCCAAGCGCCACCTGGTTGTTCTCGAGGTGATACAGGAACGATCCGCCGGTGGCGCTGCCGAGCGGCCAGCCCAGCGTATGAATGACCTTGCCGGGCTTGTGCCGTTCCGGCGCCACGTCCCAGAGTTCTTTCAGGCCGATGGCGTAATGTTGCGTGCCCCGGCCCTCGTCGAGGCCGAATCGGGCGATGAGCTGTTTGCCGAGGTGGCCGCGGCACCCTTCGGCAAAAACCGTGTAGCGGGCGCGCAGTTCATAACCGGGCTCATAGGTGCCCTTGCGCTCTCCCGCGGCATCGACGCCCATGTCGCCGGTGGCGATACCGGCGACCGCGCCGTCATCGTCATAGAGCACTTCCGCGGCCGCGAAACCGGGGAACACGTTGACACCCATGCCCTCGGCCTGTTCGCCCAGCCAGCGGCAGAGATTTCCCAGGCTGATCGCGTAGTTGCCGCGGTTATGCATGTCTGGGGCGATAATGAAACCCGGCACCCGGATGCGGCTGCGGCCATTCGGCAGGAAGTAGACCCGGTCATCGGTAACCGGGTTGTCGATCGGTGCGCCCATGTCCCGCCAGCCAGGAAACAACTCGTTCAGGGCGGAGGGTTCAAACACGTTGCCGGAAAGAACATGGGCGCCGATCTCGGAGCCTTTCTCGACCAGACAGACGGAAATTTCCCGACCGGCGGCTTCACCGAGCTGCATCAGCCGGCAGGCTGTCGCCAGACCGGCAGGCCCGCCACCCACGACCACTACATCGAACTCCATGGATTCGCGTTCCATTGCCCAGGCTCCCTGAAAACCAAGCCCGAAAGTATAACTGAACCGCCACATCGACCCGCGCGCGGCACGCGGCGGCGGGCGGGTTGCCTTGACCTCTCCGGGGCTGCCGGTGAGAATACGCCGCCCTGATCCCGCGGGCCTTTCCCGGGCCCGTCGTTTCGTGGCTTCGACGACAAGCTGACTCGAGGACCCCATGAAGGTACTTGTACCCGTAAAGCGGGTTGTGGACGCGAACGTCAAGGTACGCGTCAAGCCCGATAAAACCGGCATTGACCTGGCCAATGTCAAGATGGCCGTCAATCCGTTCTGTGAAATCGCCATTGAAGAAGCGGTGCGGCTCAAGGAAGCGGGCGCCGCCACCGAGGTGGTCGCGGTCGCCGTCGGCGCCAGCAACTGTCAGGAGCAACTGCGCACCTGTCTCGCACTCGGCGCCGACCGGGCGGTGCTGATCGAGACCGAAGAGACCGTGCAGCCGCTTGGCGTTGCCAAGGCGCTGCAGGCACTCCAGCACCGGGAAAAGGCGGACATCGTGCTGTTCGGCAAGCAGAGCATAGATGGCGACAACAGCCAGACCGGCCCCATGTTTGCCGCTCTGACGGGCATGGCCCAGGCAACCTTCGCCTCAGAGGTATCCGTTACGGATGGCAAACTGCGGGTGATCCGCGAAGTGGATGGCGGTCTGCAGACCATTTCCATCACGCTGCCGGCAGTGATTACCACCGACCTGCGCCTGAACGAGCCTCGCTACGCTTCGCTGCCCAACATCATGAAAGCCAAGCGCAAGCCGATGGACACCATCACTCCCGAAGAGCTCGGCGTGGACATTGCCCCGCGCCTCGAGGTGCTGTCCGTCGAACCACCGCAAGAACGGCAGGCGGGCATCAAGGTCGAAAATGTCGAGGAACTGGTGGACAAGCTCAGGAACGAAGCAAAGGTGATCGCATGAGTACGCTGGTCGTCGCCGAACATGACAATCAAACCCTGCGCCCGGCCACCCTGGTGGTGGCGGCCGCTGCCGGCGCCATCGGCGACGGATTCGATGTGCTGGTGGCCGGCAGCGGTTGTGCCGCGGTAGCGGAGCAGGCCGCCGCCATCGATGGCGCACAGCGGGTGCTGCTGGCCGACAGCAGCGCCTATGAACATCAGCTTGCCGAGAACATTGCGCCGCTGGTCGCCGAAGTGGGTGCCTCCTACAGCCACATCCTCGCCGCTCACACCACCACCGGCAAGAACTTCCTGCCGCGCGTGGCCGCAGCCCTCGATGTGGCGCAGATTTCCGATATCGTGGCCGTGGTCGATGCCGATACCTTCAAACGGCCCATCTACGCCGGCAACGCCATCGCCACCGTCCGCTCCAGCGATGCCACCAAGGTGGTCAGCGTGCGTGGCACCGCTTACGATCCGGTGGACGACACCGGGGGCGCGGCCACCATCGAGACCATCGGCAGCGTACAGGACGCCGGCCTGTCGAACTTCATCGGCGAGGAACTCGCGCAGTCCGAACGCCCGGAACTGACCGCGGCGGGAATCATCATATCGGGCGGCCGGGGCATGGGCAGCGGCGAGAACTTTCAACTGCTCGAAGGCATCGCCGACAAGCTCGGCGCCGCCATCGGCGCATCCCGTGCAGCCGTGGACGCGGGCTTTGTGCCGAACGACATGCAGGTAGGCCAGACCGGCAAGATCGTGGCTCCCGACCTGTACATCGCCGTGGGCATCTCCGGCGCCATCCAGCACCTTGCCGGCATGAAGGACTCCAAGACCATCGTCGCCATCAACAAGGACGAAGACGCTCCCATATTCCAGGTTGCCGACTACGGCCTGGTCGCGGATCTCTTCAACGCTCTACCGGAGCTTGAGGCATTGCTATAGTGCCGCGCGGGGGGTAGCGGAGTCCGGTCGCTGGCCGTTTACGAACTCAACGAGAGCCGTCTGCTGCGCGTCGCCCGCAGTATCGACGGCAAACTGCAGCAGCAGTACTTCAGCCTGATCGGAATACCAAAACGCCAGCAACGCGAAGTCCGCAAACAGGCGCAGGCACTCGATGACCAGTGGGAGCAGGCGCAACTTCGCGCCAGGAACCGGCGCATCCGTGCCGCCGCGACCGGCCGCGGACACTCCACGGGGGTACGCGGAATCAATCTGGTTTACCGTCCTTCTCCCGCCTTCCGCGTGCAGGTGCAAACGGACGGTCATGCCCACGTGCGGGAGTTTTCCATCACGCGACTCGGGATCGAAAAGGCCTGGCGCGGTGCTGCCCGATTTCTGGCGGGATGCCGCGGTTACCGCCGGACGCCGAGTGAATGGATGGCCAGTGTTCCAAAGGTGCCGAAACGCCCCCGTCAGCGCCGCCGCTGACACGCATTGAACCGACCTTGCTGGCCACCCACCAGCCCCGACCCATTCACGAACAGGCTTCCGCGGCCGTCAATGCCAGCGAATCCACTGGCCGTGCTCCCCCCGCCGCGTGTTCGGCATCTGCTGGCGCCGTGTGGAATCGGGTGCGGATCAGGTTGATCGCGGTGTGCGCTTTGCGGTGAACCAGGTGACGGGTTGCGCGTGGTTGTGCACCTCGTCGGCTACATCAAGCACCAGCGCAAACAGCGCCATGCGCACGATCACGCCGTTGTCCGTCTGACGGAAGATGGCCAGGTTGGGATTTTCGTCCAGGTCTTCATCGAGTTCCTGGGCGGCACTGCGCGAGTCGCGGGGCAGGGGATGCATGATGACCGTGTGCGGTTCGCAGTGCTGGGTGTAGATTGCCTGGTTCAATCGGAACAGGCCCCGATACCGGTCGGCTTCCTCCTGCGTCGGAAACCGCTCCTCCTGGGTGCGGGTGACATACAGAATGTCGACGTTGTGAATGCCCGCCTCCAACTGGTGGAAAGCGTCCACCCCATGGCCCTTGCTGGCGAGCCCGTCCGCTATGTTGGCAGGAATTTCCAGTTCCGGGGGCGAAACCAGATGGTAGGCGATGCGGTCATAGTGGCCCAGGAGCTTGCACAGCGAGTGCACCGCGCGCCCGTACCTGAGATCGCCGATCAGGGCAATGCGCAGACCATCGATGTCCTTTCCCTGCGCGGACATCTCCTGCTTGATCGTGTACAGATCGAGCAACGCCTGGCTCGGATGCTCGTTGGGTCCGTCGCCGGCATTGATGACCGGAACCCGGCTCGCCTCTGCATACTCCGCCACCGAGCCCGCCTGCGGGTGCCGCATGACGATGACATCGCTGTAACCCGACAGCACCCGAGCCGTGTCGTGCAAAGATTCGCCCTTGGCCAGCGACGATGACTTTACTTCAGTGGTTTCGCGAACTTCGCCACCCAACAGGTTGAAGGCGGAACCGAAGGAAATGCGGGTACGCGTGGAGGGCTCGAAGAACATGTTGGAGAGAATGGCCCCCTGCAGCACTCGGGTCACCCGGGCGCGGGTGGCGTAGGGCCTCAGGTCGTCGGCGATGGCGAAAATGCACTCTATATCGCCCCGATCGAACTGATCCACAGACAGTATGTGCGCACCGACGAACTGCAATCAGACCTCCCATGTGCGATGCCGGCGGCAAGCATACGCCAACGCCGCTGTCCTGTCCCCGCCGCGGTCGGTCACCGCGGCGGCGATTAGCGTATCATTGCCGGCAGGGAACTTTTCGGCAAATGCCGCCACCCATTTGTGGGGCATTGAGAAATCCAGATGAACGATGTTGCCCAGAATCGGATTGTGGCGCATGCGGATTCCACCGCCGACCACCCGGTACATCTGCCGTTTGCCTTTGCCCGCCGGTTCGGGGTCGTCATCACCGACTCGAACCTTGGCCCCCATCAACTTGAACTGGTCAGCAAGGCACACCCGTCACTGACCGCACTCGCGGAGGTCAAGCGGCAGGTGCACCACCGGCTGCTGCTGCGCACCGTCGGCGAAGAGGAATTCGAACAGATTCTCACCAGGACGTATTCGCGGGACGCCTCCGGCGCAAGGCAGATGGCCGCAGACCTGGGCGATGACCTCGACCTGGCCAGCCTGGCCGATTCCGTCCCGGAAACCGAGGATCTGCTCGAACAGAGCGAGGATGCGCCGATCATCCGGCTGATCAATGCCCTGTTGACCGAGGCCATACGGGAGAATGCGTCGGACATACACGTGGAGACGTTCGAGAGAAACCTGCTCGTCAGGTTTCGCGTCGATGGCGTCATGCGCGAAGTCGTGCGGCCGAAACGGGAACTCGCGCCGCTGCTGGTTTCCCGAATCAAGGTCATGGCAAAACTCGACATCGCCGAAAAGCGCATACCCCAGGACGGCCGTATCGGCTTGCGTATCGGCGGGCGGGAAGTGGACGTCCGGGTATCGACCCTGCCCGCCAGCAATGGCGAACGCGTGGTGCTGCGCCTGCTCGACAAGCAGGCCGGCCGTCTGACCCTGCCCAATCTCGGCATGTCGGATGCGGACCTGGCCCGCATCCGAGACGTCGTGCATCGCCCGCACGGCATATTCCTGGTGACCGGTCCCACCGGTTCCGGCAAGACCACCACCCTTTACGCATCGCTGTCGGAACTGGCGACCCGAACCATCAATATCCTCACCGTGGAAGACCCGATCGAGTACAACCTGGCGGGTATCGGCCAGACCCAGGTGAACACCAAGGCCGACATGACCTTCGCGCGCGGACTGCGCGCCATTCTCCGGCAGGATCCAGACGTTGTCATGGTGGGCGAGATTCGCGACCTCGAGACCGCCGAGACCGCCGTGCAGGCCAGCCTCACCGGTCACCTGGTCATGTCCACGCTGCACACCAATACGGCGGTGGGCGCGGTGACCCGGCTCATGGACATGGGCGTGGAGCCGTTCCTGCTGGCATCGAGCCTGGTCGGCTGCCTGGCGCAGCGGCTGGTGCGGGTACTCTGTCAGGATTGCCGCAGGCAGCGTTCCGCCACGCCAAGCGAGTTGGATTTCCTGTCCGAATCCTCGGCCATCGTTTTCGAAGCCAGGGGTTGCGAAAAGTGCGGCCAGTCCGGCTACCGGGGGCGAACCGGCATATACGAACTGGTGGTGATCGACGAGGCCATGCGCGAACTCATCCACGAGCGTTCTTCCGAGCAGCACCTGCTGCAGCATGCGCGCCGCTCCTGCCCCGGAATCCGCGAAGACGGGAAGAACAAGATCCTTGCCGGTGTCACCTCGGTACAGGAAGTGTTGAGGGTCACTGTTGAGGAGTAATGTCGATTCCGCGCCGCGCTCCCGGCACGGTCCCGTTCACCCGCAGCGCTGATGGCCGCGTTCGAATACACGGCGCTGGATGCACGGGGAAAGCGCCTCAGGGGCGTTCTGGAAGCGGACAACTCCCGGCAGATCCGGCAATTGCTGCGCGACCAGGGGATGTTTCCGCTGGGCGTGGTCCCCGCCGCGGAGGGAGTCGCGCCCCGATCTGGCCGGCGCCCGCTGTTTTCCCTGTCGCGCAGCGTGGGCGGCCTCGACCGGGTGCTGGTCACGCGCCAGCTTGCAACCCTGGTCGGCGCCGGCCTGCCCATCGAGGAGGCACTGAACGCGGTGGCCCGCCAGTCGGAGAAACAGCACGTGGCCGCCCTGGTCATGGGTGTGCGCAGCCGCGTTCTCGAAGGGCGCTCCCTGGCCGCGAGCCTCGGCGACTTTCCGTCGAGCTTCAATGACCTGTATCGCTCCTCGGTAGCAGCCGGCGAGCAATCCGGCTTTCTCGACAGGGTGCTTGACAACCTGGCGAGCTACATCGAGCGCCAGTTCGAGTCGCGCCGCAACGTGGAAATGGCCCTGATGTACCCCATCATCCTGTTCCTGCTGGCCATATTGATCGTTGGCGCGTTGATGGTGTACGTCGTTCCGGACATGGTGCGCGTGCTGGAAAACATGGGCCGCGAACTGCCCTTCATCACCCGCCTGGTGATCGGCACCTCGGAGCTTGTCCAGGCCTGGTGGTGGGCGATCCTGGGGTTCGCCGCCGCTGTCGTCCTGGGAGCCCGGGCACTGCTCCGCCAGCGTACCGTGCGGCTCGCCTGGGACCGGCAGAAGCTGCACCTGCCCTTGGTAAAACGCATCACCCGCAGTGGCAATGCCGCCCGTTACGCCAACACGCTGAGCATTCTCAACGGCAGCGGTGTACCGCTCGTTGAGGCCATGCGCATCGCCAGCGAGGTGGTGTCCAATGCCTGGCTGCAACGCCTGCTTGACAATGCCACGCGGCGGGTCAGCGAAGGCGCCAGCCTGCGCTCGGGCCTGGCCAGTGTCGGCTACTTTCCGCCCATGCTGTTACACATGGTTGCCAGCGGCGAATCATCCGGCGAACTCGATGCCATGCTCGACCGCGTGGCCTCCTATCAGCAGGCGGAAGTGGAACGCATCGTCACCACCCTGGTGACAGCGCTGCAGCCACTCATGCTGCTGTTGATGGGCGGTCTCGTGATGGTTATCGTCATGGCCGTTCTGTTGCCCATATTGAACATGAATCAGTTGCTTTGAGGCCGGCGCACGGAGCATCGACGGGAAGATTGAAAGGAAGTTTGCAATGAACCACACCCACATGACCTGGAAAACACGGCTGTTGCGAAGGCATGTGCGCCCAGGTTCCACGGCCCGCCGCCGGAGCGGCGGATTCACGCTGATCGAGATCCTGGTGGTCGTGGTGATCATCGGCATCCTCGGCGCCGTAATCGTGCCCAACCTGTTGTCGCGCCCGGACCAGGCGCGCATCACGGCAGCCAGGGCCGACCTGCGGCAAATCGCCAATGCGCTTGAAATGTACCGCCTCGACAACTTCCACTATCCATCGACGGAACAGGGCCTCGAAGCGCTGGTGTCGCGTCCGGCGGGGTTCCCCGAACCCAAGAACTGGAATGCCGACGGCTACGTCAAGTCGCTCCCCACCGACCCCTGGGGCTCACCCTATGTGTATGAACGCCTCAGTTCCGACTTCACCCTCTTTTCCCTTGGCGCCGACGGCGTGGAGGGCGGCGAGGGATCCGACGCGGATGTCCCCCTCGACGGCAGTTAGCGACGCCGCGACTGCATCGGCCCCCATGCCGGGCAGGCCGGCTGAGCCGCCGTCCGCCTCGGGCAAGCGCATGACCTTGCGCGCCGGCGCCCGCCCGTCAAGCGGATTCACACTGCTCGAACTGCTGGTGGTCATCGTCATTTTCGCGATTATCACCAGTACTGTAGTGCTCGGCTTTACCGGTGCCGACGAGGAACAGGACCTGCGCGGCATGGCGGAACGCATCGGCACGCGCATGGAACTGGCCCGCCAGTACGCGCTGCAACGCAACCGGGAGTGGGGGGTATTCGTGCAATCGGACAGCTACCGATTTGCCGAACTGGACAGCCGGCAGGGCGGATGGATCGATCAGGCGTATCGTCCGTTCATCGCCGACGGGCTCAACCCGCGCATCACTTTCAGAGTGAAGGTCGAAGGCTTTGACCGGGAACAGTTCGGTGCGGCTGACGCCGACTTTCCCAATATCGTGGTCTTTTCCAGTGGCGAAATGACGCCCTTTCAATGGTACCTCGATCCGGCCTGGGATGCCCCCGCCTGGATCGTATCCAGCGACGGCCTTTCGCAAGTCAGCGTCGTTCGTGGCCCGGGGCGCGGTTGAGGCATGCGCAGCGATGGATTCACGCTGCTCGAGATGCTGATTGCCCTGGCGGTGGTCGCCATTGTCGGTCTGACGCTGTCGACCGCGGTTGGCAACGTCATCGCTCAGACTCATTCGCTGGAGCGGCGGCTGGTTGCCCATTGGGTAGCGGAGAATCACCTGGTGCGCCTGCGGTTGGCGCGTCACGACAGTACGGAAGCACTGCCAACAGGCCGGGCAGTCGAGCGCGTGCGCATGTCCGGGCGTACCTGGCGTGTAGAGCGTGAGGCCCAGGGCACCACGCACCCCTGGTTGCGCCGTGTGGAAGTCGAAGTCTATGAAGTGACCGAGAACGAAGACATCGGCCCGCTGCACACCATGGTGGGATTCATGGGCCGCTATTGATGGGCACGCATGCGCGCAATCCGGGTTTCACGTTGATGGAGATGCTGGTGGCACTGACCGTTTTTGCAGTGATCGGCCTGCTGTGCGCCCAGTTGATGGGGCGCACCCTGGACAACCATCAGATCGTCAGCGAACGCTCCGCGCGCCTCGGCGAAGCACAGCGCGCCATGCTGATCCTGAAGCGCGACATCATGCAGATGACCGACCGCCCTGTCCGCGACATGCTTGGTGACAGCCGGGGAGCGGTTCTGATCGGCAGCGATGGGCTGATCGAGTTCTCGCGATTGGGATGGCGCAACCCGCTGCGCCAGCAGCGCGCCCAGGTGCAGCGTGTGGCCTATGGCATCGAGCAGGGCAATCTGTACCGGGCCTGGTGGAGTGTGCTGGACCGGGCCCAGGAATCCGAGCCGACAACACAGCTACTGCTGTCGGATGTCGAGCAGGTCGAATTTTTTGCGTTGGACAGCTCCGGTCAGGAGCACACCTACTGGCCGCTGCTCGGCACCGAGGCCGAAACGGCCGGCCGGCGCCTCGCAGCGATCGTCATGCGGCTGGACACCGAGCCGTTCGGTGTCGTCGAGCGTGTCTGGCCGGTTGCCGGCTTCGGTCACGCGCCGCTCGCTGACTCCGAGGTCGAATCGTCCGATGCACCGGAGGCGGACGACCCGGAACAGGACGATGCGGAACAGGACGATGCGGACGCGTCGGACAAACCCGGCGGGGTCCCGGTCGATGCAATCGGAGACTGACTGAGCATGGGTGTCGTCCCCCGCAGATCCGGTTTCGGCAGTCAGGCCGGCGTGGCATTGATCAGCGTGCTGTTGATCGTTGCGCTGCTGTCCGCGGTGGTCTACCAGCTGCTCGGGCGCCACAGCCTGAGCCTGGCACAGAGCAGCAACACGCTCGGATTCGACCAGGCCATGGCCTACGCGCTCGGAGCCGAAGCATTGGCGCGCCAAGCCCTCTACGAGGACTTTACGGATACCGGCCCCGGCGTCGATACGCTGCTGGAAACCTGGGCCAACGCCATTCCCCCATTCGAGATTGACGGCGAGGGCTTCCTGGAAATACAGGCCCGCGACCTGAATCGCTGTTTCAACATAAACGCACTGGCCGATGAACGCGACGGCGAACAGCACCTCAAGAGATTCAAGGCACTGTTGGGCATGCTGGGCGTTCCCGACACCGTCGCCGACGCCGTGCGCGACTGGCTGGACAGCGATGAAGCCGTGCACGGGTTCGGCGCCGAAGACTCGGACTACCTTCTGTTCGAACCTCCCTACCGGACCGCCAACCGCCCAATCGCCCACATTTCCGAACTGCGGCTGGTGGCGGGCATGGACCCGGAATATGTAGATGCGCTAGACGAGCACGTCTGCGTCGTGCCGGCGCTGACGACGGAACTCAATGTCAATACTGCACCGGCGACCCTGCTGGCTGCAGCGGCGGTCAAACCCGATGCCGATCTGCTGGCCATGCAGGCGCTGCAGGAATCCGAACGGGAATTCGATGACATCGACACCTTTCTGGCCGCGTATCCGGACCTGGCCACAGCGGCAGCGGTGCTGAGCGTAACCAGCAGCTATTTCGAAGTGCAGGTGCGGGCACAGGTGGGGGAAAGTACCGCCATGCTAACATCGCAGTTGTACCGGAACCCGGAAACCGGGGCCATCAGCCTGTTGTCCCGGGATCTGGGCAGGGATTTCCGCTCACTGTTCGAAGTGACCATCGAAGACGCCTGAACCGTGCCCACCCTGATCATCAGAGCGCTGGCAGCACCGCTGGCTGTCGAATCCGGTTTCGAATTCAGTTGCGAGTGGCTGGTGGTCGATGCAGGCGGACGCCACCAGTCGCACGGTTCCGGTGACTTCATCTGCCAACCCGATGCAGCCGAAAGCAACCCGTCGCTGACGGAACGAATCGGTGCTGTCGACGGCCGGGCAAGCGATGCCGAATCCTCGCATCAGTGGCTTCTCGATCCGGCAAACGTGGTCGTCATCGCCCCGGGGGAACACGTCCTGTCATTGTCTTGCGAGGTACCCGGCCGCAGTGCGGCGCAAATCCGTCGCGCGCTGCCCTATGCCATCGAAGAGTTCATTGCCAGCGACATCGAGTGCGTGCACCTTGCCAGCGGCCCGATCAAACGCGGCCAGCCGGTTCGCTGCTGCGTGATCGAGGAGCAACTGCTCAGTAGCTGGCTGGCCTGCCTGAACGCGCTGGGCATCAGCCCGGGTCATCTCGTTTCCGAGGCGGAACTGCTGCCCGCCACCCCTCGTGGGGCCAGTGTGTTGATCGACAACGGTACCGTGCTGCTGCGCACCGAGAAACAGGCCGCGAGCATTGACCGGGGCAACCTGCTGCCGGCCATCACGTCGCTGGAACTCGACAGGCTCACCCTGATCAACGGCACGCTGACGGACATTGAAATCAGCCAGCTGGACCTGGAAGTCGAAGCCATGCCGGCAACCGCCCTGGACGACCGGGTGGCGGTGTTGGGATACCTTGCGCAACGCTGGCGCCAGTCGCACTCAGCGCTCAATGTGTTGCAGGGCGACTACGCCGCGGCAGTGCCGGGCCGGGCCGACAGGGCTCAATGGACCGGGGTGGCATGGTTGGCCACGGCCTGGCTGGCGCTTGGCATGCTGGGCATGACCGCGACCGGCTTGTGGTCTTCGACTCAGGCCGATGCGCTGGAAACCGAGTCCCTCGCCCTGTACCGGAGTGTGTTTCCCCAGGACCAGACTGCCACCGTGCAGAATGTTCGCCGCCGCATGCAGGCCCGCCTCGGCGAACGCACCGAGACCGGGGGCAGGTCCATGATCGAATTCACCGCCGACCTGGCCGCGGTCCTTGACCCGTCGATGACCGTGCTGGGCATCGACTACCACCAGGCCCGGGGAGAATTCGCGACCGAACTGCTGGTGCGGCGCTATGACGATGTCGACCGGGTGCGCGAAGCGCTCGAAGCCCGGGGAGTCGGTGCGGAAATCACATCCGCGGAACAGGTGGAAGAGGGTGTGCAGGCGCGCCTGCGCATGCGCGGCGGCTGAGATGCTGGGCAAGCTGACAGCGCGCTGGCAATCCTCGGCCGCCGGTCGATGGTATGCCGCCAAGGAGTCACGGGAACGGCTGACCTTGGGCGCATTGGCGGTAGCCACCCTGGCTGTCCTGCTGTGGGCCGGCGTATGGAAGCCGCTGGCCGAGTGGCAGACCTCCCAGGCAAGCCGCCACGCCCATGCCGAAGACCTGCTCGATTGGCTGCGCGCCAATGAGGCCCGGGCAAAGGCGGCAGTGAAGCAGGGCGCCGACCAGCCGAGCCGCTCGATACTGCCGCTCGTCACCCGTGCCGCCGAAGCGCGCGGCCTGAAAGTCGGCAGGCTGCAACCCGAATCGGATGGGATAGTCAGCGTCACCCTGCAGGGCCAGCCCTTCAACGCGGTGATCGGCTGGGTCGCAGATCTTCACGACTCGGAGGGCATTACGGCAATCCGGGCCTCCATCGATGCCCAGGAGACCGCGGGTCTGGTGAACGCCCAGTTCAGGCTGCAGTAGCCCGGGGGCTGCGCTTCACACCACTTCGCGCAAGCGCCCGGTTTCCACCTCGTAGACGAAACCGCGGATGCTGTCCTTCACGGGGATGAACGGGCACGCCTCGATGCGACGTATCGACTGCCTGATGTTGGCTTCGAGATTCGCAAACGACTCCAGCGCAAACGCCGGTCGCAACCCCGTATCCGCCTCGATGGCGTCTTTCACGTCGTCGTCCCGGAAGGTCAGCATGCCACAGCCCGTGTGCTGCACGATTATGATCTCCCGCGTGCCGAGCAGGCGCTGGGAGATGACCAGCGATCTCAGGACATCGTCGGTAACGACACCGCCTGCATTGCGGATGACGTGCGCATCGCCTTCGGCAAGGCCCAACAGGCGCCCGGTCTCGATGCGCGCATCCATGCATGTGACCACCGCGCATTTCCCGGAGGGGGGAGTCGGCAGGTCACCCTTGTCGAACGTCTGCGCATAGCGTTCGTTGTGCTCAAGGCAGCGGTCGGTAAAAGATCCGGTTGTCATGGGCATACTCCTTTCGCAGTATTGGCGTTGAGCACCGTCGCATGCGCGCTGTATCCCGTCGTACGGTCAGGGCGACGCGGTGCCTGTCGGCCGTGTTCACAAACTCATGGTTCGAGAATGTCGCGGGCAACGTCGCGGGCTTCCTCGATGGTCTCGACGAGACGTTCTTCGGGCACCTGCTGCAGGACGCCAAGGGTCCTCAACACGAGGCCGACACCGGCCGTCGGACCCATGACAATGGCGTGTGTCCTTTCATCGGCTGCGATGCTCAAAAGCCGGTCGATGACCATGGCCGCGCTGTCATCGAGGGCCGTCGCGCCGGAGAAGTCGAATATGACAACGTCGTGGTCCTTGATGTCGGCGCCGATCACCGTGACGAGCCGGTGCGACGAAGCCACGGTGAAACTGCCGTTGAGTTGCACGAGACCGACCCGGGCGGAATAGGGATCGGCGGCGGGCGCGCCCACGCCGCTGGCGGGGGAGGGGCCTTCCGCGTCAGCCAGGAAAGTCCGGTCGAGCAATGGAACGGAAACCACGCTGTCGAGTTCCAGCCCTTCAAGTTGTCGGGCGTGCGCCATGCCGGCAGCGATCAGCCCGATGGCGACGGCGGTAATCAAGTCCACGAAGACGGTGAGTCCCAGGGTCGCCAGCATGACCACGAGGTGCTCCCGCTGGATGCGGCGAATGCGTCGCAGCAGCCGCCAGTCGACGATATCCCAGCCGATCTTGATGAGAATGCCCGCCAGAACCGCATGTGGAATCGGCTCCACGAATCGGCCCAGACCGAGCAGCAAGGTCAACAGCAACAGCGCGAAGACGACACTTGAGAGCGGCGTACGGCCGCCCGCCCGAATGTTGGTCATGGTCAGCACCGGCGACCCTGCGCCTGGCAGGCCGCCGAACAGTCCGGCCACCACATTGCCGATGCCCTGGCCTACGAGTTCCCGGTTCGGATTGTGCCGCGTTCCGGTCAGCGAATCGGCGACCAGCGAAATGAGCAGGCTGTCCACCGACCCCAGTAGAGCGAGAATCACTGCCGGCTCCAGGGCTCGGGCCAGAAATGCCGCTGTCGGCAACTCGAAACGAAAATCGGGAAGACCGACCGGAACCGCTCCAATCACCGGTGCATCGTGCAGCCACAGCACGCCGAGCAGCGTACCGGCGAGCAGAGCGACAAGCGGTGCGGGCAGGTGACGCGCCAGTCCGCGGGGCCAGAATACGCCCACAGCCAGCGTGACGGCGGCGATCGCAAAGGCACTGGAGTTGAGGTTTGCCAATGCCTCGGGCCAGGCGCGAATCGCGCCAACGGCGCCCCCCGATACCGTGGGCATGCCCAGAAACGGGAGCGTTTGCATCAGCATGACGATGATGCCGATTCCAGACATGAATCCGGAGACGACCACGTGCGGCGTATAGGCGACAAAGCGGCCGATGCGGGACAGCCCCAGCAGCACCTGCAGCAACCCACCCATCACCACCACGGTCAGTGCCTCGGCAAGGGTGGAGGCATAGGTCGTCACGATGACCGCCATGGCGACGGTCATCGGCGCGGTGGGGCCGGAAATCTGCGACCGCGTCCCCCCGAACAGCGGTGCAAAGAAACCGACGGCAATAGCGCCGTACAGGCCCGCCGGGGCACCGAGCCCGGAGGCCACGCCGAATGCCAGTGCCACGGGAAGCGCAACCACCGTGGCGGTCAGGCCACCAAACAGGTCGCCCCTAAGTGCTGTCAAGCTGTATGTCACACGCCTATGCCCCGCCGGCTGCAATTGATTCGAATAAAGTTCGAGCAACGAAACACCCACGGCGCCCCGTTCCTGGATTGGTCGACGGCCGACCTTTGGTGGCAATCCTAACCGCTTCGCACGACATCGATAAACCGTCCTGGCTCAAGTGCCACCGACTCTGCTAGGCGCCTCGCCTGGCGGCGAGGCAATCAAGTTGCTGCGCAACTTGGATACGTTGTTCCGGAATGCAACTCATCTGTACACACAAACGCCGCTCAAGGATTCTAGTGTCCTGTGTCACAAATACGCTGCCTTTCAGAGCGCGCAAAACCGCCGAGGGCAAGGCGCGGCCCGCCGCGAATGTCTGGCACATTGGCAAGGGTCGCAACGCCGCCATCGGCGGTTTTGCGCGCTCCCGAAGGGCGCGCCGCACAAGGCCTGTGGCGGTGTTGCGGCCCTTGCCAATAGGGCTCGATATTGGCTGCGGACCGCGCCTTGCCACAGACCTTGTGCGGCACGCTGAAAGGTAGCGTATTTGTGACACAGGACACTAGGCGCGAAGGAGTTGCACGGACACCTCGCGCGCCTCGGCCAGGGTTTCGACCAGTCGCTCGGCCGGTACCCGTTGCAGAACTCCCAGCGCGTGCAGTAGGTGCGCCACATTGCTCGACAAGCCCATCAGAACGTACTCGGTGCGCTCTTCCTTTGCGATGACCAGGAGCCGATCAATCACCATGGCCGCACTGTCGTCAAGGTGTGTGGCGCCGGAGAAATCGAAGATAACGACCTGATGGTCCTTGATATCCGAGCCGATTACCGTGATCAGCCTGTGCGAAGAAGCCACGGTGAAGCGTCCCTTGAGTTGCACCAGGCCAACCCGGGCCGAATAGGCGTCTGCGGCCCCACTCGGGGGCTCGGGCAGAAAGGTCGAATCCAGCAACGGTACCGAAACGACGCTGTCGAGCTCCAGACTCTCCAACTGCAGGGCATGTGCCATGCCTGCCGCGATCAGGCCGATCGCGACGCCGGTAATGAGATCGACGAATACCGTCAGCAGCAGGGTAACGATCATGACCACGGTATATTCGCGTTGCATGCGATGCATGCGCCGCAGCAGCCGCCAGTCGACGTTGTCCCAGCCGATCTTCACGAGGATGCCGGCAAGCACCGCGTGCGGTATCGACTCGACGAATCGACCCAGCCACACGACCAGCACCAACAGGAACAGGGCGTACAGCACTCCGGATGCCGGCGTTCGGCCTCCGGCGCCAATGTTGGTCATGGTCAACATGGTGGAGCCCGCGCCCGGCAATGCTCCGATCAGGCCGGCGACCAGGGTGCCGATACCCTGGCCAATCAGCTCCCGGTTCGGATCGTGCGTCGAGTTGGTCAGCGAGTCGGCGACCAGGGAGATCAGCAGGCTGTTGACGGACCCGATCAGCGCAAAGATCAGCGCCGGCTCCACGGCCCGCATCAGGAAGTCAAGAGAGGGTACTTCCAGACGTAACTCCGGCAGGCCCACGGCGATCGGCCCGATGACCGGCGCATCACTCAGCCAGAACACGCCGAGCAGCGTGCCGGCGATGAGCGCCGCAAGGGGGGCGGGCGCCTGCCTGGCCAGCCTGCGCGGCCAGGCCAGCGCGACCGCCAGCGTGACCGCGGCAATGGCAAACGCACTGACGTTCACGTTTGCCATTGCCGCGGGCAGGCCGCGAATGGACGCGACCGCGCCGCCGGACGCAGCAGTCATGCCCACGAACGGTGACACCTGCATCAGCATGACGATGATGCCTATGCCCGACATGAAGCCGGAAACGACCACGTAAGGGGTATAGGCGACGAACCGGCCAATCCTGGACAGGCCCAGCAACAGCTGCAGCACCCCACCCATGATCACAATGGTCAGGGCTTCGGCCAGGGTGGACGCATAGCCGGTCACGATGACCGCCATGGCAACGGTGGTAGCGGTGGTTGGGCCGGGGATGCGGGCCGGCGCGCTGCCGAACAGCGACGCGAACAACCCGACCGCTATCGCGCCATAGATGCCGGCTGTCGCACCCATGCCGGAGGCGACGCCAAAGGCGAGCGCCACGGGCAACACCACAACAGTAGTGGTGACGCCGCCGAACAGATCGCCGCGCAGTGTGGCCAGGTCGTATTTCAAGGAGTGACGCCCCCTTGGTTATAATAGCCGCCACGCTGATATGAGCGCGATCTCAGAATTGATCTTTCCGCCAGACGCCGTGATCCCGCGGCCTTTTCCCGTCATACGGTTGTCTGATGGTGGTGCGAAACGATGATTTCCGGTGACAGCCCTTTCAAGGCACAGACAGTTGCAACGATGCAAACTCGACGATTGGAGGATTTCGTATGGCAGAGAACCGAGCGGCAGGGCGTCTGGCCGGCCGGACCGCACTCATCACCGGCGCCAGCCGCGGCATCGGGCGGGCGATTGCCCGGGCCTTTGCAGCGGCCGGCGCAGACCTGTTTCTGACCGCCACCGACTCCGCCAAGCTCGAAGAGACTCGGCAACTGCTGGCGGGGGAGGGCGTCGACGTGCAGTTGCATGCGGCCAACCTGTCCGACGCCGGCAGCATCGAGGCGCTTTTCAACACCGCCGCCGAGTGGCGCGGCGGCCTGGACATCCTGGTCAACAACGCCGGCATCTACATTGGCAAGCCCTTCGTGAACTACGCACTCAGCGACCTCGAACAGGTGATGCAGGTGAATGTCTATGCGGTTTTCCAGCTTACGCAGAGGGCGATCCGGCACATGGCGGAGCGGGGCGGCGGCAAGATCGTCAATATCGCTTCCACCGCCGGCAAGTATGAGAGCCCGAACCAGGCCGTCTACAACATCTCCAAGCACGCTCTGGTTGGCCTGACACGTTGCGCGGCACTGGAAACCGCCACCCAGGGCATAAACATCAATGCCATCTGCCCCGGTTTTGTATCCACCGGCATGTTCGACAATTTGCAGAATTCAGCGGACGAGCTGGGAATGCCGGTGGAGGAATTGCAGAAGATCATCGTCTCCAGAGTGCCTATGGGGCGACTCGTATACCCCGAGGAAGTCGGCCATCTCGCAGTGTATCTCGCCTGCAGCGAATCTGACGGCATGACCGGGCAATCCATCCCGATCTCGGGCGGCATGCGCATGGGGTGAATGTCGCTGGTCCGGCGTTGACCGCCTTGCACAACCACCGGGGTGATCAGCTGCCGGCAGCGCTGCCATTGGGTCTTGGGGCAAGTTGCCGGCTGCGGTGACCTGGCCCTGGCCATCGTGGCGGTACCGGCCCCGATTTCACCGTGACATTCTTCGGGGTCGAGCAGGTTCCCGACCGTCAGCCGGTAGTCGGAGCGCTTCGCCGCCGACCCTTCCGATCAGTCATTCCAGGGCATCGAACACCGGTTCCACATCGCGCAACCGTTCCAGATCGATATGACAGTAAATTCGATGCCCATCCGCATCCACGCGGCAGGGCGGGGCCTGCTGCTCGCAGACCGGCCCGATCTTGCGCGGGCAGCGCGTGTGAAACCGGCAGCCCGACGGTGGATCGAGGGCGCTCGGAACGGTGCCCGCAAGGCGGATGTCGTTCCTCTTCAGGGTCGGGTCCGGTATCGGAACGGCAGACAGCAGGGCCTCGGTGTAGGGGTGATAGGGAGGCTCGAACAGTGCCTGCGCAGGGCCTGTCTCGCAGATCTGCCCCAGGTACATCACCGCCACGGTGCTGCACAACTGATAGACCGCACTGAGGTCGTGCGAGATGAACAGGATCGCTGTTCCGTATTCACGCTGGAACTGCTGCAGCAGGTTCATGATCGCCGCCTGCACGGATACATCGAGCGCGGAAAGCGGCTCATCGCAAAGCACCAGGGTGGGGCGGCCGGCGAATGCCCGGGCGAGCGCCACGCGCTGTTTCTCGCCACCGCTGAGCTGTCCCGGTAAGCGGTCGAAGTACTCTTCACCCAGCCTCACTGCCTTGAGCAGCCGTACGACCTCGGTCGTGATCTCGCCACGCGGCACGGTCCCGAACAGTTGCAGTGGGCGCGCGATGGCTTCGCCGGCCGTGCGCCTGGGGTTGAGCGTCGAGTCGGGATTCTGGAAAATCATCTGCAGTTCGCTCAGCACCGCCACCGGACGACGCTCGACAACGCTCGCCGCGTCGGCTCCCGCAAATCCCAGTTTCCCGTCATTGGGCGCCACCAGGCCGGCAATGCACCTGGCGAGCGTGGTCTTGCCGCACCCGGACTCGCCGACGATGCCCAGCGTGGCATTCGCCTGCGCCACCAGGCTGACCCCGTCCACCGCTTTCACCAGGCCTTGCCCGAACTTGCCCGCCATTCCCGCGAAACCCCGCTGCCTGGCTCGATAGTGGACCTTGAGCCCGTTCACCTGCAGCAGTGGAGCGTCTCCCGTTGCCAGGCTTTCCGCGGCGGCAGGCGCGGCGGGCGCGCGGGATTGCCGTTCAGCAGGACCGCGCATGTCCGGATAGAAGCATCGTACCGGACGACCCTGCAGGCTCTCGCGCATTTGCGGATGCTGCACGCGGCAATCGTCATGCGCGCGATCGCAACGTGCGGCAAAGGCGCATCCTGGCGGTGTTTCGTGTAGTGCCGGGACTCTGCCCCGGATTGGCGACAGGATGCCTTGCTGCCCGGCCGCGCCCAGCTTCGGAACGCATCCCAGCAGCCCGACGGTATAGGGGTGTTGCGGGTGAGCGAAAATGTCGCGAACGGCAGCCTGCTCGACCAGTTCGCCCGCGTACATCACGGCCACCCGGTCGGCAACCCGGCTGATGACGCCCAGGCTGTGGCTGATAAAGAGTATCGCGGTGTGCAACTCGCGCTTCAATTCGCCGATCAAATCGAGTATCTCCGCCTCCACGGTGACATCGAGCCCGGTGGTCGGTTCGTCCATGATCAGCAGGGCAGGGTTGGTCAGTAGCGCCATCGCAATCAGCACACGCTGCTGCTGACCGCCGGACAACTGGTGGCAGTAGCGATCCAGGATTGCCGACGGGTCCGGCATTCGCACCCGTTCCAGCATGCGCAAGCCGGCTGTCCGCGCTTGCTCGGCGGTCGCCCCGCTGTGTTCGACCAGCACCTCGCAGAGCTGCGGGCCGATCCGTAGCGACGGATTCAACGCGGCCATGGGGTCCTGGTACACCATGGCGATCCGGTTGCCGCGCACACGGTTCAGTTCCCGGCGGTTCATCGACAGGATGTCCTGACCTCGAAACCGGATGCGGCCCGCGGACACGGTCGCGTTCAGTGGCATGTACTTCATCGCCGCAAAAGCCAGCGTGCTCTTGCCGCAGCCGGACTCTCCCACCAGGCCCAGCACCTGTCCGGGTTCGATTTCCAACGATACGTCGCGTACCGCCCGGACCGGCCCCGCCCGGGTCGTGTAGGTGACGTCGAGGCCCTCGACACTCAGAACCGGCCCGTGCTGTGGCTGTGTCATGATTCAGCAATCCTACCGTCGTTGCCCGAGTTCCCGCAGGCCGTCAGCCAGCAGATTGAGCCCGACCACCATTGAACTCAGGGCAACCGCCGGCGCCAGCACTGCCCAGGGCATGGCAAATATCCACTGCCGCCCCTCATTGATCATGCCTCCCCAGTCCGGCGTCGGCGGCGGAATACCCAGGCCGAGAAAGCCAAGGGCGCCGATCGCCATGATCGCGTAACCGATGCGAATGGTGGCATCGACGACGATCGGCCCGCTCACATTGGGCAGGATTTCCCGCAGCAGGATATAGCGGCGCCGCTCGCCCCGCATCCGCGCGGCGCTGACGTAGTCTTTCGTGCGCACATCCATCACCAGGCTGCGAACGATGCGGGTAATCGGCGGGATGGACCCGAGGGAAATCGAAATGACGACGACCAGCACGGAAGGACCGAAACTGGTAATGATCAGAATATAGATCAGCAGTGTCGGGAACGACAGCAGGATGTCGACCCCGCGCATGATGACCGTGTCGAGCCTGCCGCCGAGGTAACCCGAAACGAGCCCCAGGGGAGCGGCCAGCAGTATGCCCAGCAGCACGGAAACCGGCGCCAGCGCCACCACCAGTTGCGTTCCCCAGAACAGGCGGCTCATCACGTCGCGAGCCAGGTGGTCGGTTCCCAGCCAGTGCTGCAGCGACGGCGGCTCGAGCCTTGCTTCATGCATCTCGGTCGGCCCGTACGGAGCGATCGCTGGGGCGGCAACGGCTACGAAAATCCAGAACAGGAGGATGGCGGCACCAACGGCCGCGCTGCGCGACCGTGCGAGTTCGGCGATGACCTTGCGCAACCGGTTTTGTGGAGACAGGCGCATACCGGTCACGCGAATCGAATTCGTGGATTCATGAAATACATGCCGATGTCAGCCAGCACCTCGAACGCCACGGCCACGAAGGTGAGCACCAGCGTTCCCCCCATGAGCAGCGTTATGTCGTTGCGCATGGCGGCATCGAGCAGCAGTCGACCCAGGCCCGGGTAGTTGAACAGCACTTCCACCACCACGACGCCGCCGATCAGCCAGTTGACGTGCAGCATGATGGCCGTGAAGGGCGCTATCAGCGCATTGCGCAAGGCGTGCCGCCAGATCACCTTGCGCCGCGGAATGCCTTTCAGCACCGCCGTGCGAATGTAGTCGCTATGCATGACCTCGGCCATGCTGACACGCGTCATGCGGGCCAGGTACCCGATTTCATCGAGCGACAACACCAGAATGGGCAGGATGAGCTTCTGCACGGATGCCAGGACACCCGCATCGGGGTCCGGCATGCTCACGCCGGGGAACCAGCCCAGCCACAGCGAGAAGATCACGATCAGGAAGATGCCGCTGGCGAACGGCGGCACCGACACGAAAAGGCTGCTGGTCAGGGAAATGATGCGGTCGAGGAGCTTTCCTTCAGAGACACCGGCGATACAGCCGAGCGCCAGGCCCAGCGGAATCATGAATGCGAAACCCAGCCCGGCCAGTGCCAGCGAGCGCTGCACGCGCACCGCCACCAAGTCGCCCACGGGGCGCTGATAGTGAATCGATTCCCCAAAATCGCCGCGCAGGATGCCGGTGATCCAGTCGACGTAGCGCACCGGTCCCGGGCGGTCGAGCCCCATTCTCTCGCGCAGGTCGTCCACGGCCTCCTGGGGCGCATAGGGCCCAAGGGCGCTCCGCGCCGGGTCGACGGGAACCACCTCGGCGATGATGAAGACCAGCATCGAGATGACCAGCATGGTCAGCAGCATCGTGCCCAGGCGGTTGGTCAGGAACGCCAGCATCCGTTCAGATGCGCTCGTCCAGGTTGGTCAGCCAGGTCAGGTGCCACAGGAATCCGCCCCGGGACCAGGTGTCCGGCAGTTGCACATGCGTCCGGCTGGCATCGAAGGTGGCTGCCCAGAACGGCACGAGGTAACCGGAGTCCTGCTGCATGAAGGCCTGGATCCGGCAATGCACGTCCCTGCGCGTTTCCAGGTCGGCCGCGGCATCGGCTTCGTCGAGCAGGGCATCGAACGCTTCGTTGCAGTAGTGCGACTCGTTCCAGTCGCCGCCACAACGCAGCGTCAGGTTCATGTTGGCGGTGGCGGGAACCCGCCCATTCAGGCCGCTGACGGCAAACGGCCAATCCATCCATCGATCCCAGAAGGCCGAGCGGGGAAGCAGGTCGATGTTGACGGTGATACCGGCCTGCGCCGCCATCTGCTGATACACCTGCGCGAAACTGGTGCGAAAGTCGCCGTCGGGAACCGCGAGGTCCAGCTCGATACCATCGGCATACCCCGCCTCGGCGAGCAGTGACCTGGCGCGCTCGATGTCCGGGTTGCGGCCACTGTCGGTAGCGGGGCAACCGGCAGGATCGCCCGGCGGTATCAGGTGGTCGTAGCCTACCCGGCCCATCGGCATGACCAGCCTTCGTATCCGTTCCCGGTCCTGCACCAGCTTGAGGGCACGGCGCACGCGCACATCATCGAACGGTGGCAGGTCGGTACGCATGACAATGGGGGTGACATACCCCGTGACATAGGTCCGCACACCGATTGTGCGGGGATAGTTTCGGAGCACCGGGACCACACCTTCCCCGGGGGACAGTATGTCCGCTTCATCACCGATCAGCGCCGCCAGCCGAGCGGCATCGTCCCATCCGGCGGTGATAACCACTCTGTCCAGGTAGGGCAGGGGGCGGCCGTCGTCGCCCATCTGCCAATAGTGCGGATTACGCACCAGCACCATCCGTTCATCGGGTGTGAACGATTCGAGCAGGAACGGGCCCGTCCCAACGGCATCGGCCGGGTCGCCGCTGTAAAAGTCGTGCCACCCGCCTTCCGGAGCGATCATGCTCGGGTAATCGTAGAGCGCCAGCAGCAGGTTGACGTCGGGCCGGTCGAGACGCAGCCTGACGGTCAGGTCATCGACCTTTTCCATGCCGTCAGGTGAAAGGAACTCGAGCCTGGCCGCCAGCGGCGACCCGGTATCCGGATCAATCCAGTGCCTGAGGTTCCAGATGACGTCGTCGGCGCCGAACGGCTTGCCGTTGTTGAATGTCACGCCCTCCTGGAGGTGCAGGACCCACACCGTCGCGTCGTCATTGGCCTCCCATGATTTGACGAGTTGCGGCTGCGCCACCCCGTCTTCGCCAACCCAGATCAACGACTCGGCGATCGACAGCCCCACCCGGCCCGTGCCGATGCCGTCCGTGGCCGGGTCCGCCACATAGGGAATCCAGTTGTATTCCGTGCGCAGCGTGCCGCCACGTACGGGAAGCCCGGTGGAAGCGGCTGCCGGCCCCTGTACCACGGCGGACTTTCGAGCAGCGGAGTCGTCCTCTGCCGGCGTGCAGCCTGCAAAGGCCAGCATGAGGGCGATCAGGACAGCACGGAACGTCAAGCAAGTCGCCGAGTGGCTGTCGAGTAGACTTGCACACCGACGGCACTGAATGTCGGAACCTCGTTCATTGGGCGTGCGCATCAATTCATTGCGTGCAGCAAGGGTAACCCTATCGCCCGTCAACAGCTACCGGCCCTGTCGCCCCGGGCAACGGGGGCCTACGACGTGCCGGGCACGATCCAGGGACCCTCGCCGGCGCCGTGCTCCCCCTGCACGAGGCGGTAGTTGAACTCGGGCTCATCGAGTGTTGGCAGGAAAGAGTGTGCGTCAAACGTCATTCCCACCTTGGTTTGCAGGATGCTCCTGCTCGGACTCAGCGTGACCCGCTCGGGAGCCGGACTTTCGGCGCTCTGGGGTCGCGATGCAGGGATTGCGGGCTCTGCATCCGACGGCTCCAGGAAGAACGGCGTGAACGACTCCGTAATGTCCAGTCGAATCTGCCCGTGTGCGTTTCTGGATAGCCGGTAGTTGGTTCGCTCAGTTGCGCCTTCGACCCGGCCACCCAGGATCGCCAGATCGGGGCGGTCCGTATTCATGCATCCGGCGTAGATGCAATCGAGGACGGCGGGATGGGCCATCAGGGTGACGGCCGTGAGCATTTGCCGGTTTGGTGAGCCACTCTGGTCCGTGCAGAATTCAATGAGTTTCCTGGCGAGCGCCCGCGGGCTCGGTTTCTGGAGTTTGTCGTCGATGAAGTACTGATCGATGATGCGGCTACGCCCAGACACGGCGGATTGACGGCTGATACGCCTGTGCTCATCGCGAAGGTGGCGCGTGAAGCTGTTCGCAATTCCTCGAGTATCCGTGTGCTGGCAGTTGTTCTGGATGAAGCTGTCCAGGTGCTTGTGCATCTCCGACAATGCGGCTTGTGAAAGCGTCGCCCGCTTCATGTTCCGGGTCGAGAGGTCCGTATCGTCCTGCTCCAAGCGGCGCGGAGCGGGAAAGGGAATGCCGAGGTTCCGCAAAGCGGTGATGCTCTGGTCGGAGGGTTCCGCATCGGCCTCGACAGGCGCCATTGGCTGGAGACCGGGCGCGAGTTCCGGCAGTGCGCCGGCGAGCGATCGAATCGTCAAATCGGTGAAAGCCGCGGTTCGAAACGACTCGACAGGGTAAACGGGTCTCTCGATCGGCTCGCCAACCGACCCGGCAGGGGTGTCCGTAAAAGTCTTCTCCGCGGCTTCCAAGCCCATGAATTCAAGCCTGTACCATTGGGCGCCGGCGCCGATGCCGCGCAGCAGGCTGTCCGCAGGGGCCAGGTGCTGGTGAATGGCGGCTGCCTGTTCCGCGCCACCCGGGGTAAGCAGGAATCGCAACATCGACTCGCACATGGCCGCTTCGTGGTGTTTGTCAACCCGAGCGGAAAGTCTCGCCAGGTTGTCCTGCAGTGTTTGGCGGATCGCGCCGACGATCTCCTCAACTCTGCGCGGCGGTAACGGCCCGGTCAGTTCTCCCAGATCGCCCCGCAGGTGGAGGTAGGATTGTCTCAGCCCCTCGATGAGTTCCGCGGGAATATGGTCCCGGGTTACAAGCGTGAGCAGGACTGCCTCTTCCCCTTCGCCGAGATTCAGCGCCTTGACCGCTGCGCGTGCGCTGACACGCTCTGCAACGAACCCGGCCATTACCTCGTGGGCAAGTGACTTCAGCGTGCCCTCGTCATCAAGCAGGTCCGCCGGTACCCTTGCAAAGCTGATCGCGTCTTCCAGGCGGTGCCGAATCACCTGTTGCGCATGATCCGTTGGAGGGCAATCGGCAACACTCAGTGGAGGGTTCAGCTCGGCAAGGGCGGCATCGAGTGCTGTCCAGGTCAGGCTGCCGGGCCGCAACGACAGCGTGTCGACAGCCTGCCGCATGCGGGCGGTACAGACGGCCTCCACCTCCCGGTCAATGACCCTGGCGATAATGTCGGCCGCTTCGGTGGCGGTGACCTGATGCTGCCCGTTGCCGGTCGCCCTGGTGACTGCGTCGCGGGCTTTCACTGTGAGGTTCGCCAGATTTACTGTAGCGGCGACGGTGTGATCCTGCGGATAGAGCCTTTGAGCCGCTTGCTCGACCCTGGATTGCAACGTCACCCTCTGTGTGCCGATTCCGGCGGGATGCTCAAGCAACCGATCCGCAAGCTTGGGGGCATTCGACCTGGCCAATCGCTCAATCGAGTCTGCCTGGCTGACCAGCCGACGGATTTTCCTGCCGCTCAGTGGCTTACGGCTCACCCGATTGCTGTCCAATCCACCGTACCGCGCGACCTGCTCCTTGTTTTCCCTTCCGTATCGCTGTTGCAGGGCGTCGAGGAAATGTTGGGTAAGCTCCTGATTTTCCTGAAATCGAAAGGTCGCCTTCCAGCGCGCAAAACGACCCCGGTGAGATACAACTCCGGTCTTGTTGTGTGCAAATGCTATCGTCGTGTCGGTGCCGTCCTGCCCGGCCACATCCAGAAACGAATTCAGGTCAATGGTTCACCACCTCCCAGGTGCCTGCGGCTCGCGAGAGTCCTACTTGTGGGGCGCTTCGACACCACGCGCCGGCTCTAGTTCAACCCGCGGGCATCACCTGCCCGGAGTCAATGCGTCGGCGCCGCTGTTGCGGGTGTTGCGTGACCGCAACCTGTGCAAGCCGCAATTTCGCTACCACGCCTGATTCCAGCGTTGGTTAAGACTACAATCGCATAGGTACATCAGGCAGCGGAGGGCGAAGGAATGCGGCTCAGCATCAATGGCAAGGAGCACCACCTGCAGGGGGTCGACCCGTCGGCGCCGCTGTTGTGGGTGCTGCGCGACGAACTGGGCCTGGTGGGCGCCAAGTTCGGCTGTGGCATCAGCCAGTGCGGCGCCTGCACGGTGCTGGTGGATGGCAAGGCCACGAGGTCCTGCTCCTTCCCAGCCGCGGCGGCGGTGGAATCGGAAGTGATCACCATAGAAGGCCTGGCCGGGCCCGAAGGCGAACTGAGCGCCCTGCAGCAGGCCTGGGTCGACCTGGATGTGGCCCAGTGCGGCTATTGCCAGGCCGGACAGATCATGGCTGCCGAGGCGTTGCTGCGATCAAACCCCAGGCCAAGCGATG
This sequence comes from uncultured Pseudomonadales bacterium, assembly GCA_964572185.1. GTDB lineage: Bacteria > Pseudomonadota > Gammaproteobacteria > Pseudomonadales > Azotimanducaceae > Azophilus. The sequence continues at coordinate 39,354 of CAZNFI010000003.1, forward strand.
CGGATATCGACACGGCGATGGCGCCCAACATCTGCCGCTGCGGTACCTACCTGCGCATCCGCCAGGCAGTCAGGACGGCGTCTGCCCAGGGCGGGGGAGGGCGCTCATGAACGCTCCACATGCAGACCCGGACCTGCCGTCGGCCGCGAGTGTACCCGGACGGGCGCACAGGCTCCCGAGCATCACCAGGCTAGACCGCCGTCAGTTCCTCAAGGTCACCGGGCTGGTCGGCGGTGGTCTCATGTTGTCTTTCACCGGGTTGCGGGCCGCCGCCGGCGCCGGTGTGCTGCAACCGAACGGATACCTGCGCATCGACAGTGACGGCATCACGCTGTATGCCAAGAATCCGGAAATTGGTCAGGGAGTGAAGACTTCGCTGCCCATGATCGTTGCCGAGGAACTCGATGCCGCCTGGGAGGATGTTCAGGTGGTGCAGTCGCGCATCGATGAGGCAACCTATGGCTGGCAGTTCGCCGGCGGCTCGAGATCGATCCCGATGAATTGGGACCCCCTGCGTCAGGCGGGAGCCACTGCCCGCGCCATGCTGGTTGGCGCCGCGGCCGTGCGCCTGTCGGCATCGCCGGGGGAACTGACCACCCGCGACAGCCGTGTACTGCACGCGAAGACCGGGCGCAGCGTTCGCTATACGGAATTGGCCGCCGATGCCGCCGCCATGCCAGTACCCACCGCGGACAGCCTGCGCCTGAAGACCCCGGACCAGTATCGTCTGCTCGGCACCAGGATCACCGGCGTCGACAACGAGGCACTGGTGCGCGGCGAAGCGCTGTTCGGCATCGATCAGGCGCTGCCCGGCATGAAATATGCGGTTTTTCAGAAATGTCCCGCTCAAGGCGGGCGCGTCAAGTCAT
>CAZNFI010000004.1:0-476 GCA_964572185.1 uncultured Pseudomonadales bacterium
CTGGCATGGCGCGCCCGGTGTGTTCGTCGACAATCACCACCTCGCCGTTCGCGACCATGTAATCGACATCGCGCCTGAACAGCGCATGCGCTTTCATTGCCGCTTGCAGGTGATGCAGCAGATTGAGGTTGCTGGCCGAATACAGGCTGTCATGTTCATCGAGCAGACCCATCTTCACCAGTTGCCCCTCAACGAACGCGTGGCCCCGTTCGGTCAGCTCCACCTGCCGGTTCTTTTCGTCGACCAGAAAGTCGCCTTCCTTTTCCGGAGGCGTATCCGGGGCCGGGCCTGGAACTTCCCGCTTGAGTCGCAGCGCCAGCCGGTTGGTCTGCTTGTAGAGCTCAGTGCTCTGTTCCGCCGGACCGGAGATGATCAACGGCGTACGCGCCTCGTCGATCAGGATCGAATCGACTTCATCGACGATGGCGTAGTGAAGGTCGCGCTGAAACTTGTCCTCCAGCGTGAATGCCATGTTG
>CAZNFI010000004.1:486-6467 GCA_964572185.1 uncultured Pseudomonadales bacterium
ACTCGTTATTGGTGCCATAAATCACGTCCGCCTGATAGGCGGCACGCTTGTCCATGGGGTTCTGCCCCGACTGAATAACGCCGACGGTCAGCCCCAGCGCCTCGTAGATGGGCCCCATCCAGGCCGCGTCGCGGCGGGCAAGGTAATCGTTGACCGTGACGATGTGCACGCCACGACCGCCAATGGCATTGAGATAGGCCGGCAGCGTGGCAGCCAGCGTTTTGCCTTCACCGGTGCGCATCTCGGCGATGCGGCCTTCATGCAGGGTGATGCCGCCGATCAACTGTACATCGAAGTGACGCATCTGCTTGCTGCGCCGGGCCGCCTCACGCACGGCGGCAAAAGCTTCCGGCAGCAGTTCATCGAGACTTTCGCCGTTCCCGAGACGTTCCCGCAGTTCGCCGGTAAACGCCTTGAGTGCCGCATCGCCCATGGCTTCGAAACGGGGCTCGAGTGCATTGATGCGGGCAACGGTCTTGCCCATGCGCCGCAACTCGCGGCTGTTCTTGGTGCCGAACAAGGCACGGAATAGCTTTCCAAACACGAACGTTTGCCAAGCGGTCAGGAGGCCGTGGATTTTACAGCTTTTTCAGCGCAATTAGGCTTCGTGAGGCCGCATTCAGGATTACGACGCCGAACCGCATCCCCCGGGCCCGGGCGATCTGCGGAATCGAAGCGCCGATGCGCGCTCAGGCCTTGCGCCGGGTGAGGTACCTGGACGGGTTGAGGTGGCGCCCGTTCTTGAGCACCTCGACATGGACATGGAAGCCGGTGGTACGTCCGGTAGCGCCCAGGCTGCCCACGACATCGCCGCGCTTGACGATATCGCCGGTCTCGACACGCAGTTCCTGATGGTGTGCGTAGCGGGTCATGACGCCGTCGCCGTGATCGATTTCCACCAGCTTGCCATAGCCGGCGCGCGGGCCGGAATACACAACGATGCCGGCAGCAACGGCAACGACATCGGCCCCTTTCTGTCCGGCGATATCGATGCCGGTGTGCCAGCTCAGCTTGCCGCTGATCGGATCTACCCGACGTCCATACGGAGATGACACCCATCCGCGATGGACCGGCCATCCGGACGGCGTCGCCGCGTCCCGATGTTCCTGATTGTCCAGAACCGACTCCAGAACCCGCAATTCGTCTTCGCGGTCGCGAATGTCCACGGCGAGTGCATCGAGCGCGCTACCCAGGTCGGGCCAATCCAGCGTCGTCTCGCAATTGCCGACCGGCCCGCCAATGGGAGCCGGCTGATTGAGGCCGATTTCATCGAGAGAGATTTCGGCGACCTCGGCAACCTGCGCGCCGATCGCCTCCATTCGCCAGAGCTGGGCCTGCATCTGCGCGAGCTGCCGGCCGACCGCTCCGCTCTCGGCGACAGCCTGTGTTTCAAGCTCCTGTACGCGGGCATCCTGATCCGCCAGTTGCTCTCGCCACTGGTCGATCATTCCGGGTACCATGAAATGCGTGTTGACTATTGGATAGAGGACTGCGCTGAAGGCGAAGGCGATACCGAAAACCAGGGCAACCCCGGCCGCCAGACTCAGCCAATTCAGCCGAATCGACCGTGCACTACCACCATTGCGGACCAGAATCAGTTTCACGGCCGCCGTCACACCTTGCGGGCAGGCATGATCTCGTCCTCTCGCCCCTACTGCCATCACCAGGCGCCATTCTCGCCGTGCACGCACGGCGAATCAAGCTGATTGACCACGCCGCATGAAGATTGACGAACTGTTGAATCCCGGTTCGTACCCGCGCCGACACGGCCGAAAACCTCGCCCGGACGGTCGCGAGTACCACAACAGGCTGAAATCCCTGCTGGGCCAGGCCACCCGACAGAAGGCCTGGACCCGCGAATTGCGGGCCGTGCTACCGGACCAGGTCGGCAGTGCGTGCCGCGTCGTCAATGTGCGCGGCGACACGCTGGTGGTGGCCTGCAGCGACGGCGCGGTGGCGACACGGCTGCGATTTCAGGCACAGGACGTCATCGACCGGCTCAGGTGCCTGAACGAGTACCGACACCTCAAACGGATCGAGATCGGCATTACTCGCAGTAGCGCCTGATCCCGTAGCTGCCGGTCGGCACCCCGGCCGCGTTGCTCCTCCTTGTGTGGGGCCTGCCACACGGCGTCGTCGCGCCTTGCCGGGAACCAAAATGGCCTGGCGACCAAAACCCCGCATTTGCGTAGTGTCAGTCAGCCTGTCTGCGCAGGAATGCCGGGATGTCGAGCATCTTCTCTTCGAGGTGTGCTTCTTCGGCGAGATTGCCCATGCCGTAGCGCGCCTGGTGGCGCTCGTAGGCCGGGCGTTCCAGTTCCTCGTAGCTGGCCTTGCCCTGCTGTACGCGCTGCATTTGCGTGTTGTCCACAACCACGTTCGGCGTGACGGCGCCCAGGCCAGTGGCGACGATGGTCACCCGCAACTCGTCCTCCATGGAAGGGTCGATAACGGTCCCCGCGACCACCTTGGCACCATCCGCGGCAAACCCTTCGACCATCTTGCCCACATCCTCGAACTCGCCGATGCTGAGGTCCGGCCCCGCACTGACATTGACCAGAATTCCCCGCGCGCCCTGCAGATCCACATCTTCCAGCAGCGGGCTGCGAATGGCGGCGTCGGCGGCGTCGACGGCGCGGTTGTCACCGGTCGCGGTACCGGTGCCCATCATCGCCATTCCCATCTCCGCCATCACCGTGCGCACATCGGCGAAATCGACATTGATCAACCCCGACCGGGTGATCAGTTCGGCGATGCCCTGCACCGCGCCAAGCAGCACGTCGTTGGCGGCTGCAAAGGCATTGAGCATGCTGGTGCGTTCGCCGAGTACCGCCAGCAGCCGCTGGTTGGGAATGGTGATCAGCGAGTCTACGCATTCCGCCAGTTCGGCAATTCCGCGGTCGGCGACCTCATCGCGCTTTTCAAACTTGAACGGACGGGTGACGATGGCAACCGTCAGAATTTCCATCTCCTTGGCGACACGCGCCACTACCGGCGCCGCACCGGTACCCGTACCGCCGCCCATGCCGGCGGTCACGAAAACCATGTCGGCACCGCCCAGAAGCTCCGTGATCCGCTCGCGGTCCTCGAGCGCCGCTTCCCGGCCGATGGTCGGATTGGCGCCGGCGCCGAGGCCCCGGGTGATTGAACTGCCCAACTGCAAAATGGTTGGTGCATCCAGGTTTTTCAACGCCTGTGCATCGGTATTGGCGGCGATGAACTCAACGCCTTCGATGCGGGTTTGGAGCATGTGCTGGACGGCGTTGCCACCGCCGCCACCCACGCCGAAAACCTTGATTACGGCACTCTGGGGGCCACTGTCTATCAATTCGAACATGTATCGGTCTCCTGTCAAAGATTGTCGCTGAACCAGTTCCTGAGTCTGCTGAATGCTCCGCCGCCCGTTGTCCGGGCCTGTGCGGACTGTTCTTCGTGTCGTTGCTTGCCGAACATCAAGAGCCCGACGCCCGTCGCGTAAATGGGGTTCCTGACAATGTCCTTGAGCCCCGAAACGTTGGCGGGCGAACCGACGCTTACCGGCATGTGGAAGATCTCCTCGGCGAGTTCCACCACGCCTTCCAGTTTTGATGCCCCCCCAGTGAGCACCACACCCGCGGCAATGAGGTCCTCGAACCCACTGCTGCGAAGTTCTGCCTGAATCAGGGTGAACAGCTCGTCATAGCGCGCTTCCACCACTTCGGCCAGGGTCTGCCTGGACAGTTCCCTGGCCGGCTTGTCGCCGACGCCCGGCACCTTGATCAGCTCGTGAGGCTGTGCCAGTTGCGGTAGCGCACAGGCGTACTTGATCTTGATTTCTTCAGCGTTGTGCGTCGGTGTCCTGAGCGCCGTCGCTATGTCGTTGGTCACCTGGTCACCGGCAATCGGTATCACCTTGGTGTGGCGGATTGCACCGCCTGAGTACACGGCGATGTCGGTGGTACCGCCGCCGATGTCCACCAGGCAGACGCCGAGGTCGCGCTCATCGTCGGAGAGCACGGACAAACTCGACGCCCACTGTTCCAGAACCAGGCCGTCCACCTCGAGCCCGCACTGTTCGATGCACTTTTCGATGTTCTGGCTGGCATTCACCGAACAGGTCACCAGGTGCACCTTGGCTTCCAGCCGCACGCCCGACATGCCGAGTGGCTCGCGCACCCCTTCCTGATTGTCGATGACGTATTCCTGGGGCAGTATGTGCAGGGTTTTCTGGTCGGCGGGAATCGGCATGGCCTGAGCGGCATCGATTACCCGCTCCACGTCCTGAGCCATCACCTCCCGGTCACGAATGGCGACGATGCCGTGCGAATTGAAGCTGCTGATGTGGCGCCCGGCGATACCTGCGTAGACCGACTCGATCGGGCAGCCGGCCATGAGTTCCGCTTCTTCCACCGCGCGCTGAATCGAGAGCACGGTCGACTCGATATTGACCACCACGCCCTTCTTCAGCCCGCGCGAGGGGTGCGAGCCGATACCGATGACCTCGATGCTGTTGTCCGGTGTCAAGTCGGCGACGATCGCAGCCACCTTGCTGGTGCCGATGTCCAGGGCAACGATGCGTGCCAGATGGTTTTCCGAAGTCATGTCGTTTCCACTACCGCTGTCGTTCCCACCGCCTCGGCATGCTGCACGTTCGGCTCCCGCCAACGCACCGCCATGCCGTTGCCGTACCTGAGGTCGACGTAATCAAGGGCGTGCGCTCGTCGTTCCAGCAGCCGTGACCAGGCCAGCAGAAAGCGCTGCATGCGCTCGCGCAGGCTGTCGGCGCCAAGCATCACGATCAGTTGCTGCGATGCGTCCGGCTGCAGGGGCTCCGACTGCGCATCACCCGGCAGCAAGTCCGCCGGCAACGAGGCGCCTGGCGACGTCATGAACGGCCTGGCCCCGGCAATCACCAATTGCCACTCACCAATCTCGTTTTCCGAGACGCGCCGGATCAGCAGGTCGGCCGCGGACGCCATGCCCTGCAGGTAACGGTAAATCTCCATGGCTTCCTTGGGGCTCGACAGGGCGCACTGGAATTCCGGCAGGTTCGCGGGAGCATTCGGCGTGCTGACCAACTCGCCGGCAGGGGTGAGATAGTGCTGGTCCGACCACCGCGCCACCACGTTGCGACGCGACACCCGCACCACGATGGTGTCCGGCCACACCTTGCGCACACTGACTGTTCCGGGCCACGAAAGGGCCTTGACACGGTCACGCAGTTGCGCCACATCAACGGTCAGCAGGCGGCCATCGAGTACCCGCCCGATCTGGCGTCGGATCTGGGCGGCTTCGGTCTCGGCAAGCTGCCCCTCCACCTTGACGACGCGAATCTGGCGGTCCAGGGCGATCCAGGCAAAGGCTCCGGCCGATACCAGCACCAGCAGGGCAGCCAGGGCGAAAACACTACGCATCTTCGACTCCCCGCAAGCGATTCGAAACCTGGTTGACGTTGCCGGCGCCCTGTACCAGCACCACATCCCCCTCCCGCACCACATCGCCAAGCCGTTCCAGGGCATCGGCGGGACTGGCCGCAAACAGCGGCTCGATGCCGCCCCGCCGCCGGATTCCGCAGCTCAGCGCCCTGCTGTCGGCACCGGCGATGGGCGCTTCACCCGCCGAGTAGACCTCGACCAGCAACAGCAGGTCGACCTCGCTGAGCACTTCGACGAACTGGTCGTAGAGATCGCGCGTGCGGCTGTAGCGATGCGGTTGATAGACCATGACCAGTCGCCGCTGCGGCCACACCTGGCGCACCGTTTCGAGAACCGCCCTGACTTCCGTCGGGTGGTGCCCGTAGTCGTCGACCAGGGCGACCTCGGCGGCGCCGACCCTGATCGGCTCAAATATCTGAAAGCGGCGCCCCACGCCCGAGAAACCCGCCAGTCCATCGAGAACGGCCTGGTCATCGATGCCTTCCTCGGCGGCCACGGCAAGCGCAGCCAGCGCGTTGAGCACATTGTGCCTGCCGGGAACCGCCAGGCTCACCTCCAGCGGCCGGC
>CAZNFI010000004.1:6514-23727 GCA_964572185.1 uncultured Pseudomonadales bacterium
TCCGCGAGCAGGCCACGCAGCACCGGGTCATCGATGCATAGAATCGCCGTGCCGTAGAAAGGCAGGCGGTGCACGAATTCCACGAACGTCGACTTGAGCCGTGCAAAGTCGTGGCGGTAGGTCGCCATGTGGTCGCGATCGATGTTGGTGACCACCGCCACCATCGGCTGCAGGTAGAGAAAGGAGGCGTCGGATTCATCCGCCTCGACGATAATCGTGCGGCTGCCACCGAGTTGTGCGTGCGTGCCGGCGCTCTCCAGCAGCCCCCCGATCACAAAGGTCGGATCCTCGCCGGCGGCCTGATAGATGGACACCAGCAGACTGGTAGTGGTGGTCTTGCCATGCGTACCCGCTATGGCGATGCCATGCCGGTAGCGCAGCAGTTCGCCAAGCATCTCGGCACGGGGGACTACCGGGATACGCGCCTTGTGGGCAGCTTCCAGTTCCACGTTGCCCGGCGCGACGGCGCTGGAAACCACGACCACGTCGGCTCCCCGGACCTGCTCCGCGGCGTGCCCGTGAAACACCGTCGCACCCAGGGCCTCGAGCCGCTCGGTGGTGGCCGACAGTGCCAGGTCGGAACCGGAAATGTCGTAACCCTGATTGATCAGCACCTCGGCGATGCCCGACATGCCGGCGCCGCCGATTCCCATGAAGTGAATGCGCTGTACCCGGCCCATCTCCGGAACCCGGTAAGCCATGAGCCCGTTGCCGCCCGCCGCGCTCACCTCGAGCCCTCCTCCAGGCGCGCCCGGCAGACCAGGCCAACCAGCGCGCAGCAGACCACCAGGCTGTTGCCGCCGTAACTTACAAAGGGCAGGGTCAGGCCCTTGGTGGGCAGAATGCCGCTGCTGACACCGAGATTGATCAGCGCCTGCACACCGATCGTGATGCCGACGCCATAACAGAGATAACCGCCGAACTTTTCCCCGTTTACCAGCAGCCGGCGGCCGATGTGCAGCGTCCGATAGACCAGCACACCCAACAAGGCGATTAGTGCCAGGGCGCCGGCCAGCCCCAGTTCCTCGGCCACCACGGCGAAGATGAAATCGTTGTGCGCTTCCGGAAGGTAATAGAGCTTCTGAATGCCGGCGCCGAGACCAAGGCCGAACAGTTCGCCACGCCCGAACGCAATGAGCGCCTGCACGAGTTGATAACCCTGGCCGAAGGCGGTTTGCCAGGGGTCGGTGAAGGTAGTCAGCCGCTGCAGCCGGTACGGCTGTGCAATGGCCAGCAAACTGAACAGTCCCGCCGCCACGAGCACCAGCGGGACGAAATAGCGCAGGCGCACCCCGGCCAGGAAAAACAGCGCACCGGCAGTGCCGCCCAGCACCACCACAGAACCGATATCCGGTTCCGCCGCCAACAGCGCCATCACCAGGGCAAGCACCGCAAGCGGCCCGACCAGCACACGCGCGTCTTCCCGCATCGACTCGTCGAATCGGGCAAGGAAGCCGGCCAGATACACCAGGATGAAAAGCCTGGCGGCCTCGGACGGTTGAAAAGTGCCCACACCCAGGTCGATCCAGCGCGTGGCGCCGTTCACTTTCTGGCCGATTCCCGGCACCAGAACGGCGGCGCAGACCACCACGGCAGCGATCCAGGCAAACTGCCGGCAGCTGCGCCAGACCGTCAGCGGTATGGCCAGCGTCACCAGGAAGCCGGCCAGCGCCATCCCCAGGTAAACGCCGTGACGGGCGAAAAAATCCTGTTCCATGGCGACCGAGGAGGAGGCCACCATCACCAGGCCAAAGCCCAGCAGCAACAACCAGGCGAACAGCAGCGGACGGTCGAGACTAGCCGGCATGGCGCACCGCCTCGCCCATGGCCAACAGCCGGGGTTCCCGCGTATCGCGAGCGCGCATGACCTGCCGCACCCCGCTCACGCGCCCAACTCCGCCACCGCGGCGCGGAACAACTCGCCGCGCTGCTCGAAGTTCTCGAACATGTCGAAACTGGCGCAGGCCGGAGAAAGCAGCACCACATCCCCGGCTCGCGCCGCCGCCGCGGCGCCATGCACCGCCTCTGCCAGGCTCGCGGCTCGGGTGACCGGCACCCGCGCCCGCACCGCCTGTTCAATTCGCGCAGCGTCCTCGCCAAGCACCACCAGGTGCCGGGCCGAGTCGGCGATGGCATCGCCGAGCTCGGTAAAGTCTGCCCCCTTGCCATCGCCGCCGGCGATCAGAACGATCGAACCCGGAGCAGCCGCAATCCCGGAAAGGGCTGCCACGGTGGCGCCCACATTGGTTGCCTTGGAATCGTTGACGTAGGTTACCTCACCGATCGAAGCGACGGTTTCACATCGATGCGGCAGTCCCGCAAACCCGGCCAGGGCAGCCTGCAGCGCAGCCCGGTCTCCGTCAAAGCCCCCACCATGCACCAGCGCCAGGGCAGCGAGTACATTGCGCTCGTTGTGCAGGCCGGTAACCGGCAGCCGGTTCGACTCCACCAGGCTCCGCTCACCGCAGGCCAGCATGCGTTTGCCGTGCTGCACGCGAATACCCCAGTGGCCGGGCGCCGGCGCATCGCTGCCGAAGGTGACCAGTGCCATGCGCCGCATCGTGGCCGGATGCGTCATGCGGTCGTCCCTGTTGGCGACGGCCCGCTCCGCACCCAGGTAAATGCGCTGCTTGGCGGCCGCGTAACAGTCCATGCTGCCGTGCCAGTCCAGGTGATCGCCGCTCAGATTGAGGATGGTGGCGGCGTGGCTGTTCAGCCTTCGTACCCGCGCCAGTTGGAAACTGGACAGTTCCAGCACGTAACAGTCCCGGTCCGGATGCAGCAGGTCCAGGGCCGCCAGTCCCAGGTTGCCGCCCACCCCCGGTGAGCTTCCGGCCGCCGCCAGCAGGTGTCCCGCCAGCGACGTCACCGTGCTCTTGCCATTGGTACCGGTCACCGCAAAGACCGGCGCCCGCACCCTGGCAAGGAACAGGTCGATGTCGTTCAGTACCGGCAGGCCGCAGCCCAGCACCTGTCGTCCCAGCGGGCTCGCCGGAGCAATGCCTGGGCTCAGAACCACACGGTCGAAACCGGCGGAATCGAATTTCTCCACCGCCATCCGATAGTCCAGGTCGGGGTAGGCCGCCATGGCTTCGGCGAGTGCCGGCGGGCGCTCCCGGCTGTCGATCACCACCAGGCTGTCGCAGTCCGCCAGGTGACGCAGGCAGGACATGCCGGTAACACCAAGACCTACAATTGCCGTTCGCATGATGCGCCCTGCCCGTCAACGCAACTTGAGCGTGGACAGGCCCACCAGCACCAGCACCAGCGTGACGATCCAGAAGCGCACGATCACGCGCGGTTCCGGCCAGCCCTTGAGCTCGAAATGGTGATGCATGGGAGCCATGCGGAAGAGGCGTCGTCCGGTGAGCCGGAATGACGCCACCTGCAGGATGACCGACACCGTCTCGAGCACGAACAGCCCGCCCATGATGAACAGCACGATCTCGTGGCGCACGATGATGGCGACCACCGCCAGCGCGGCGCCGAGCGCCAGAGCACCGACATCGCCCATGAACACCTGGGCGGGATAGGTATTGAACCACAGGAAGCCTAGCCCGGCGCCAATGATGGCGCCGCAGAAAACCGCCACCTCGCCGGCCAGCGGGATATAGGGAATCTGCAGGTAGCTGGCGAATTCGACATGCCCGGCCAGATAGGCGATCAGCGCCAGGGCGGCACTCACCATCACCGTGGGCAGAATGGCGAGCCCGTCCAGGCCGTCGGTGAGATTGACGGCATTGCTCATGCCGACGATGACGAAGTACGCCAACACCACGTAGCCCAGGCCCAGCGGTATGGCCACCGCCTTGAAAAACGGCACGATCAGTTCCGTTTCGGCAGGCAGCTCGGCACTCCAGTACAGAAACACGGCCGCGGCGATGCCGAACACCGACTGCCAGGCGTACTTCCAGCCGGCGGTAAGACCGCGCGAGTTCCTGCGCGTCAATTTGAGATAGTCGTCAAGCCAGCCAACTCCGCCGAACGCCGCTGTGACCAGTAGCGCAGTCCACACATAGCGGTTGTTCAATTCCCCCCACAACAGCGTCGTGACGATGATGACGATGATGATCAGCGCTCCGCCCATGGTGGGCGTGCCGGCCTTGGACAGGTGTGTCGCCGGGCCGTCTTCGCGCACGTTCTGGCCGATCTGATTGTCGCCGAGACGCCTGATGACGAATGGGCCGATCAGCAAAGACATCGCCAGTGCCGTCATGACGCTGACCATGATGCGGAAGGTGAGATACTGAAACACGGAGAATCCGCTGATGAATTCGGCAAGGTAATCGGTCAGCCACAACAGCATCAGCACAGTTCTCCGAGCGCCGTGCGAACCGTCTCGCGATCGCTGAACGGCTTCCTGGAACCGCACACTTCCTGCCAGGTCTCGTGGCCCTTTCCGGCAACGATGACCAGATCGTCGGCACCGGCTTCGCCGATGGCGCCGGCAATGGCGGCGCCGCGGTCGAGCTGCTCGCGCACGCGTGAGGTATCGTCGAGGCCGGCGCGCATCTGCTCGACGATCGCCGCCGGATCTTCCCAGCGCGGGTTGTCACTGGTCAGCCACACCAGGTCCGCCGCGGCGGCCGCGGCGCGGGCCATCAGCGGACGTTTACCCGCATCCCGATTGCCGCCACAGCCAACCACGCAGATGAGCCGGCCGTGGCAGTGCGCCCGCAGTGCGGCCAGAGCATTGGCCACGGCATCCGGCGTATGCGCATAGTCGACAATCACCGTCGGCCGGCCCGCAGCGCGAAAGAACTCCATGCGCCCCGGCACGCCACTGAGGTTGGCCGCGCGCTCCACGAGTTCATCGAATCGGAAACCGGCAGCCGCCAGCACGCCGATGGCGGCGGTGACATTGGCCAGTGCGAACTCGCCGAACAGGGGCAGTTCGATGCGTTGCCGGCCCCAGGGGCCGGCCAGCCAAGCGCTGAGCCCTCTCGTATGGAAACGCACATGGTCCCAGTGCAGATCCGCACTCTTCCGCCCGTAAGTCACCACCTCGGGGCGATCCAGGCTGCCCGCCAGTTCGCGGCCGAAGGCATCGTCAACGTTGATCAGAGCCGTAGCCACCGTGGGGAATTCGAAAAGGCGCCGCTTGGCGGCGCCGTAGTCTGCGACGGTCGGGTGATAGTCCAGGTGGTCCCGGGTCAGGTTGGAGAATACGGCGAATTCGAAACGCACCTGGTCTACCCTGCCCTGGGCCAGCGCGTGCGAACTGGCTTCCAGCACTGCCCAGTCACAACCACGCCGGCGCAGGCAGGCGAGTCGTTTCTGGGTGACGATCGCATCCGCGGTGGTGAGTGCCGACGGTCGCAGCCGCTGCGGCTCACCCCAGCCCAGCGTACCCAGGTATCCGGCGGGCTGCTGCAAACCCCGCAACAGATCGACGATGTGGCAGGCAATCGAGGTCTTGCCGTTGGTACCGGTCACCCCGACGCAGCGCAACCTGCGGCTCGGGTGTCCGTACAGCCGAGCCGCCAGGAACCCGCGCCGGCCGCGCAGGTCGGCAACGGTAATCACCGGCACGTCGCCGGCCTCGACCGGCCGTTCCGCAAGTATGCAGGAGGCGCCGCGCTGCGCGGCTTGCACGGCGTAGTCGTGGCCGTCGACGGCATCGCCGCGTATTGCCACAAAACCTTCGCCCGGCCGGATGGCACGAGAATCCTCAGCCAGCCCGGCGAGCCCGATATCCGGCAGGCCCGGGTCTTCGAGCAACTCGCGGACGGTCATGAGGATACCGCTCACGATGGGCCCTGACGCGATCGGCGTTGCGGCCCGCCGGCTGCCGCCAACTGTTCCCCATCCCGGGGAACGCCCATCAGGCGCAGCGTTCGCTCCGCAACCCTGGCGAACACCGGCGCGGCGACCGCGCCGCCGCCGATTTTCGGTCCCTGTGCGTCGTTGATGACCACCACGGTCAAGATGCGCGGGTTGGTAAGCGGCGCCACCCCGACAAACAGCGCCACATGGCGTTTGTCGTTGTAGCCGCTCGCGTCGACGATGCGCGTGGTTCCGGTCTTGCCGGCCACCCGGTAACCGGGGACGCGCGCACCCGGCGCGGTTCCCTCCGGAGAAGTCACGCCTTCCATGAGATCGAGCACGGTGTAGGCGGTCTGCGCATCGAACACCCGTGCGCCTTGCGGCGGCTGATCGAGTTTCAGCACCGAGATCGGCAGCCGCACGCCACCGCTGGCCAGTGTCAGGTAGGCCTGGGCGAGCTGCAGCGGTGACAGCGTCAGGCCGTACCCGAAGCCCATGGTCGCCCGCACGATCGGGTGCTTGAGGCCTTTGTCATCGAGTTCGCCCATGGTCTCGCCGGGCATGCCGCTGCCGACGAAGTCGCCCGCACCGGCCCGGCGCAGTACGTCATGCACGGCCAGCGGCGGCAGATCCAGCGCCACTTTGGCAAACCCGACCTGGCTCGACTTGTGCAAGGCCCGGGCCAGCGTGATCGGGCCCCGGTTCAGCGGGTCCTCGATCAGTTTGCCCCGGATGTTCATGTAGCCAGGCGATGTGTCGATGATGGTCTCGGGCCGGAAGCTGCCGGATTCCAGGGCGGCGATGACGGTGAACGGCTTGACCGTCGAACCGGGCTCGTAGACGTCGGTTACCGCCCGGTTGCGCATGCCCCCGGAGCGCACCCTGAGCGGTTCGTTGGGGTTGTAGGAAGGCTGATTGACCAGCGCCAGGATCTCGCCGGTGTGCACGTCCAGGATCAGCAGCGTGCCCGAAGCGGCCCCGTGCCCGGCGACAGCGCTCTTCAGTTCCCGGTACGCCGAGTATTGCAGACGCAGGTCGATACTGAGCACCAGGTCCTGCCCCATGCGTGGCGTCGACTTGTATTCCAGGTCGCTCACCGTGTTGCCGAGCCGGTCCTTCAGCACCAGCTTGCTGCCGTGCCTGCCGCGCAAAACGTGATCGAAGGACTGTTCCACGCCTTCCTGACCCAGATCGTCGATGTTGGTGACGCCCACGATATGGGCCGTGGTCTCTGCCGCCGGATAGTAACGCCGGTACTCTTCCCGGAAAAAAAGACCCTTGATGCGCAGTTGCCTGATGCGTTCCGCTTCGGTCCAGGGCACACGCCTTTTGAGATAGACGAAAGACCTTTCCCGGCCGGCCTCGAGCATTGCGTCGAGCCGCTCGGCGGCGATTCCGACCAGCGGTGCCAGGCGCTCCAGATCGGCCCTGGCCAATCGCTGTCTGGACGGGTCGGTCCACACCGCAATGGCCGGCGTGCTGATCGCCAGCGGTTCGCCGAAACGGTCGTAAACGACGCCGCGATAAGCCGGTATGGTCTCGGTACGCAACGACCGGGCATCGCCTTCCTTCTGCAGAAAATCCTTCTCCAGGAAGGCCAGCCATGCCACCCGGGAAGCGACCGCCAGCGATCCCATCAACAGTAGGGACACCAGGAAGTAGTGTCGCCAGGCTTTCAAGGCAGTATCTGCTGCACTTCGTTCGGGAACTGCATGTCGAGTTCCGCCCCGGCCACCCGCTCCACATGCTGGTAAGCGGCCAGTGCTCCCCTTTCCAGCAATAACCGGCTGTGCTCGGCGAGCAGCCGATCCTGCTGGTGCCGGGTGGTCTCGAGCTGCCGATGCACCTCGCGGAGCTCATGCGCGGTGAACACCACCTGAACGCCCGATAGCGCCGCCGCAACGGTCAACCCCAGCGCCAGCCCCATGCGCGAGCTTCGCTGCGGCCGGGTGCTGTTGCCGGCGCGCCGCTTGCGGGGAGCTTTGCCCTGCTTGCGGGACCCGACGGCCCGCTTGCGTTTCGCCGCCGCCTTCATTCGCACCACCCCGGTCGCCCGCGCACCGCCACCGACCAGCCGCCCATGCATCCGCCTGAAGCGCCGCCAGCCATCACTCGCCACGCTCCACCACGCGCAGCACGGCACTGCGCGCACGCGGGTTACGCATCACCTCGGCACGCGGCGCCCGTAGCGGACCGCCAACAATGCGGGCATCCACGCGCAGGTCCTTGCGCCGCAGCGGGATTTCCCGGGGTACCTGAGGGGGGGTACTGCGAGCCCGGAAATATCGCTTCACGATCCGGTCCTCCAGTGAATGAAAGGAGATCACGGCCAGCCGCCCGCCAACCGCCAGGTGTGCGAATACGCCTTCAAGCCCTCGGCGCAGTTCATCGAGTTCCTGATTGATGTGGATGCGTATGGCCTGAAACACGCGGGTGGCTTCGTGGCCGCGGCGGCGCGGTGGCGGCCGTGCAGTGGCGATGGCTCGCGCCAGTTGCCGCGTGCCGGTGATGGGACGCGCGGCGACGATGGCTCGACTGATTCGGCGCGCATGGCGCTCTTCGCCGTACTCCCTGACGACGCGGGTCAGGTCATCGACGCCCACCGCATTCAGCCAGTCTGCCGCGGTCTGCGCCTGACGGCGGTCCATGCGCATGTCCAGCGGACCGTCTGCCCGAAAGCTGAAGCCCCGTTCCGGCCGGTCGAGCTGTGCCGAGGAAACGCCCAGGTCCATGATCGCGCCCTGCAACGACTCGATGCCCGCCTCGGACAGAATCTCGACAATGTCGCCAAAGCGCCCGCGCCACGGCACTACACGGTGGTCTTCGGCAGCCAGCGCCTCGGCACAGGCGAAGGCGTCCTCGTCGCGGTCCACCGCCAGCAGACGGCTCGACGCGTCCAGGCGGCCGAGCAGGCGCCGGCTGTGCCCACCCTGCCCGAAGGTGGCATCCAGATAGGTGCCCGATGTGCGCTCGGCGACCACCAGATCCACCGTCTCGCGGCACAACACCGGTTCGTGCCTCATACCGACAAGCCGGTGATCTCGCCTGCTTCGGCCAGCAGGGCACCGTTGTCTTGCGAGGTGTGGGCCTCGACACAGGCCTTCCAGGTGGCCTCCGCCCAGATTTCCACCTTGTTCCCCTGCCCGACGAGCACGAGCGCCTTGTTCAGTGCGCAGTGATCGCGTAGCGGACCAGGCAGCAGAATACGCCCGCTGCCATCGAGTTCCAGGTCGGTCGCGTGACCGATCAGGATGCGTTGCAGCCAGCGGGTGGACGAGCGCATGTTGGGCAGCGCATCGAGTTGTTCCTGAACGACTTCCCATTCCGGAAGTGGATAAAGCAGCAGGCACTTCTCGCGCGTATCGACAGTGATCACCAGCTTGCCGCCGGCGATGGCGACAAACCGCTCCCGAAAACGCGCCGGCAGCGCCATGCGCCCTTTCGCATCCAGTTTGGCGTTGGAGATTCCGCGAAACACCCTGTTTAGCGCGCCGGCCCCGTGGCCCACTTTTTCCCACAATTTCCCATAAACCGACACTAATGCCAGCGAGGCGCAGTGTCAAGATAGGAAAATTCAATTAACTCGCGGATTTACAAGGAATTTCAGGGCGATTCAGGGCCCCGGGGCGCAGTCCATTCCTCAGAAAATATATTGGCTAAAAGTGGTTATCTCGAATCTACTTTAAAAAAACGGGCTTACCGTCCATGCACTGGCCCGGAATACCCGGCCAAATCGGCCAGGGGCGCTACAAAACCGCCCCAGGCAGGCCTCACGCAGCCCTGCGGAGGAATGCACCGCATTCCCGAAGAGAAAAGGAAAGAGCTGGCCGATAAGCCGGGTTCTGTCACCGGCCGTCGCGCAAACGCCAGCCGGCCTGCAACCATTCATCTACGGTCTCCGTCACCGAAGACCTTTAGCAGCCTACCCGAATCCGGCGCGGACCACGCCATTGGACTCCTATTTGGCCTTGCTCCGGGCGGGGTTTGCCTTGCCACCCGTGTTACCACGCGCGCGGTGCGCTCTTACCGCACCCTTTCACCCTTACCGCACCCCGGATCGGGATCCGGCGGTCTGCTCTCTGTTGCACTTTCCGTAAGCTCACGCTTCCCAGGCGTTACCTGGCGCCCTGTCCTGTGGAGCCCGGACTTTCCTCTCGCGGCACAGGAAAAACCCCCTGCCGCCAGCGGCTGCATGGCCAGCTCTACGTGTAGACTCCCCGCTCGGCGCAGCGATGTCAATCGCTGCACGCCCGCTGCCGCACGCCCCTTGAGCGGCGCTCGGCGATGCGCGGCGGCGTTCAATGCCGGTCGACTCCCCCGGCAGCCACAATGTGCCGGTAATAGTCGGACTTCGACCCGCCGCACAACTCCGCCATGACTTTCGCCGCGCGAGCCGGTGGCAGTTCGCGGGCCAGGCAATCGAGCAGCCTGGCTTCATCCACGCCACCGGCGCCGTGCACATCGGCGGCCGCCAGAATGCATACGAACTCACCGCGCAGGGCGTTCTGCTCGTGCAACCGGCCAAGCACTTCCACTGCCGTACCGAGGTAAAAGCTCTCGAACTGCTTGGTCATTTCGCGCCCGACCATGAGCCGGCGGACCGGCGCCACACGGCCGATGATCTGCAGGGTGGATTGCATCCGGTGCGGCGCCTCGAAGAACAGCACCGCCTGTCCGGCGGCGCAGATGGTTTGCAAGGCACGCTCCCGGGCGCCCACCGGCGCCGGCAGAAAGCCAACGAATCGATAGCCATCCAGCGGCAGGGGACAAACCGAGAGCGCCGCCGTGACGGAACTTGCGCCCGGAATCGGCACCACTGCCACGCCGTGCGCCCAGCAGGACCGCACCAGCCGAAACCCCGGGTCCGAGACCAGGGGCGTTCCGGCATCGGACACCAGCGCCACGTCGGTGCCCTCCTCCAGCACACGCAATACCCGTTGCGCCGCCCGTTGCTCATTGTCATCGCGCAGCGAAATCAGCCGCGGCCGCCGCACATTGAGGTGAGCTAACAGCGCGGCAGTGCGTCTGGTATCCTCAGAGGCTATTGTCTCAACCTCGTTGAGTACATTGACTGCTCGACGCGTCACGTCCCCCAGGTTTCCAATGGGCGTTGCCACGACATACAGGCATCCCGGCATGTGCTTTCCAGAGCGCGCAATCAGTCCCGAATCAAAATACCCCGATTGGCCGCGGCTTACTACGCGCGATTGCAAAGCGGTTCCGGTGCCGGAAGCGGCCTGCGGCGCATCCACGGGCGCCAGGCAACAACGCTGGCGCCGGCTGGCCTGGCTGATCCCATTGGCTCTCGCCGCATGCGACACCACCGCGCCCCAGCAGCCCGTGCAACCGATACGCGAAGCGGCCGGACCACAACGCGAGGTGGTCCAACCCGACCGGGAGCCGGCCGACAGCGCCGACCTGGTGCTCAGCGAAGCCTGCGAGCGGGACGGCGACACGCTGTGCGCGATCGAGGCCCTTGCCCGCCACATCGCCCGATACCAGGCAGCGCCAGGGCCCGCTACGCCAGCCTCCGGTCACACCGATGCAGGCCGGGGCACCGCTCGGGCCTCGAGCCTGCAGCCGTTCAACGACCGCCTGTGGCGGCTGACCGCTGCCCTGCAGCCCGCACAGGTCGATGCACTGGCCACCAGTCACCGTCTGGCACCCTTGTGGCAGTTGCGCCAGGCGATGAGCGGCAGTGGTTCGGTAGCGCAGCAAGCCAGTCGCCTGCGCGACTGGATGGCCCGCTGGCCCGACCACCCGTTTGTCGACGCTCCACCAACCAATCTCCCGCAACTTCCGCAACAGGCTGCGCGCTTTCATCGTATCGGCCTGTTCATTCCCCTGAGCGGCCCACTGGCTACCGCGGGGCGCGCCGTACGCGATGGCTTTGTCGCCGCCTACCTCGACGATGCAGGCACCGACAAGCCCACCGTGCGTATCTATGACAGCGCCGCCAAACCCATACCGGCGCTCTACGAGCAAAGCCTGGTCGACGGCACCGACCTCATCGTCGGCCCGCTGAGTCGGCAGCGGCTCGATGCCCTGAGCCGGCTGCGGCCGCATGTCCCCGTCCTGGGCCTGAACTATCTCCATGACGGGCACGCCCGCTCGGCGCCGGGTGGCCCGGGCGCCGGCACCCCTGCCCTCGCCGGCCCGGCCGCCAAACCGGCATTCCTGCACATGGGCCTGGCCATAGAAGATGAAGCGGCCACCATCACCGACCGCCTGCTGCGCGAGAACCTGCACCGGCTGCTCGCCGTGCATGGCAGCGAAGAATGGGCATTGCGCGGGGCTCAGGCGCTGGCGGCAGCGTGGCCCCACGAATTGGATGTACAGGCGTTCTCGGACGTGCGCACCATCACCGAGTCGGTCGGACAGGCCATGCGGGTCGCCGACAGCGAGCGCCGGCACAGCGAGTTACAGCGTCTGCTCAATACCAAACTGGAATTCATGCCACGCGCCCGGACAGATCTCGACGGCGTGGTGGCTTTCGTCAATCACGTCGAGGCCGCAGCCCTGGCGCCGGCATTGAAATTCCACTACGCGGACAACCTCCCCGTGTACGCCAGTTCGCAGAGTGTCCGCGCCGCATCCGCACTCGATGAACTGAACGGCTTTCAGGTGGCCGAACTGCCCTTCAACCTGCGCAACGACCCCCTTTGGAATGCGGTGCGGCAGGCATTCAATGGTCGCCGCGGCAATACCGCGGCACTGCACGCGCTCGGCGTTGATGCCTACCGCATCGTCAATCACTGGGAATGGGTAGCCCATGGGGAGCCACTGTACGGGGCCACGGGCAAGCTGCAACTGGTCGAACAGGGGCGCATGCAACGGACGCTGGCCTGGGGCAGCATCACCCGGGGCCGGGTTGGGGCGACCGCCTTCGATGTCATTGCGCGGCCCCGTTGACACCCGTCAACAACGTTCGGCCACCCGTGAAAAGCCAGCCGGCAACCACCACCGAAAAGGGCCGCTGGGCCGAAAATCTCGCCTTGGCCCGCATGCGGCGGCGGGGCTTGCGACTGATTGCGCGCAATTACCGGTGCCCGGCCGGCGAGATGGACCTGATCCTGGACCATGCCGGCATCCTGGTGTTCCTGGAAGTGCGCTACCGTGCCACCTCGGCTTTCGGCGGCGCCAAGGCAAGTGTCGATACGCGCAAGCAGCGGCGCCTGTCGCGGGTGGCCGGCTGCTTTCTGCGGGCTTATCCACAATTGGCCTACCGGCGTATTCGATTTGACGTCGTCTCGGTGACACGGCCAAACTACCGCACCGAACTGGAGTGGATTCAGAACGCTTTCGAGGTTGATGACTGCTTCTGACGACTACGGAATGATTGGCAAGGATACTCGCCGGCGTGCAGCCCGCTCCGCCGCCGTTGTTGCCGGCATGGCACCGCCGCAGCTTGCGGCATTTCTGGCCTTGGCGCTGGTCGCATTGGCGCTCGCTTCCTGTGCCACCTTTTCCGACGACCCGCGCGTGCGCACGCCGGGCGCCATGATCGACGACGAGGCGCTCGAAAAAGTGGTCGAGCGGGAAATTCGCAAATCCGATGCGCAATTCAAGAGCGCGCACCTGGTAGTCGCCAGTTACGACGGCGTGGTGCTGCTGCTCGGCCAGGTGTCCAGCGAAGCGCTGAAAGGCAAGGCGCAGACGGTTACCCAGGGCGTTGCCAAGGTGCGCAAGGTACATAACGAGATCGGCGTCGGCGGCCCCATCTCTCACGTCGCGCGCAGCAACGACCGCTGGTTGACGAGCAAGGTGAAAACCAGGCTGATCGGCGCAAAGAAGGCGCCCGGTCGCAAGATGAAGGTACAGACCGAGAACGGTGTGGTGTACCTGATGGGCAAGCTGACCCCCGCCGAAGCCGATGCGGCGGTCGAGGTGGCCGCCAAGGTGTACGGCGTTCAGCAAATCGTCAGGGTGTTCGAATACCTGGACTGAACCTGGCGGAAATCCGCAATCGAAAAGCGTCGGGTGGCAGCAGCGAGGCGGGGTGCCGCCAACCTACTCCCGCATCTCCAGTTCCGTCTCCGTGAGGCTGGCACGAAACGATTCCCGATCGAAAATCATCTGCATGTAGTTCTGCAGGGGCCGCGTCGAGCGTTCCGGCAGTGTGATGCCGACCACCTTGAGACGCCAGAAAATCGGCGCCACGCAGCAGTCGACCAGGGTGAACTCATCGTTCATGAAATAGGGCTTTTCGCTGAAGATCGGCGCTATGCCGATAATGCTCTCGCGCAGTTCATTGCGAGCCTTGGTGCGCACGGTTTCGCGCCCCTTGCCTTTCATCAGCAGGTCGAGCTTGCCGCTCCACTCCTTCTCCACCCGGGAGATCCACAACCTCGACAGCGCCCGCTGCACCGGATAAACCGGCAACAACGGGGGATGCGGAAAACGCTCGTCGAGATACTCCATGATCACATTGGCTTCATAGAGCACCAGGTCGCGGTCCGCCAGCACCGGCAGGCTGTTGTATGGGCTGATTTCGAGCAATTCTTCCGGTTTGCGCTTCGGGTCGATGTCGACGATGTCCACAGTGACGCTTTTTTCGGCAAGCACCATGCGCACCCGATGCGAGTAGTGATCGATCGCATCGGAGAAAAAGGTCAATGACGATCGTCTGGTGACAAGACTCAAGGCTGCCTTTCAAGGGTTCAAGGGGATGGCTTGCGCCAGGTTTTCGGATCAGTGCACATCTTTCCAGAACTCCCGGTTCAGCAACCAGGTAAAGACACCCAGCACCACAAGAAACAGCAGCACATAGATGCCCAATCGCTGGCGTTCGAGCCGCATGGGCTCGCCCACATAGAAAAGAAAGTTGACCAGATCATACACCGCCTGATCGTACTCGCCGGCCGAAAACAGGCCCGAGCCCTCATCGACGGCCAGTTCAAAGCAGTTCTCGTCTCCCGCCGCGCATACATCCCTCTGCACACCCTGCAGGTCGAGCATCACATGGGGCATGCCCACGTTCTCGAACACCTTGTTGTTCACCCCGAATGGCCGCGTCTCATCCACGTAGAAGGTCTTGAGATAGTTGTAGACCCATTCGGGACTGCGTACCCGGGTGACCATGGTCAGATCCGGCGCCGGCCCGCCAAACCAGTCGCGTGCCTGTTCGATGTCCATGGCGGTGGTCATCAATTCGCCGATTTTCTGCCCGGTGAACACAAGGTTGTCGAGCGCAACATCGTGCGGTATGCCGAGGTCGTCGGCGCTGCGTTCATAGCGCTGGAAGCGCAGCGAGTGACATCCGAGGCAGTAGTTGACATAGAGCTTGAACCCCCGCTGCAGCGATGGCTGATCGTGCAGGTCCGGCTGCATGGCCTGCATGGGCCAGCCGGTCGCCGCGGCAACCGCGGATTGGGGGATGGCGGCCGTCACTGCGACCAGCAACACAGCGGCAATCAGACTGTATCGGTGCATGGTCAGGTTACCCGGTCCGGTACGGGCCTGGTCTTCTCGACGCGCGTGTACCACGGCATCAACACGAAGTAGGCAAAATAGAGCACCGTGCAGACCTGCGCCACTATGGTCGCCACGGGTGACGGCGGCACCATGCCGAGATAGCCCAATATGATGAAGCTGACCACGAAAACGGCCAGCATGGACCGGGATATGGCGCCTTTGCAGCGCATGGGCGAAACCGGGCTCTTGTCCAGCCAGGGCAAAAAGGCGGGTATGGCGATTGCTCCGACCATGACCACCAGCCCCCAGAATTTCGCCGGCACACCGAACAGCGGAAAAGTCGCGGCGCGCAACATCGCGTAAAACGGCGTGTAGTACCACACCGGCGCGATATGATCCGGCGTCTTGAGCGGGTCGGCCATCTCGAAGTTGGGCTTCTCCAGGAAAAAGCCGCCCATCTCCGGCGCAAAGAACACCACCGCGCAGAACAGGAACAGAAACACCACGGTGGCATGCACGTCATGGGTAACCGTATACGGCCAGAACGGCACGCCGTCGAGCGGCTTGCCGGTAGCGTCCTTGTACTTCTTTATGTCTGCGCCATCCGGCGCCGTGGACCCGACATGATGCAGGGCAACGAAGTGAATGAACACGAGCCCCACGAGAATCAGCGGCAGGGCGATCACGTGCAGTGCGAAGAACCGGTTCAAGGTGATGTCCGACATCAGGTAATCGCCGCGCAGCCACTCCATCAGGTCGGGCCCGACAAAGGGGATGGCGCCCACCAGCGAGACGATCACCTGCGCCCCCCAATACGACATGTTGCCCCAGGGCAACAGGTAGCCGAAGAACCCTTCGGCCATCAGCGCCAGGTAGATGGCCATGCCGATCAGCCACAGCAGCTCCCGGGGCTTGCGGTACGACCCGTACATGAGACCGCGAAACATGTGCAGATAGACGATGACGAAAAACGCCGATGCGCCGGTGGAATGCAGGTAGCGCAGCAACCAGCCGAATTCCACATCGCGCATGATGTACTCGACCGACGCGAACGCCCCCTCGCCGCTCGGCACGTAACTCATCGTCAGCCACAGGCCGGTGACCAGTTGCAGTACCAGAATGAAGGTGGCCAGCCACCCCATCAGGTACCAGACATTGTGATTCTTGGGCGCGTAGTACTTCGAGAGGTGATTCTCCCAGGTCTCGGTCGCCGGGAAGCGGACGTCCAGCCACTCGATCAGCGAGCCCCAGCCGCGGGCAAACCTGCCTTGGCGCTGCTGCATCAGGCGGTCTCCTCGTCCTCGCCGATGACGATCAGGTTGTCGGACTCGAAACGGTGTGGGGGCACTTCCAGGTTGTCCGGCGCCGGCACCGCCTTGACCACGCGCCCCGCAAGATCGAACCGGGAGCCGTGGCACGGGCAGAAGAACCCGCCCTGCCAGTTGGCGTCGAAGGGTTCCGGGCGTACCGCGCCATGATATTTCGGCGAACAGCCGAGATGCGTGCACAACCCGAGATAGACGCCGATTTCCGGACGCTTTGAACGCCACGGATTGCGCGCGTATTCGGGCTGCATTTCCAGGTTGTCGGAATTCTGGTCCGCCAGGTTCTCGTTGTCTTCCTTCAACGTCTCGACGGTCGCCTCATCGCGCCTGACCACAAACACCGGCTTGCCCCGCCAGGCTGGAATGGGGCCGTAGATTTCGCCGGGCCTGAGCTTGGAAATGTCGATGCTGACCGGCGCGCCGGCAGCCCGCGCCTTGGCGCTCGGCAGCCAGGAGCGCACGAACGGCACGGCCGCGCCCACCACGCCAGCGCCGCCGATGGTGGCGGTCGCCCCAACCAGGAATTTGCGCCGCTGGGAATTGGCTTCGGACGGGGCCTGGTCGCTCGCCGGCCGCTCGTCGAACGTATCGGTGCTCAAAGCTCGAAGCTCCTGTATTGCAGTGAGTCGGCGGTATTCGGCGGCTTCTTCTTTCTATTGCGCGTGCTATTGCGCGTGCTATTGCGCGTGTTTCTACTGCGCGTGCCGC
>CAZNFI010000004.1:23827-35875 GCA_964572185.1 uncultured Pseudomonadales bacterium
CTATTGCGCGTGCTATTGCGCGTGCTATTGCGCGTGTTTCTACTGCGCGTGCCGCCCGAAATTCCTCTCCGAAATGGCAGCGTAAAAACGGGCAATTCTAGCACAGCGCGCCCTTGCAGCCGGTTGCCCCGCGCGTCAACGCTTGGAGTACTGCGGACGCTTGCGCGCCTTGCGCAGACCAACCTTCTTGCGTTCCACCTCCCGGGCATCCCGGGTGAGAAATCCTGCCTGGCGCAATGGCTTGCGCAGGTCTTCGTCCTGGTCCACCAGCGCCCGGGCGATGCCGTGCCGGATGGCTCCGGCCTGGCCGGAGTTGCCGCCACCGCGAACGGTGACCTTGATATCCACCTTGTCGGCCAGGTCCACCACTTCAAGCGGCTGGCGCACGACCATGCGGGCCGTCTCGCGCCCGAAATAGCGGTCGAGCGGCCTGGAATTGACCGTTATGTTGCCGCTGCCCGAGGCTATGTACACCCGAGCCGCGGCGGTCTTGCGCCGGCCGGTGCCGTAGTTGGTCTGGTCTGCCACGAATTCTCCGTCAGATGTCAATAGGCTGTGGCTGCTGTGAAGCGTGTGGGTGCCCGGCGCCGGCATACACCTTGAGTTTGCGGAACATCGCCCGGCCGAGCGAGTTGCGCGGCAACATGCCCTTCACCGCTTTTTCGATGATGCGCTCCGGATGAGTCTGCCGCATCTTGGCCAGACTGGTGCTCTTTATGCCACCCGGGTAGCCACTGTGGCGGTAATAGATCTTGTCCGTTTCCTTGTTCCCGGTTACCCGCACCTTGTCGGCATTGACCACGATGATGTAGTCGCCGGTATCCACATGCGGCGTGTATTCCGGCTTGTGCTTGCCGCGCAGGCGATGCGCGACCGCGGACGCCAGCCGGCCGAGTGTGCGGTTCTCGGCATCCACGACGTACCATGATCGCTGCACGTCCTGGGCGCGCATGCTTACAGTTTTCATAACCTCTTGAAACAGGCCGGAATTTGGAAGGCGCGCAGTCTAACGAAGGGGTGTGGTTTTGACAACAACTCGGTCACCTTTCCGGCGGGCCGAAAATCGACCGTTCAGCCCGCCTTGTGCGATCTAGCCAGGTAGGCCTGCGACTGCATCTCCACCAGGCGGCTGCCGGTGCGTTCGAATTCCCGGCGCAATAGCTCACCGCAGTACAGTTGCGCGACCGGCACTTCGGCAGAAACGATCAGTTTGACGTTGCGGTCGTAGAACTCGTCGACCAGGCTTATGAAGCGGCGAGCGGCGTCTTCGCGAGCGGCATCCAGGCGGGTGACATTCGACACCAGCACCGCCTGGTGACAGCGGGCGAGTTCGATGTAGTCATTCTGGCTACGCGGCCCCTCGCACAAATCGGCAAATTCAAACCAGGCAACGTCGTCGGCCAGGCGGCGCGCCTGAATCTCGCGGCCATTGACCTCAAGGGGGACGCGCTCGCGCGACTGTCCGGGCACCAGCGCCGCGAAGCTCGCTGCCAGGCTTCGCTCCGCCGCCTCATCGAGGGGCGAGTGATAGATTTCGGCTCGTTGCAGCGCGCGTAAACGGTGATCGACCGAGCCGTCCAGGCGGTGTACCAGGGTATGCCGCTCGAGCGCATCGATGGCCGGCAGGAAACGGCGGCGCTGCAGGCCGTTCTCATAGAGCAGGCGCGGCTGCACATTGGAGGTGGCCACCAGCGTTACGCCGCGCTCGAACAGGTTCTTCAGCAATTCGCCCAGGATCATCGCGTCGCCGATGTCGGAAACGAAGAATTCATCGAAGCAGAGCACCCTGTGGCGCTCGGCGAAGCGCTCCGCGAGGTGGCGCAGCGGATCGGAGGTGCCGCGCAGGGCGTGCAGATCATCGTGAACCTGGCGCATGAACCGGTGGAAGTGGGCGCGCAACCTGCCCACCGACAGGCAGTCGTGAAACAGGTCCATGAGCATGGTTTTGCCGCGGCCCACACCGCCCCAAAGGTACAGGCCCCGCACGCCCGCCGCGTCCCGCCGCCAGAAACGCAACAGGCGCTGCGAACGCCCTGTCTGCAGCCGCAGATACAGATCGTCGAGCAAGTCGACCGCCTGTTGCTGCGCCCGGTCTTCGCTGAGCGTCCCGGCTGCCAGTTCCTGCCGGTATCGTGCCGAGGGCAACATGGCCGTCAAATCCGGTGTCCGCAATCGCCTCGGCAATCGGCTGCCCACGTCAGTCCGTGCATTACCCGCGGCTCGGCGTACGGGCATCCGCTGATGGCGTGGCCCGGTCCGCGGCGCTGGTCGTCTCGGCCTCTTGCGCGGGCGGCGCGGCAGCGGCGGGCTGTTCGACCGCCGGCTCTCGAGCGGCCCGGACTTCAGCCGCCAGCGCGTGGGCCTCGAGCCCTTCGGCCCTGGCCAGTACCGATGCGGCCTGCGCCAGCGAGCGGCAACCGTCCGCCGTCAGATCGATGATGGAACTGCGCTTCTGAAAGTCGTCAACGCCCAATGGCGAGGAGAAGCGCGCGGTTCCGTAGGTCGGCAACACGTGGCTCGGCCCCGCCACATAGTCGCCCATGACTTCCGGTGAGTGAGCGCCAAGAAAAATGGCGCCGGCGTTGCGCACGCCGTCCAGAAGCGCATGCGGCTCACGGACCGCCAGCATCAGGTGTTCCGGCGCCACCGCGTTGGCAATGTGCACCGCCTCGTCCAGCGTACGCGTGTGGATCAGCGCGCCCCGGCTCTCCAGCGACCGTGCAATGATCCCCTGGCGCTCGCGACCGGCCAGAAGGCTCTGCATGCGGGCCGCCAGGGTATCCAGGTAGTCCCCGTCCGGGCACAGCAGCAGGCTCTGTGCCAGCGCATCGTGTTCCGCCTGGGAGAACAGGTCGTAGACCAGCCAGTCCACCGGCGCCGAGCCATCGGCAATGATGAGGATTTCGCTGGGTCCGGCAATCAGATCGATGCCGGTGCGCCCGAATACCTGCCGCTTGGCGGCAGCCACGTACGCTCCGCCGGGGCCGACAATCTTGTCCACCGGCCGGATCGTGTCGGTACCCCAGGCCAGCGCCGCCACCGCATGGGCGCCGCCGATCGCATACGCCTCCTCGACACCGACCACATGCAGAGCCGCCAGCAGCATCGGATGGCGTACGCCGCCCGGCGTCGGCATGGTCGCCACAATGTCATCAACGCCGGCCACCCGGGCGGGAATGACGGTCATCAGTACCGTTGACGGGTAAGCCGCCTGACCTCCGGGAACATAGACGCCGACGCGCGCCAGTGGCGTGACCCGCTGGCCGAGCCGGTTGCCCAGCTCGTCCTCGTAGCTCCACGAATCCTGCAACTGGTGGGCGTGGTGGCGCTCGATGCGGCGCGCGGCGAGTTTCAGTGCCGAGCGCTGTGTTTCCGGCAGGCCCTCGAACGCTTCACGCAGTTCCGCCCTGTCGAGAACCAGGTCACCGAGTTGCGTACAGGCCGTGCCGTCGAAACGGTTGGCAAACTCCACCAGCGCCGCATC
Organism: uncultured Pseudomonadales bacterium; assembly: GCA_964572185.1. Taxonomy (GTDB): domain Bacteria; phylum Pseudomonadota; class Gammaproteobacteria; order Pseudomonadales; family Azotimanducaceae; genus Azophilus. Next base: position 27,312 of record CAZNFI010000004.1, read on the forward strand.
GCCCCGCGCCCTGACCTCGGCCACGATAGCGGCGACCGCCGTCTGCACGGCATCGCTGTCCGTATCGATGCCGGTCAGCTCATCGAGTTCGCGGCGGAATCCGGGCGTCCCACTGTCCAATCGCCGTATTTTCATGCTGTAGCCTCCGCGGCGCCGAGTTGCCGCCCGATCGTCGCTAAATGCGTTGCACATCGGCTCCGAGCGCCGCGAGTTTCGCCTCGATCGCCTCATAGCCCCGGTCGATATGATAGATGCGGTCGATGGTGGTCTGCCCGACGGCCACCAGTCCGGCAACCACCAGGCTGAACGAGGCGCGCAGGTCGGTGGCCATGACCGGAGCCGCCTTGAGCGTTTCCACGCCCTGTACAAGCGCCGTGTATTTGCCTTCGAGGTCGATACGGGCGCCCAGCCGGTTGATTTCCTGAACGTGCATGAAGCGGTTCTCGAATATGTTTTCGGTAACCCGGCAACTCCCCTCGGCAACGGTGTTCAAGGCCAGAAACTGCGCTTGCAGGTCGGTCGGGAAACCAGGATAGGGCGCCGTTACGATGTCCACTGCCCGCGGGCGCTGGCGCATGTCGAGATCCACTGTGTTCCTGCCCGTGCGAATGTCGGCGCCGGCCATCATCAGGCGCTCGAGAACGGCGCCGAGCGTGCGCGGATCGACGCCCGTGAGACGCACCCGCCCTCGGGTTGCCGCCACCGCGATCAGGTAGGTGCCCGCTTCCACCCGGTCTGCCATTACCGCGTACTCGGCGCCGCCAAGCCGCTGCACTCCTTCGATCTCGATGGTCGAGCTGCCATGCCCGGAAACCCGCGCGCCCATGGCGTTGAGGAAGTTGCCGAGATCGATGATCTCCGGTTCGCGCGCCGCACCCCGCAGCACGGTCCGGCCCTTTGCCAGCGCCGCAGCCATCATCAGGTTTTCGGTACCGCCGACGGTGACCAGGTCCATGACAATTTCGGCGCCCCTGAGCCCGTCCGGCGCCCGCGCCCGCACGTAGCCGCCCTGCATGCCGATTTCGGCGCCCATCGCGGCAAAGCCCTTCAGGTGCTGGTCGACCGGCCGCGCGCCGATGGCACAACCACCCGGCAACGACACCTCAGCCCCGCCAAAGCGGGCCAGCAGCGGCCCCATTACCAGGAAGGACGCGCGCATGGTCTTGACCAGGTCGTAGGGTGCGCGCAGTTCGGCGGGCGATCCGGTGCTGATCGCAATGCTCGCATCGTCGCAGACAACCACATCAGCGCCCAGGCGGCGCATCAGCTTCAGCATGGTGCCGACATCGTTGAGCCGCGGCGCGTTCGTCAGCAGTACCCGCTCTCCGGTCAGCAGGCTGGCCGCCAGAATCGGCAGCGCCGCGTTCTTGGCGCCGGAGACGTGCAGCGACCCCTCGAGCCGTCGCCCGCCGTTGATGAGCAGCTTGTCCATCTATCCCTTCTTTGCGTGCAGGGGGTGCCCGGAATTCGTCAACGCGGCATGGGCATGGCGAGACGCTTGGCCGCGGCCGGCGCTACCCGCACCTGCATGCCATTCAAGGAACACATTTTTGTCTGCACTAGCTGGCACGCTCGGCAGCGGTGGCGGCATCGATGGACACCGCGTGCAGGCGGCCGTCGGCAATCAGGCCCTGGATGCAGGCGTACACCGCCTGGTGCCGCCGCACCCGGGACAGGTTCTCGAAAGCATCGCCGGTCACCTCGATCAGTGCCCGGTTGCCCTCCACGGCCACCGTCACCGCACAACCCGGCAACGCTTCCCGAACAAGCCCCGCAATCTCGGCCTGCAAGGTCACCGGCTGGCCTTCTGCAGCAGGTTGCCCGCAGCTTGCGTCTCGAACCCCGTACGGTTTCCATGATCCATCAGTCATCAAGCCCCAACAGGTCTTCAACTCCAGAGAAGGCGGCGATGTGGCGCAGCGCCAGCGGCGCGCCGCTGAATGAGACAGACCGGCCACCGGCCCGGGCCGAGCGCCGCAGTGCCACCAGTAGCGCCACCGCAACACTGCTCGAACTTTCGAGACCGGAGCAGTCGAGGGTCACCGATTCGCTCCCGGCCGCCTCGATAAACGCCTCACCGGACTGCCGAACAGCGGCCAGGTTTTCGAACGTCACCGTTCCCGATAGCCGCCCGCGGTCGTCCAGGGAACAGGCGCTCATGGGCCAGCGCCCTCGTCCAGCCCGATTGCGCCTTCACTGGCGACCACCCCCGACCAGGCATCGATCACCCGGTCGAGGTCGCCCCCGTACTTGACATCGGATACGGCGCTTTTGAACTGGCTGCGGAAGGTCAGGCCGATGTTGACCCCGGCCATGACGATGTTGCCGATTCGCCAGGCGCCATCCTTGCCCAGCCGCATGGTGTAGATCACCGGATGCACGCTCTTGCCGGTACGAATTTCCATGCGCACGTTTTGCCGGTCAGGCCGTCGCGGCGGGCCGTCCGGCGGCACCACCACCACCTCTCCGTCCTGAAACTCGGTCAGTGCCAGCGAATAGGTACGCAGCAGGCTGTTCTTGAAGTTGTCCGCGAAGCGGCGCCGCTGCTCGGGCGTGGCCTTGCGGTAATGCACCGACATCACGCCACGCGCAAAGCCGTTGAAATCGACTACCGGCGACAGCAGCGCGTCCACCTCGTCGAAGAAGCGCTCGGGGTCCTCATCGACATAGGCGCGCGACCGTTCGATGAGCCTGAGCAGTGCCTCGGAGGTGGCCTGAACGAGCTGGTGCGGCGCCGAAACGAATTCGGCGCTGGCCACTGCGGCCGTTTCGGCAGCCGGCAGGTTCGATCCAGCCAGCAGCAGGCAAACGGCCACCCGACACAGCCGGCGCGCCCTGCTCCGGCGCGCCCGTTCAACGAACAACGGAGCCAGTCTCATGAGCCCAGGCTTGTCACCAGGTCGCCGACCAGGTTTTCCAGTACCAGGGCGCCCTGGGTATCGAGGATCTCATCGCCCTCGCCGAGCACGTCTTCCTCGGCACCGGGCAGCAGGTTCACGTAGCGCGAGCCGAGTATGCCTTCGGTGAGTATCTGGGCGCCGGTGTCGGTACTGAGGCTGCCGGCGCGTTTCTCGATCTCCATGTGCACGATGGCCTCGCCGTACTCGGTATCCACCTGGATTTGCGTTACACGGCCGATGGCGACCCCGGCCATGCTGACCTTTGCCCTGCGCTTGAGCCCGGCCACATCGTTGAAACGCGCCGACACCGAATAGGTGGAACTGTCCTCGAAATTGATGCCGCTCACCCGCACCACCAGGAAGACGAGCGCCAGAATGCCCGCCAGCACGAACGCGCCCACGCTGATTTCAATGGTTCGCATGCGCATCGTCATTCCTCCTGTTGGCAGGCCTCCTGTTGGCGGGCCTCCTGTCTGCGGGGCCCGGCCAACCGGCGGGCCCCGTCGCGTCCGCCGTGCATCGGCTGTTCGATCCGGTTGCTCATCTCGTCAGAAGTCTCCATACATGCTGAGCGTTAGCAGGAAGTCCAGGGCCAGGATCACTACCGACGAATACACGACCGTGCGCGTGGTCGCAAGCCCGATGCCTTCCGCCGACGGATAGGTGTCATAACCCTGAAACACCGCGATCCAGGTCACCACCACGGCGAAGAACAGGCTTTTCAGCATACCCTTGCCGATGTCTTCCCAGATCTCCACCACATCGGTCATGCCAGACCAGAACGCACCGCGCTCGATTCCCAGCCACTCTATGCCGACCACCACCCCGCCGTAAATGGCCACCACATTGAAGATGGCCGTCAACAGCGGCAGGCTGATGAATCCCGCCCAGAGGCGCGGCGCCACCACCCGCCGCAGCGGGTCGACGCCCATCATCTCCATGCTCGACAACTGTTCCGTGGATTTCATCAGGCCGATCTCGGCGGTGATGGCGGACCCGGCGCGACCGGCAAACAGCAGCGCCGTGATCACCGGACCGAGTTCGCGCAGCAGTACCACGGCGAGACCCACGCCCACCGCTTCCTGGGCACCGAAGCGCGAAAGCTGGGTATAGAACTGCAGCGCCAGCACGGCACCGATGGAGAACGCGGAAAGCAGGACGATAACCAGCGACAGTACGCCCACGTTATAGACTTGGCGTACCACCAGCAGCAGGTCCGACGCCCGCGGCAACCAGGCGAGCGATCGCGTCCAGAGCATGGAAGCCCGACCCAGACTCTCGAGCCGGTCGAGAGCGCGGTGACCGAGCCGGGCCAACAACTCAAACAGTTGCATCAGCCACCATCGCCCAACAGATCGCGTTCGAAATCCGGCGCCGGATAGTGGAAGGGTACGGGGCCGTCCGGAGTGCCGTTGATGAACTGGCGCACTTCCGGCTCCGGGTGATCCTTGAGCCGCTGCGCCGCCCCGGCGCCGATCACGCCGCCGCCCGACAGCACATAGATGCGGTCGGCGATGCTTGCGGTTTCGTGAATGTCGTGGGACACGATAAGGGTGGTGGTGCCAAGCGCCTCGTTCAGATTGCGTATGAGGCTCAACAGCACGCCCATGGCAATCGGGTCCTGGCCGGCAAAGGGCTCGTCGTACATGATGAGCTCCGGGTCGAGCGCGATTGCTCGGGCCAGCGCCACACGCCGCGCCATGCCGCCGGACAGTTCGTTCGGCATCAGTTCCCGGGCACCGCGCAGGCCTACCGCATTCAGTTTCATCAGCACCAGGTCGCGCAGGCTGTCTTCGGGAATCCGGGTATGCACGCGCAGCGGAAAGGCCACGTTCTCGAACACGTTCAGGTCTGTGAACAGGGCTGCCGACTGGAACAGCACGCCCATGCGGCGGCGGATGGAAAACAGTTCCGCACGTGTAACCGCGGCAACATTGCGGCCACCGACGAGTACGCTCCCCCTATCCGGCTTGAGGCTGCCGCCGATCATTCTCAGCAGCGTGGTCTTGCCGCAGCCGCTTGGGCCCATGATGGCCGTAATACGGCCGCGGGGCACATCGAGCGACAGCTTCTCGAACAGGGGACGATGGCCGATCGCGTAGTGCAGGTCGCGAATCTCGACCAGATTCTCCGCGGTCGCCGCCGCTGCTTCCGGTTGTTCCTGCATGGAGCGCGATTTGAGCATCTGCGGCCGGCCGGCACAAGAAACCATGCAAACATCCGGCCGGATGCTGGTTTTGCGCCCTCATCCGGCGAATTGAAGGCCCGTTCCCGCTGGTGTGACTAATGAGCGGGCAGCGTCTAAAGTGAGGCGGTTGCATAGACCGTAGTGACCATCGGTATGTGGTTACCTGTACTCGGGCTGATCGTCGGGTTCATTGCCCTGGTGTGGAGCGCCGACAAGTTCCTGTCCGGCGCCGCCAGCACCGCCCAGAACCTGGGCATCTCCAAGATCGTGATCGGGCTCACCATCGTCTCCATCGGCACCTCGGCGCCGGAGATTTTCGTGGCCTTTACCGCGACCCTGGCCGGCAACCCGCTGCTTGGCATCGGCAACGCGATCGGCTCCAACATCGCCAACATCGGTCTGGTGCTCGGCGTGACCGCCCTGGTCGCGCCGCTACCGTTCTCGAAACGGGTGCTGCAGGCGGAGTTGCCCTGGCTGCTCGGAGCAACGCTGCTGGCGCTGGTGCTCATGTTCAACCTGGAACTCAATATCGTTGACAGCCTCATCCTGCTGGCCGGGCTGCTGCTGATTCTCTATCTGCTGGTGTCGGGTCCGACTTCCGGGCACGCATCGGGCCAGTCTGCCGGGCACGCCAACATTTCCGAGACCATCCGCGACGAGCTTGACGAACTGCCGGAGATGACCAACCTGCAGGGTGTACTGTGGTTGATCGGCGGCCTGGTCGTGCTCGTTGCCAGTTCCGAGCTGCTGGTATGGTCCGCAACCGAGGTGGCCAATCTGCTCGGTGTCAGCGACCTGATCATCGGGCTGACCGTCGTGGCGGTGGGCACCAGCCTGCCGGAACTCGCGGCCACGGTAGCCGCCGCCGTCAAGGGCCACACGGATATCGCCATCGGCAACGTGGTCGGCTCGAACATTCTCAACATTCTCGCCGTTCTGGCGGTACCCGGTCTGCTCACCACGGCGCAGATGGCGCCCGTGGCATTGTGGCGCGACTGCGGCATGATGGCTGCCATGACATTGCTGCTGGCCCTGTTCGCCTACGGCATCAATTCCCGAGCGGTCATTACCCGCTTCGAAGGCGCCGTCATGCTGCTTGCCTGGGTCGGCTACAACTCGCTGCTCATTCAGCAATCGGTGCACTGACGTGGGCGCTGCCGTCGAGACCCGTGCCAGGCAATGCGCGCTGGTGATATTCGATGTCGACGGCGTGCTCACCGATGGCAGCATCGCCTACACCGACCAGGGGCATGAAATCAAGTCGTTCCATGCCCAGGACGGCTCGGCAATCAAGCGGTTGCAGGCAAGCGGCATCGAGGTTGCGCTGATCACCGGTCGCAGGTCACCGGTGGTGGAACGACGTGCCCGGGAGCTCGGCATCGGCCACCTCTATGCCGGCATCGACAACAAGGCCGATGCCGTCGACCGCCTGCTCGAGACGCTTGGTCTCGAACCCGGCGCCTGCGCCTATGTGGGAGACGACCTGCCGGACCTCGCCGCCTTCGACCGGGTCGGGCTTGCCATATCCGTGCCCAACGGCCAGCAGGAGGTACGCCAGGCGGCACACTACGTCACCGGGCGCCCCGGTGGCGCGGGCGCCGCCAGCGACGTTTGCCGCCTGATCCTGAGCGCGCGGGGGCGTTAACAGGGCACGGTATCCTGAGGGCCATGCCGCACTCGAACCGTTCAACGCACCGCTCGCTGAAATGTCAGCAACCTGTGGGGCAGGGCATCCGCAGCCCGTCGCGGAAGCCCGGCACCGCACCGTGGGCATCGACGCTTTCGAGGCGCCAACATGCGCAATAGCGAGAGTTTCGGGCTCGCAGTCGGCGTACTGTTGGCCATCGGCGCCCTGCTGCTGACATTCTATTTCGCGCCCTGGCGGGGCACCGTGCCGCCCGGCGAACTGCCGCCCGAACTCGCCGGCGAGCCCGACCTGTACATGCAGGGGGCGCACATCACACAATTCGAGGACGATGGCGCCATACAGTACCGGCTCACGGCCAGGGAGATCCGGCATTTCGAAGACCGGCGCAGCACCCGCCTGCTCGAGCCCGGTCTCGAACTGCACAGCGACACCGAGCCGCCCTGGCGGATCACCGCGCAACGCGGGCGCATCCACGGCAATGCCGCATCAGGCGGCGAACAGGTGCTTCTGCGCGATTCGGTCATCGTCCAGCAGCAGGGGCAGGGCTCGGCGTATCTGACCATTCGCTGCGAGGCCCTCGATGTCTACCCGCAGCGAAAATACGCCGAAACCGAGGGAGATGTTATGATCGAAACTGACGTAGGCCGCACTGCGGCCCGGGGGCTGAAAGCCGATTTGACGAGCGGGTCCATGAAGCTGTCCGGCGGCGATGATGCGGCAGTCCACACCATTGTCGAGCCCGACCAATTCTGACGGGGCGAGTGCTCGCATGGAACAAATGTCTGGCGATTTTGTCTTTCCAGACGCCGCGCGTGCTTGCCGCGTGCGAGGCTGGCTGTGCCCGGCTCCGTGACAACGGGGTTTAACCCGCAAATCCTGATCGCAATCGCTGCCGCGCTTGCCATTACCGCCGCCGCGCCGGCCCGGGCCTTGCCGGAGGATGCGCAACAGCCCATTCACATCCACGCGGAATCGGCCGAGATCCAGCGCCAGCAGGGCCGAATAGTCTATGTGGGCGAGGTTCGAGTGGAGCAGGGAACATTGCAGGTCGATGCCCAGCGCATGGTGGTCGACTACCACGAAGGCAAGGTGGTGCGCATCACCGCCACCGGCGCACCGGCTCACTACCGCCAGGATCTCGAGGCGGACGCCGGGCAGGTGCGGGCCGATGCTTCCACAATCGTCTACCACACCCGGGAATCGCGCATCGACCTGCAGGGCGATGCGCGCCTCAGCCAACGCGGCAACGCACTGGCCGGCGATCTGATCCGATATGACATAGTCGCCGGCCAGGTGCAGGCCGGCGCCCCCGGCCAGGGGCCGGTAACGACTACCCTGATGCCCGCAAGCGCAGACGACTCGTAAGCTCATGGCCGTTCTGGAAGCCCGCCATCTGCGCAAGGAATACCGCACCCGGCTAGCGGTGGAAAACGTGAGCCTCAGGGTGGAGAGCGGCGAGATTGTCGGGCTGCTCGGGCCGAATGGCGCCGGCAAGACCACCTGCTTCTACATGATCGTCGGCCTCCTGAAAGCGGAGGGCGGCAGCATCTCGCTCGATGGCAGGGAATTGTCCCGGGCGCCCATGCACCTGCGCGCCAGGGCCGGCATCGGCTACCTGCCCCAGGAAGCCAGCGTGTTCCGCAAGCTGTCCACGGAAGACAACCTGCGCGCCATCCTGGAACTGCGCCGCGACCTCGACCGCCAGGCGCAGGCGCGTCTTCTCGAACAGCTGCTCGATGAATTCAACCTGCATGCCGTGCGCAAGTCGCAGGGCGAACGCCTGTCCGGTGGTGAGCGCCGGCGGGTCGAGATTGCCCGGGCGCTCGCC
>CAZNFI010000004.1:35885-39465 GCA_964572185.1 uncultured Pseudomonadales bacterium
AGCAACCCCCGCTTCATGCTGCTCGACGAACCCTTCGCAGGGGTGGACCCCATTTCCGTCGGCGACATCAAGCAGGAGATGCGCGATCTGGCGGCCCGCGATATCGGTGTGCTGATCACCGACCACAACGTGCGGGACACGCTCGACATCTGCGACCGGGCCTACATCGTCAACGAGGGACACATCATCGCGGAAGGCGATTCCGAGGCAATCCTTGCCGACGAAACCGTGCGCGACGTCTACCTCGGCGACAGCTTCCGGCTTTGAGGACCTCGCGGACGGCGCGCACATGAAACAATCCCTGTCTCTGGGGCTGCGTCAGCAGCTGAAGATGACGCCGCAACTGCAGCAGGCCATCCGCCTTCTGCAACTGTCCGCCCTTGACCTGCAACGGGAAATCCAGGAACTGCTGGAAACCAACCCGATGCTCGAGGAAGCCGACGACGAACAGAACGAGCCACAGACGGGCGGCCCATTCGACTCCGATACGGGCGCCGGCACCGCCACCGCACCGCTTCTGGATCCGGACTCCGACGGCACGACCACGGCCGTTTCCTCACCCGCAGGCGCCGACCGCACCGATGAAGCCGAAGGCAACGTGGATGCGCCTTCGGTAGACACTGAACCGGGCCGGCCCATTCCGGAAGAGCTGCCCGTGGACAGCAACTGGGACGACATATTTCAGCCCGTTCCGGCGCCGGCACTGTCCGGCAGCAGTGATGGTCAGCTGGATATCGAGAACAACGATGGCTTCGGAGAGACGCTGAAGGACCACCTGCGCTGGCAACTGAACCTGACGCCATTCTCGGATGTCGACCGCCTGATTGCCACGGCGATCATCGATGCCGTCAATGCGGACGGTATGCTCGAGGCAAGCATCGACGACCTGCTGGAGAGTTTCGATGCAAGCCTGGACATCGGCAGCGACGAGGTGCGGACCGTACTCAAGCGCATTCAGCACTTCGACCCCACCGGCGTCGCCGCACGCAACCTGGCCGAGTGCCTCGCCCTGCAACTCGAAGCCCTGGACGCATCCACCCCATGGCGCAGCGAAGCGCTATGCATCGTCACCGAGCACCTCGGTCTGCTGGGCAGCAAGGATTTCGCCACGCTCAAGCGCAGAACCCGGCTCAGTGAGCGGCAACTGGCGCGAATCGCCGCGCTCATCCAGTCGCTCAACCCCCGCCCCGGCGCTGCCCTGGCCGCCGAACCGGCCGAATATGTGATTCCAGACGTTGTGGTGCGCAAGGCGCAAGGCCGCTGGTTAGTGGAACTGAACCCGGAAGCGACCCCCGCCCTGCGCATCAACACCGGCTATGCCGGGCTGGTGCGTCGCGCCGACAACAGTCGTCAGAACACCTGGCTGCGCGACAACCTGCAGGAAGCCCGCTGGTTCCTCAAGAGCCTGGAAAGCCGGCACGACACGCTGTTGCGGGTAGCCACCAAGATTGTCGAAATTCAGCGGGGCTTTCTGGAGTACGGCGAACAGGCCATGCGGCCGCTGGTGCTCAACGATGTCGCCGAAGCGGTGAACCTGCACGAGTCGACCATCTCCCGCGTCACCAGCCGCAAGACCATGCAGACCCCGCGCGGGTTGTTCGAACTGAAGTACTTTTTTTCCAGCCGCGTGGTCACAACAGACGGCGAAGAGGTATCGAGTACCGCCATTCGCGCATTGATCAGGAACCTGATCGCCGGCGAAAACCCGAGAAAACCATTGAGCGACAACAAGATCGCGGCAATACTGGCGCAACGGAACATCAATGTCGCGAGGCGCACAGTTGCCAAATACCGCGAATCGATGTCGATTCCACCGTCCAGCGGACGCAAGCGTCTGGTCTGAAGCAGTGCCGGACCGATCTTCCACAAGCTATCCATCCGAAGGAGACAGCGCATGCAATTGAGCATTTCCGGGCACCATATCGATGTCACCCCCGCGCTCAAGAACTATGTAACCGACAAACTCACGCGCCTCGAGCGCCACTACGACCACATCACCAACATGCACGTTGTGCTGAGTGTCGAAAAGCGCGATCAGAAAGCCGAAGCGACCGCACACGTCAGCGGCGCGGAACTGTTTGCCGATGCCATTTGTCAGGATCTGTACGCAGCCATCGACATGCTGGCCGACAAGCTCGACCGGCAGATCGTCAAGCACAAGGAAAAAGTCATCGACCGGCGCCGCGGCCGGGGATAACCTCAACCGACATGGCTCGCATCCAAGACCTGTTGCCGCCGGAGTGCGTGCGCCGTGCCGTGCCGGCGCACAGCCGCAAGCGCACCCTTGACCTGCCCGCCGACATGCTGGCAGAACACAAAGGCAACGAGCCCGATCGGCAGATGTTCGAGGCGCTCATGAAGCGTGAAAGGCTCGGCAGCACCGGAATCGGCGAAGGCGTGGCGATTCCCCACTGCCGGGTGGACTGCCCGCACATGATGGCCGCGTTCTTCTCCCTGGCGCAGCCGGTCGACTACGACGCACCGGATGGCAAACCCGTCGATCTGGTGTTCGTGCTGGTGGTGCCCGCCGAAGAAACATCCGCACACCTTGATGCCCTGGCCGCACTGGCCGACCTGTTTCGGGACCCGGATACCCGCGCTCGCCTGCGTGGCGCGGCCAGTTCCGCGGAGCTCGACGTGGTGCTGCGGCAGGCGGCCGAGCGCAGGCAGGAGTCGGCCGCATGAAGCTGACCATCATCAGCGGCCGCTCCGGCTCCGGTAAGAGCACGGCGCTCAGAACCCTGGAGGATGCCGGCTATCACTGCGTGGACAACCTGCCCGTGAGCCTGCTGCAATCCCTGGTCGATCAGGCATTGCGGGTTCCCGTAGCCCGGGACGGCAACATGGCGGTGTGCATCGATGCGCGCACCACCGGCCTGGAACGGTTTCCGGAGATTCTGAACGGGCTGAACCGGGCCGGGCTCGATTGCGAAGTGATCTATCTCGATGCCTCCAACGCCACGCTGGTACGGCGCGCCAGCGAGACCCGCCGCCGCCACCCGCTGACCGACGCAAACACCGACCTGCCCCAGGCCATCGAGGCGGAGATCGAACTGCTCGAACAGATCGCCTGCCGCGCCGACCTCAAGATCGATACCGGCGACCTGCTCGCCCAGCAACTGGTGGAATCGATCCGCGAACGGGTGGTCGCCCGGGAGCAGGGTGCCCTGAGCCTGCTGTTCCGTTCGTTCGGCTTCCGTTTCGGTGTACCCCCGGACTCGGACATGGTGTTCGACCTGCGCTGTTTGCCCAACCCCAACTGGGTGCCGGAACTGCGGCCGCTTACCGGCCTCGATGAACCGGTTCGAACGCACCTGTCCGGAGATGGCCCGGTCAGGGGCATGTTCGATGACATTGCCGGCCATCTGGAGACCTGGCTGCCGCGACATGAGGACAACAATCGCGCCTATGTCACGGTGAGCCTCGGCTGCACCGGTGGCCAGCACCGCAGTGTCTACATGGCCGAGCGGCTCGGGCTGCACTTCGCCGACCGTTACGCCAACGTGCTGGTACGCCACCGGGAACTGAAGGCACGCGCATGAGGCGGGCCGAAGTCACCCTGGTGAACCGCCTCGGGCTG
>CAZNFI010000005.1:0-39299 GCA_964572185.1 uncultured Pseudomonadales bacterium
AGAATCCTTGAGCGGCGTTTGTGTGTACAGATGAGTTGCATTCTGGAACAACGTAGAGCGTGACTGACTGTCGCTGCGTGGCCGGATTGCCGAACCACCGGCAACGTCGACCAAGTAAAGCGCGCTCGCTGCCCGGAAAAACCACATCGCAAGATTTTTGTTCCGTGCGAGTGCCTCGGCCGCGGAAATGCCGTCAATTGTCCGTTGCGTCGCCTACGCTGCGCCGATTGCGGCATTGACGGTGGGCATGACTTCCTCGGCCAGCAAGCGCATGGAACGCTGCATCCGCTGCCGGTCGGTCCAGTCCTGGGCGGTGAGCATCAGCGTACCGAAATGACCGACCTCATCACGCAGCGCCAGGACTTTCTCGGCAACCGTCTCCGGGCTGCCGTAGATCGTGAAGTTGTCACGCAGGGCCTCGTGCCCGAGCGCGGCCGGGTCGTCGCCCTGATTGACCACGAACGGGCCTTTCATGTCGCCGCGGTCGAACAGTTGGAAGAGGTAGTGAAAGTAGTGGTCGGTGCTGGCTCCCGCGCTCTTGACGAACGCTTCGGCAGCCGCATCGGTTTCATCCACATGGATATTGCGCGCCACGTGCCAGATCTCCGGATCGGTTGCGTGACCGGCCTTGTCCGCTGCCTCGGCATAGGTTTGCCAGTGCGACTTCACCGACCAGGTGCCGATGAAGTTGGCTGAGATCGGAATGTAGCCGCGCGAGCCCGCGAAGCGGATGGAACCCGAGTAGGGGCTCATCGCCGAGATGGCCAATGGCGGGTGCGGCTGCTGAAACGGCTTGGGCATGTGGCCGAGGCCGATGTCGTCATGCACCCAGTCCTTCAGCGCGAACTGCCAGTATTCGCCGCTGAATTCGTAGGGCGGGTCGGTTGTCCAGATGTCGATCATGACATCGATGGCTTCGATCATCATGGCATTGCGGTCTGCCTCCATGACTCCGAACACCTCGAAGTCGGGTGCCAGGCCGCCTGGACCCACCCCGGCGATAAAGCGCCCCCCTGCCAGGTTGTCGAACAGGGCGATGTGCCCGGCAGTGACCACCGGGTGGTACTGCGGCAGGCAGATGACCCCGGTGCCGCAGACGATTTGCTCGGTCTGCGGCAGCACGTGCGCCAGAAACAGCAACGGCGAGGTGATCTGTTCGGAACTCGAGCTGTGGTGCTCGCCCACCCAGGCTTCGGAGAATCCCAGACGGTCGGCCAGCACAATAGCCTCGATGTCCTCGGCGAGGGTCTGTTGATAGTTCCTCGAGTGGTGGTGAATCGGCATCATGAACAGGCCGAGTTTCATTGTTTTCCTCCTTTGACCCGCTGCGCTGCAGCCGGATTCCCTGCTTCGCCCCCGGTGGGACGGCCGACGAAATCATAACGTAGGGGAACGCCTGCGTCGTCGCCTGTAGCCCGCGCCGGTGATGGCCGAAGGTGCGCCGCGGCCCTCGGCCGGCACCGCTGAACTTTCGCTTCGGTTCAATGTCGCATTGGGGCGGCTCGAACCGGTTGCGGAGATTGCCTGACTGGAAGTGCAGGGATAGGCAGAGGAGGACGATCATGGACGGCGTCTCGAGTTTGACGGGAACTCCTGCGGGAGGCGAGTGCAATGGCAGGTCTACAGAGGCTGCCGAGGGGCGCCACAGCGCCTTTCGGGGCAGGCAGGTAGTAGCGCAGCAATCGCTCGAGCACGGTTCCGGCCGTGGCCGCGGACAGGCCGAGCCAGCTGCAGTTGCCGGCAAAGGGCGGGAGGTGCTTCGGTCGCGGCAGCCCAGAGCCCCGGTTCCGGAAAGATATCGATTGGAGCCTTACGAGCCGCCGCCATGCATGGCGCTTGCACCGAGTGTCGCGACTCAGACCACACCGCGAACGGGCCCCTACGGTCAGGATGCGCCACCCTCATACGAGGCGGTCATGCAGCAATCGACCGCCGTATCACGGTCACTCCCGGCATCGCCCCGCCCACACTCGGGCAAGGGTCCTCGGCGAACGGCGTTAAAGTGGACCGCCACCGCCGAGAGTACGGAATCGTTCACCCCCCGATGGACGGCGCCTGGCGGCGATGCCCGGCGCTCGACTGTGCCCGACATTCTTGCAGCCTGGGAATCAAACGACGCGGTTATGCAATGGCGTTTCCAGAATTTCGGTGCGGCGGCGGGAGTGCGCCAAGGGTTGCCGAATTGTCGAGATGAGGCTGCACGGTCATTGCCGGGTGCCGCACGGGCGGAAGCGCGCGCCGGCGATTCAACAGGCGGACCGACTCCCCAGCGTACCGACGATGCTCGGATGACGCGCGACCAACAACGGGCCAGCCGGAAACCGGACGCATGCGTGGGCCAGGCTTGCCTGACTTCGAGCCAGCCGGCTCGGGAAGCGGCATCCGCGCTGCATCTTGTCAGGCGAGCCGAGCATGAGGTCAGCGAGGCGAGAAAACTGTTCGAGAAGTCCCGCACCGACCTGCTGTCAGAGGCCGAGTGGCGGGAACTGTCCCAATTGTTTTCGCGAAACGAAATCCTCGACACACTCCCTCCCCCGCCGTCCGACTTGCGAAGGGGGAAAAACATTGCGACACGTGTCTTCAAGATGAGCCACAGATTTAAGTCGCGGCCATTCCAATGGGCCATCATCGGTAGCGAAGTGCGCTTACCGGGTCGGCAGGAACACAGCGCCAAGGTCGAAAGCCGTGTGGTGCCGGGAGAGGCGCTAGGGCGACGCTTTGGCGACGGCTATCCGCTAAATGGCGTCGATCATCGGTTGCCAGTGCCGTATGCGCGCGCTCTGGGCCTTGCATCAACGACCCTGGTCAGCGAAAAGCAGCGGCTTCTGTATGCGGGGTTGCGCGTCAGCCCCCTCCAACTGAATCAGGCCCCAGCGTACCTGCAGTATCATCTCGACGACGAACAGCGCTTCAACCTCGCTCTCGATCTGCTAATCCGGGATGGCTCTTCCCCGATCAGTTCGGAAACCTGTGAACACATCGCGCGAGAGATTCGGTTCTCTTGTAACGTTGCGACGCAGTACGCCCGTCGGTTGCACGACGAGGCACAGCGCAGTCTCGAAAGGGATGTTCCAGCCGCGGCGCTGGTGGCGGACCCGGAGAAACTGCACAAGGCGCTGGGCGGGGAAACCGTTGATCTGCACCTCGGCGTGATCCGTACCGGGCGGTTGTGCAAAGCCTCCTGGGCCAAGCGGCTGCTTGTGCCCGAGATGCGTGATGCCGCGCAGACGGCCGCCAACGAGTCCTTGCCCGGCCTGCACCGGCGCAGCGGCGTTCCGGTGCAGATAGGCCTGATTGATGGCAATGAGCGGGAACGCCAGGTGTCCGCCAGGGTTTGGATTCGCGACTTTTTTGTCGACCTGCACAAAAGGAAGGTGCGCGGTACGACAACGTTACCGGAGGGCGCCGATGAAGTATCTTGCGCCTCGGGCCAGGCCACGCCGCAGCGCGTGTCGGCGGCTTCCAAGGGCGCCAGTTTGGGCCGGCTGATTGGCGACGCGGGCTCAAGCGACATTGGCGGTGATGTCGAGACCGCAGTGCAGACCATGCATGCCCGCGCCCGGCGGCTTCGTTGCCAGAGCGACGAACTGCGGCGGGAATCACGCAATGTCAACCCGGTCGTTGCCGGGAGAGAATCGCTTTCGATGGCCCTGTGCGGAGAGCGGGAGAGTGCCCGTTTGCGCGATCAAGCCGAAGCCCTGGACAACAACGCCCGAACCCTGTTGGCAGCGTCAGCGCAACTGAAGCAGCTCCTGGGATCCTGGGGCCGGTCGCAGTACAGTTTGCCCGTGCCTGTGGAGGATCAGGTTTCGGCCAGACTGGCGTTGATCTGTCACCTGATGGGAGAAACGCCGGTCATTTGCCGTGCACACGGTGATTTTGCACAACAACTCGACGCCGAAGTGAAGTTCCTGGCCGCCGTTGCCGACAATTGCAATGGTAGCCTTCCTCCGCTCAATGGAGACGCGGAGGCCTGGGGGCGCGCACGGGAAGAGTTCAGGGTCAGCCTGGCCGGGCAGAGCCGCGACTTTTTCGATGGAGATTCGTGGCAGCAACCGGTTCGGCTGGAGGACGGCAGGCCAATCCAACTGCCATCCGCCGAATTCGGCCTACCGGTTGGTAACCTGGAAATACGATAGCGGGGCGATGCGTCGCGCTCCTTGGCCGCATCCGTCTGCAACTGCACGGGTCAAAGAGCCCGGCACAGGCGTCTCGAGTCGAGGATCGCGCAGTGAATGTCCCGGGACGACACGGCATCGCCCACCTTGTACAACTCGTAACCTGCGCCGCGGTCGCTGTCCGCGACCTGCGGCAGTGCTCGCAGCAGACGTGCCTGGTCGGTCACTCCGTCGTTGCACGAGCCGCCCCTGAGCGCTTCGAACAGGCCATCGACGGGAACCGTGCCGCGTTCGACCACCACCTGGTCCGCCAGCCGTTGCTCGACTGCCCCGGTCAGTTCGTTTGCGAAAGTACAGCGCAGCCGCCTGTCGGCGCGCTCGACGCGAACCAGGCGACGGTCCGGCGTCAGT
Source organism: uncultured Pseudomonadales bacterium (assembly GCA_964572185.1). Lineage (GTDB taxonomy): Bacteria > Pseudomonadota > Gammaproteobacteria > Pseudomonadales > Azotimanducaceae > Azophilus. Next base: position 4,530 of record CAZNFI010000005.1, read on the forward strand.
GTTACGCCGCGCTCATAGAAATGCTGCAGGTAAACCGGGTAGTTGCAGTAACCGGCCCGCTCGGCCGCGTGATGGCCACGAAAGGCGAGTTCCACCTCGGCGCCGCCATCGGCCAGCGCTTCGGCACAGGATGCGCCTGCGTGGTCGCCCAGTTCGTCGTAGACCAGCACCTGCGGCGAAATCGTCACGGCGCCTGCGAGGATTTCGGGAACGCTGTTGCAGAGTTCGTGGCCTTCGAGCCAATCGAGATCGGGGCGGCCGCCGGTAGCGATGATCACGGCCTCGGCGGCGAACGCCAGCACCGATTGCCGATCGGCATGGGTCGACAGGCGAGTGTCGACGCCGAGATGCCTGACTTCTCCGGCCAGCCAGTCGGTGACTTCGCCGATCTCCCGCCGCCATCCGGCGCGCGCCGCCAGTGCCACCTGGCCACCGAGGTGATCAGCGCGCTCGAGCAGCAGCACTTCATGCCCGCGCAGGCGGCTCACCCGTGCGGCTTCGAGGCCGGCCGGGCCACCGCCGACGACCACCACGCGCTTGCGCCGCCGCGCGCCGGGTGTGCTGTGCGGCAGGGATTTTTCGCGTCCCGTTGAGGGGTTGTGAATGCAGAAACGATGGTCCATGCAGAACGTGGCGCCGACACAGGGGCGGATTCGTGATTCTTCTCCGGATTCGATCTTGTGGACGATATGCGGGTCTGCGATGTGGGCGCGCGTCATGCCCACCAGGTCGACCATGCCTTCACCGATGGCGCGGCGCGCGGTTTGCGCATCGACGATTCGGCAGGCATGCAGGGTGGGCAATGTCAGTTTCCGTGTGAAAGCCTGTACCTGATCGAGATAGGTCGCGGGCGGCGCCGACATGCCCGGCATCAGGTTGATGTAGTCGATCTCGGTATCGACGCGGCCAAAGTTGAGGTTAAGGAAGTCGACCAGGCCGGAACGCTCGTGGCGCCGGGCGATCTCCAGGCAGTCGTCCCTGGACAGGCCGCCCACAAGATTCTGGTCGATGGCGATGCGTATGCCGACAATGAAATCGTCGCCGACACGCCGGCGAATCTCTTCGAGCACCATGAAGCCGAACCGCAGCCGGTTGTCGAGCGAGCCGCCGAATTCATCGTTGCGCCGGTTCCACGCGGGCGACCAGAACTGTTCGGGCAGATGTGCCTGGCCGACCACCTCGCAGCCGTCCAGGCCGCCCTCTTTGCAGCGCAGGGCGGCCGCCCCGTAGGCGGCGACGGCGCGGTCGATGTCGGCACGGTCCATCACCTTGGGATATCCACCGTCGACTTCGCGGGTGCGAGAGGAGGAAATGCTTGGCAGCCAGTCGAATGCCCTGATTCTGGCACGGCGGCCGAGGTGCGTGATCTGGCACATCAGAGCACAGTCGTGGCGATGTATGCGCTCGGCGAACTGCCGGAAATGCGGGATGATGGCATCGTCATCGAGCCTGTTGACGCCGGAAGAGGTGGCCGAATCCGGCGCCACGGCCGATGAGCCGCCGAACATGGTCATGGCGAGGCCGCCCCGGGCCTTTTCCTCATGGTAGAGCTGCTCTCGCTCCTGTGGTGCGCCGTCGACCGCGTACAGCATGGTGTGGCTGGTGCTGACGATGCGGTTCTTTAGCGTCAGGTGTTTCAGTCGAAACGGTTGCAGCAGGGGATCCCGAGAGGTCATGGCCGCGCCCCTTTACGCTATCGATACATCCAGGCGTACAGGGCCAGCAGCGGCTCAACACCGGGCCGTTTGCCCTCGGAACCGCCGTGGGGACGGCAGATGATGCCGCCCGGTTCGACCCGCCGCCAGGGTTGGTCGCCGGATTTCCATTCCGGCGTGCCGCCAACCACGAGAAACACGCCTTCCGAGGCGTAGCTGGTCGGCGGATAAGTCACGCCGGGGCCGAGCAGCAGCACCCCGAACGCCATGCGCTCGCTACCGGTCAGGCCCAGGCCGCTCCAGGCATAGTTGTTCATGAACTCGGCGCCCATGTTGCCGTCGTTGTAGCGAGGGTTCTGCGCCCAGGCGAGATCATTCTGAATCTGGCGGATTGCCGCTGCAACCGGGGCGGTGCGAGCGGTTGCGGCGAGGTCGAGCGCGCGGCGCAGGTGGCGGCAGCCGGGTAGCTGCCGTGGCGCCTCTGGCTTCGCGCTCGGACGCAGTTGCTGCATCAGCGCCAGCACTCGGCGAAGCTGTTCCGCGCTGCATCCGTTTTTTGCGATTTCCGCCTCGAACAGGGTGCTGACGGTCTGCACTGTTTGCATGGTGGCACGGTCCTGGGCGCGCCGAGACCTCCTGCTCGCGGAACCGGTTGTCGATTGGGTCAAGACTGCACCCGATCGCTGCTGTCTCCTCGGGCCGCGGCATCGCCCCGCCGGTCGCTCGACGGGCTGGGCCAGTAGCGTGGCATGGGGTCGGTTACATAGTCGTTGATGACATCGCGTGGCCGGTACAGGGCGTCCAGACTGGCGACCTCCTGCGTGGTCAACCCGAGCTCGAGAGCGGCGACATTGTTCGCGACCTGATTTGCGGTGCTGGCGCCGATGATGGGGCAGCAGATGTCCTCTTTACCGAGCACCCAGGCCAGCGCGACGGCTGCCATGGTCGTGTTGCGCTCGGCGGCGATGGCCGCGACCCGGTTGCAAATCTCCTGATCGAGCGCATCGCCGTACATATTGGTGAAATGCTCGTCGGTGCGGGAACGGACTCTGTCGCTTGCCGACAATTGCCCCCGGGCCAGCACGCTGAAAGCGGTGACGGCAATGCCCTGGTCGCGGCAGTAGGGGAGCATTTCGCGTTCCTCTTCCCGGTACAGCAGGTTGTACTGGCATTGCATGTTGATGAACGGTGTCCAGCCGTTCAGGCGGGCGATGTGGTTCATCTGCGCGAACTGCCAGGCGAACATGGTCGAGGCGCCGAGATAGAGCACCTTGCCGGAACGAACCAGATCGTTCAGTGCCGACATCGTCTCCTCGATGGGCGTGTGCGGATCGAAGGCATGGATGACCAGCAGGTCGATGTAGTCGGTGTTCATGCGGCGCAGGCTCGCGTCCACGGAAGCGAACAGGTGCTTGCGCGACAGTCCGCAATCGTTGGGATCGTCGCTCATGGCGTAGAACGCCTTGGTGGCCAGCACCAGGTTATGCCGTGGCACCATCGAGGTAAGCGTCGAAGCCACGATTCGCTCGCTCTCCCCGGTGGAATACCAGTTGGCCGTATCGTAGAAGGTGATGCCGAGATCCAGGCACTTCTCGAGCAGCGGCCGGGACTCCGCCTCATCGAGAACCCAGGGTTTCCAGCCGCTCGAGCCGATGGTCATGGTGCCGAAGCACAGCCGGCTGACCTTGAGCCCGGTATTGCCAAAAGCGATCGTTTCCAAAGTGCTAACTCCGTGATGCGGCCGGCCACACGGCAGCCGGCGGTTGGTGGCGATGCGCCTGGCCGCCTGGCTGTACGCGACCCGCTGCCTCTTTCACGATAGCACTCCGCCGCGATGCCGTCGGGGCAAATCCTTGACATAGTCATTGACTACCCCGCGCGGACGGTACAGGTATTCCAGCGAGCCGAGTTGCTCGGGTGTCAACTGCAGATTGAGCGCATCGATGTTGTTGTCGAGCTGTTCGAGCGTTGCGGCACTGATGATCGGTGCACAGATGGCCGGCCTGGAAAGCACCCAGGCAATTGCCACCTTGGCCATGTTTGTTCCGTGCCTTTCAGCAAGCGCCTTTACGCATTCGCGGATTTTCCGGTCCAGCGCATCGCCGTAGTTGCGCTGGTAGTAGAAGTCCGTCTCCGAGCGGCGGCTGGTTTCCCCGGACAGCCAACTGCGCGCCAGTGGGCTGAAGGTGGTCACTGCGATGCCCTGGTCGAGACAATACGGAATCATCTCCCGTTCTTCTTCCCGATAGAGCAGGTTGTACTGGCACTGCATGTTGACGAACGGCGTCCAGCCGTTTTCGCGGGCGACGGCATTCATCTGTGCAAACTGCCAGGCCCACATGGTGGATGCGCCCAGGTAGCGGGCCTTGCCGGCCCGCACGATGTCGTGCAAGGCGGCCATGGTCTCTGCAATGGGCGTTGCCGGGTCGAATGAGTGAATCATGAAAATGTCGACATGGTCGGTGCCGATTCGCCTGAGGCTGTTGTCTATCGCGGCGAGCAGGTGCTTGCGCGACAGGCCTGCATCGTTCGGGTCATCACTCAGCGCGTATCTGGCCTTGGTGGTCAATATGAGCCGGTCGCGGGGCACCATCGACAGCAATGCCTTGCCGACGATGCGCTCGCTTTCGCCGAGCGAATACCAGTCGGCCAGGTCGAAGAAATTGATGCCGAGGTCCAGGCAGCGTTTCAGCAGCGGGATCGAGTCGGCTTCATCGAGCACCCAGGGTTTCCAGGCGCTGCTGCCCACGCCCATGGTGCCGAAACAGAGGCGGCTGACCTTGAGTCCGGTATGCCCGAATGCGACGGTTTCCACCAGCTAACCCGACGTAAAGGGCAGGTGGCGCACGGCGCTGGCCGCATTGCAGGGTGCGACGGCCACGTAGCGGGCGATGTTGATCATGCTGGTGCTGTGCAGCCAGCTATCGCCGCCGATGCCGTAGTCGGTGTCGTAGCCGTACAGGTGGCCGTCGTCTTCGGCGCTGCCGGCCCCGCCGCGGTTGCCGGCCAGTGCCGGTACCCGGGTCTGTGCCTGGTTCGGCGTGTCGATGTTGTTGAACGGATGCCAACTGCCCATTTTCGCGGTGTTGTTGCGCGCTTGCGCCTTGTCGAGATAGGCGGCGGCCGCCGCCGGGCCGCCGGCGCGCGCGATCATGACCGGGTCGTCGCGCAGGACATCGAACGCAACGTAGCCGCACGCGGAGTTTTTCGCCACCTCGAAATCGGTAACGACGGCGTAGCGGCGGGGCAGGGCTTGCACCCCGCGTTTGAATTCACCGAAATCGTACACGGGGATGTCGGCGCCGTCGGGCATGCGCCCTGCGAGAACGGCGCCTGCTTCCGCCTGCGAGAGCTTGCCGGCGAAGTACCCGGTGAACCCGAACTCGCTGTCGCGGTCGGTGCTCGCCCGGAACAGGCGTTCGAAGCGTTCGGGTGTCGCGAATACGCCGCCGCCGTGGACGGTAACGATGACGCGGTTGCCGCCGGGGGTGATGATCAGGCTTTCCTCGGTATTGGGGTTGAACCAGTTGTTCCACATTTCGTTGTCGTAACCGGCACTCACTCGCGCGCGCAGCAGTTGCGGCAGCGATGCCACGAAACCCTCGTCGCCCGCATACTCCAGGGCGCGGCGCAGCGCATCGGGAAGATAGGAGTCGAAGAAGGCGGACGCTTCCATGTTCATTCCTGTACCTGCGCGGACGTGAATGGCAGGTCGCGCACGCCGGTGGCGGACTGCCGCGGCGCCACCGCGACATAGCGGGCGGTGTTGATCAGCGCCGTGTCGGCGCGGATGCCGAAGCCGGCATCCCGGGCGATGCGGTAATGGGTAAACCAGATGTCCATCTCGCCGCTGACGCGCATGGCGGGGTTCAGCTTGCGCTTGTCGCCGGCGCCGCCTAGACAGTCGTACACAAAGGGTATCCAGGTCTGCGGGATCATCGGATCCATGTCGTCAAAGCGGTGCCAACTGCCCATCACCCCAGTGCCGTAGTATTCCCGCGCCCGGTCGAGATAAGCCGCCGCGGCCTCGGCGCCGCCGGCGCGAGCGAGCATCAGCGGGTCTTCCCGCAAGGCTTCTGCCGGCGTCAGCCCGCACTGCGATTTCCTGGCCGTTTCAAAGTCCATGACAACCGCATAACGGCGCGGCAAGCCGCTGATGCCGTTGGCGAATTCGGAGTAGGCGTAAACCGGTATCCGCGTACCGTCGGGGCAGCGGCCTTCCAGCATGGCGTGGCCCTCGGCATCGCGGATCCTGCCGCCGAACAAACCGGTGAACCCCTCGTGGCTGTGGCGCGACGTGCTTGCCAGATACAGCCGGCGAAATCGCTGTGGCGTCGCAAATATGCCGCCACCGTGCACGATCAGCGCCACATGGTTGCCGGCCGTGGTTCGCACCAGGCTCTCTTCGGAATGGGCGGTAAAAAACCAGGTGTCCCAGATCTCGTTGTCCAGCGGCGCACTGGCCCGGGCCTGCAGCAGGGCCGGTAACGAGGCCACGAACCCGTCATCGCCGGCGTATTCGAGGGCCCGTTGCAGGGCATCGGGCAGGTGCGTGTCGAAAATGACGGCAGCTTCCAGTGTCGAGTCGTTCATTGCGCTGCGCTCCCTTAATCGTTGCGTGCCGTCATGATCGGCTGGTAGTAGCCGCTGTCTTCGGGCCGGTGCCAGCGAACCTCCACGTAGCCGGCGTGGCGCACGGCATCGAGCAGTTGGTCGCGTCGCAATGCCCTCAGCCTGGTCCGGAAGTGGCTGGCCTTGAAATCACCGTCATGCTCGCGCAGCAGGAACTGGTGCATGGCATAGCGCTCGCCATCGTCATCCCAGTCCCATACCTGGAACACCACGCGCCGGCCGTCGTCCCGGTCTTGCACGTGTTCGTTGTTGAATCGCGGCCGCTCCCGTACCAGGGTGTCGTAGTCGCGGATGCTGAGCAGCAGCAGACCGCCCGAGTTCAGCCGCGATTTCATGCTGGCCAGGGCAACTGCGAGATCGGTGTCGGTGAGGCAGTGGGCAATCGAGTTGTCGCACGACAGCACGACATCGAAGGTGTCGGTGACGCTTTCTCCGAGACTCCGGTAGTCGGCCACCTCGAAGGCCATCTCGAGCCCCAGCTTTTCCGCCTCGGCCCGGGCGCAGTCGATCGATACCGGGCTCAGGTCGGTGGCGTGCACCCGGTGCCCCTGCAGGCCGAGGCCGATGGCCTGGGTGCCGACTCCGCAGGAGCAGTCGAGCAGTGCCAGGGGCTCCGGCCGGTTCATCACCTGGGCGACGAATCGGCTGAGAGTCGCCCCCTCGTCGCGCATCGTCGCGTCCCAGTCCCAACCCATGTTGTGCCGGTACTGCAGGCTGAGGCGATCGTAGTAATCGGTTACCGGCTGGGACAAGGCGGCGGCTCCTAGTCGAGCCCGGCCTGGGCTTCGTACCAGAGCTGGAACAGTCGGGCCTGCTTGGCGGGAGGCATGGCCTTGCTGAACACGCCGCGCGCGAGCGTCCCGGTGGGGTCGTCGATGCCGGTGCCGGCACTCTTTGCCGGGTCGATCAATGCCGCGGTATTGGCATTGCCATGCCCGTATCCAAAGGTGTCGAACATGGCCGAACCGCCTGCCGGATCGAGCATTGCGTTGATGTAATCGTAGGCCTGGGCTGGCGACCCCGAGCCCGTAGTGCTGAGCGAAAAGCCGCACATCCAGGTCAGCAACGGGTCGACGATGACGTTGGCAAGGCCTTCTCTGCTCATGCGCCGCGTAGCGCTGCCATAGATGTAGGAGATGCCGACGTCTCCGGCGGCCCAGGCCTGTTCGAGCTGGGTGCTGTCGGTCCAGATGAAGCGGGCATTTTCCAGCATACCGCTGAAAATGGCGGGCGCCGACTCGATTTCCGCCTCGGTCGGGTCCAGGGGGTCGACCCAGCCGCCTATGACACCGGCGATCAGCATGTTGACGCGGATGTCCGAGGGCAGGGCCACCCGGCCCCGGAAGCGGGGATCGATGAACATCGCGTAGGATGCATTCTCGATGTCGATTGTTTGCGGATTGTAGGCCACGGTGGAGTATCCCCATTCCCAGGGCACGATCCAGTATGCGCCGTCGATCATGACGTCGGGCAGTTCCAGCAGCACGGGCGGGATTTCACGCCAACGCGGGATTCGGCTGGTGTCCAGCGGTCTGATCAGCCCCGAATCCTTGGCTTCGCGCATCTGCCCGGTGCATAAATGCACCAGGTCGACCTGATAGCCGGTGCGCATGCGCTTCAGGGCATTGTCGGCCTGGTCGAAAAAGGTGAATGCCGGCGGTTGTCCGTACTTGGCCAGGTACTCCGGATAGAACTCGGGAGCCTGGTAACCGTTCCATTCGAGCAGGTGCAGGCTGGCGTTGCGCTGACTCGAATCCTGGCAGGCCGCCAGCCAGCACATTGCACCAAAGGCCGCGATGATGCGCACCCAGCGCGTCTTGTCCCCTGTGAAACCTCGGAAAATCTGAGCAGCACCGAGCGAACGCCAATGAAATTGGGCAACAGAACAAGCGACTTGGTGCAATTTTCGGACTGGCAGCGCAGCCGTCGGGACGGTCGCCGTTGCCGTCCCGCGGATGCCGTGATTTCCGGGGCTGGGGTTGCGCCTCACGAACCCGGCTCAAGCGCCGAAGTCCAGATTTCTGAGGCTGGTCGCCGGGTTGCGCGGCGCAACAGCGATATAGCGGGCCATGTTGTGGATGCAGGCATCGCCGCCGATGCCGTACTCGCAGTCATAGCCCCACTCCTGCGGGTCGTCGCCCTGGGAGTAGATACCGCCCCGATTGCCGGCCAGGAAGGTGATGCGCGTTTGCGGCTGGTCCAGGTCGATACGGTTGTAGGGATGCCAGTTGCCCATCAGCCGGGTGTCGTGGCGGGCCTGGAACTTGTCGAGATAGGCGCTGTTGGCTTCGACGCCGCCGGCGCGAACGATCATGTTCGGATCCTCTTTCAGCACCGCGAACTCCTCGTAGCCGCGCTTGGAGCGTCGTGCCAGTTCGATGTCGAGCACCACTCCGTAGCGGATGGGCAGGTCGGGAATGCCGTTGCTGAATTCGTTGTAGGCATACACCGGGATTTCGCTGCCGTCGGGCATCCGGCCCCGGAGCACGTCGTGCGCTTCCGCCTGGGAGATCTTTCCGGCGTATTGCCCGGTGAAGCCGTCCGGGTCAGAGCGGTCGACACTGGCGCGATAGACCTGTTCGAACCGCGCGGGCGAGGCGAATATGCCGCCGCCGTGAATCACCACCACGACATGGTTGCCCGCTGGCGTGGTGACGACGTTTTCTTCGGAAAAGGCGGTGAACCAGGTGTTCCAGATGATGTTGTCGAAGTCGGCGTGCGTGCGCGCGTGCAGCAACTGCGGCAAGGATGCGACGAACCCTTCGTTCCCGGCGTATTCGAGGGCCCGTAGCAGGGCTCTGGGCACATGCGGCTCGAAGATGATCTCAGCTTCCATTTTCATGCCGGCCATGATGGATGTGTCCTACTCGAAGTGCTGTACAATATACACCATGCCTCCGGTTACAGGGCCGTGCGGGGCTTGTGGGCGCGCTGACGGGTTGGCGGGATGGCAATTCTCCCGAGTGCGGGAAAGCAAACCCGAAAGCTCACAATCTGCGCCTGACAGCCGCCCTCCCGTTGGCCTGAGGCATCGCTTCACCAGAGACTGACGCATTGTGTCGCGCTTTGTCAATGCCATTGCCGTTTTTCCAGCGGTGTGGCAATCTGTCATACATTGTATAACGGGTGAGGTGTTTAAGCCATGGTTGCCAGCGCGCCCGCAAAGCCCGCAAAGAACGTTCGAATTCAGGCACTGGCTCGCGCGAGCGCCATCATCGATGCCATAGCCGGCGGTGAGGAACGCGGCGTCGGCCTGAGCGCCATCAGCAAGACAACCTCGCTGAACAAGACCACGGCGTTCAACCTGCTGGCATCGCTGGTGGCGCTGGGGCTGGTGGAGCAGGACGGGGAAACCAGGAAGTACCGGCTGGGGCTGCGCTGCCTGGAACTCGGGCGCCAGGTGCAGCAGCGCCTGCACGTTTCGCACCTGGCGCGCCCGGTGCTGGTCGGCCTGTGCCGCAGGACCAACGAAACGGTCAACCTGGGCATACCGGGCATGCTCGACTTTCGCGTGGTGGACAGCTTCGTCGGGTCCCGGGTGTTGCATGGCCGGGCCAACAACGACTGGCGGTGGATGTATCACTGTACGGCGCTCGGCAAGGCGTTTCTGGCGGGATGGGATGCGCAGATGCGCCAGTCGATCTACGACTCCTGCGAGTTGACGGGCCTGACGCAGAACACCATTACCGAACTGGATGTGCTTGAAGCACACCTGGCTCGATATCGGGAAAAGGGCTACGCGACCGACCTGGAAGAGTACGAGGTAGGCGTGAACGGCATAGCAAGCTGGGTGGTCGACGGACTTGGAGAGGTTGCCGCGGCGGTCAGCGTCAGCGGCCACTCGAGCCGCCTCACGGAAAGCGTGATGCATCGCATCGCTCCCCAGGTCATTGACGCCGCCAACGCGATCTCCGCAGCCCTCGGGGGTGACCGGCCGCACCGGGGCGCGGCGGCGTCGGGGCAGGGGTGACACCCCCGGCACAGCCGGCTGCGGCCGCCGCACGCGGGCCTTTCCCCCTGCGACGCATCTTCCTCCGCCATGCCTGGCTGCGCGGCTACGCGCTGATGTCGCCAACGCTGCTGGTCATGGTCTGCGCGCTGGCGCTGCCGATCTTCACGCTGGTGGTTTACAGCTTCTGGACCCAGGACTACATCCACATTGACCGGACTGCGACGCTCGCCAACTACCGGACGTTCTTCGACAAGGAAATGTACGGCGGCCTGCTGCTGCGTTCGATCGGAATGTCGGCGACGGTGACGCTGATCAATGTGCTGCTGGCCTATCCGGTCGCCTACTTCCTGGCTTTTCGAGTCCGCAAGAACATCATGACCTGGCTGATTCTGATCAATCTGCCGTTCTGGACCAGTTATCTGCTGCGGGTGCTCGCCTGGAAAATCATGCTCGGCAACAACGGCGTGATCAATTCGACGCTGCTGGGGCTGGATTTCATCGACGGGCCGCTGGAGTTTCTGCTGTACAGCCGGTTTGCGGTGGTGCTGACACTGGTGCATGCCTGGGCGGCATTCGCGATTCTGCCGATTTACCTGTCTCTGTCGAAGATCGACCGTTCACTGCTCGAAGCGGCGTCCGATCTCGGCGAAGGCCCGCTGCGGCGTTTCCTGAGAATCACTCTGCCGCTGTCGATGCCAGGCGTTCTGGCCGCGGCGATCATTCAGTTCATACCTACCGTCGGCGATTACATCACGCCCATGATGGTCGGCGGGCCCAGGGGCATGATGTACGGCCAGATCATCGCGGCGCAGTTCGGCGAGGCCAACAACTGGCCGCTGGGCAGCGCGTTGACGATCATCGCCATGATGACGATCACGGCGATCGTGCTGACGCTTGTCTGGTTGTCGCAGCGTGGCACGGTGCGGCGGCGCGAAATGGAAGCGACACCGATTGGCACGGGGCAGGGCAGCGATGATTCGGGCCGGTACGGATGGTTGTTGGTCTATGTCGTGATATACCTGATATTCCTGTACATACCCTCATTGATGCTGCCGGTTTTTTCGTTTAATGACAGCGTGCAGATGGCGCTGCCATTGAAGGGATTCACCTTCGACTGGTACCTGGGGATTGCCGGGCGGCCGGGGTTGCTCGATGCGCTTGGCAACAGCTTCAAGCTGGCCATACCGGTAGCGGTTGTCTCGACTGCCCTGGCGACGCTGGCGGCCAAGGCCCTGACCCGCTACCGGATGCCCGGGCAGGGCGTGGCGCTGGGATTCGTGTTGCTGCCCATGGTCATGCCAGGCATCATTCTCGCCGTCGGATTGCTGGTGCTTGCACTGGCACTCGATGTGCAACCCTCGCTGTGGACCATTGGCGTGGCCCATGTGGTCGTCAACGTGCCGTTCTCCACCCTGGTCATCCGCGCCCGCCTGGAGGGTTTTGCCAAGAATATCGAGGAATCCGCGCAGGATCTGGGCGAGAATGCCTGGATGACGTTCTGGCGCGTTACCTTCCCGCTGATTCTGCCCGGAATCGGCGCCTGCCTGATCCTGACGTTCACTGCCTCTTTCGATGAATTCCTGTTCGCCCTGTTCCTGGGGGGCAATGACGTGACGCTGCCGGTGTACATGTGGACACAGGTTCGCTTCCCGCAGACACTGCCGACCATTCTGGCGCTCGGCACCTGCATATTCCTGGGCTCCGTGCTGCTGATCGGTACCGCCGAGTGGCTGCGCCGCATGGGCACACAGCAGAACAGCGGAGCAGTCCGACAACAAACTGTAGAGAGGATAACGACATGACATCACGCAACCTGCTGGAAAGACTCGAAGAGGGCCCGGTGATCTGCGCTGAAGGGTATGTGTTCGAGATGGAACGACGGGGGTATGTTCAGGCCGGGCCCTATGTGCCCGAGGTGGTGCTCGACCATCCCGATGCGGTGCTGCAACTGCATCGCGAATTCATGAACGCCGGCTCCGACGTCGTCGAGGCTTTCACCTATTACGCGCACCGGGAAAAGCTCAAGCTGGTGGGGCGCGAGGGCGACCTGGAGAACATGAACCGCGCGGCGCTGGCGCTCGCCAGGCAGGTGGCGGCAGAGGGCGATGCCCTGGTTGCCGGCAACATCTGCAACACCAATGTGTACCTGCCCGGTGACCGGGCGAGCAGAAAGGAGTGCCGGGCCATGTTCGAGGAGCAGGTTGGCTGGGCCATGGATGCCGGCGTGGACTTCATCATCGGCGAAACGTTCTCATTCGCCGGGGAAGCCCTGCTGGCCCTGGAGGTGATCAGGGACGCCGGCGCCATTTCAGTCATAACGCTTGCCGTGCACCAGGCGCTGCGCGACGACTACACGGTGCCGGAGGCCTGCCGGCGGCTGAAGGATGCCGGCGCCGACGTGGTCGGCCTGAACTGCATCCGCGGGCCGTGGACCATGCTGCCGCTGCTCGAGGAGCTGAGCGGGCAGGTCGAAGGCCCGCTCGCCGCGCTGCCGGTGCCGTATCGGACAACGCCGGAGGCGGTGAACTTCCAGGCATTGACCGACCCCGGCTGCGACTGCATACCGGACATCCCGTTTCCAACGGCTCTCGATTCGCTGGCCTGCAACCGGTATGAAATTGCCGAGTTCGCCTGCAGGGCCCTGGCGCTCGGCGTAAACTACCAGGGCGTATGCTGTGGCGCCGGCCCGCACCACATCCGGGCCATGGCGGAGGCGCTCGGCAAGAGCCCACCGGCGAGCCGTTTTTCTCCCGACATGTCGAAACACTACGCGCTGGGTACCGATGCGAGCCTGCGCCGGGACAACACGGACTTCGCGCGGGAAATGACCCGGTGACGCCTATCCGCCAAGGCCGCGCCGCCAGACGGCGTGGGCAGGCGCCTGGCGCGGGCCGGCGAACGGTGGGGGGCCATGTGGTCGGCAACACCCCGAACCGTCGAAATCAAACCCTCATTGCGTTGGCGATGTCAGGTCTTCATATTGCAGCACCATGCCGCGCAGCACCGACGCGCTTTCCGCCTCGGTGCCGTGCCACTTGGTTCTTACGATGTGGGACTCCAGTTCAACGGTAGGGCTCCTGCCGTCAAATACTGTAGTAATGGCACCTTGAATCAGTTGCCTTGTCTTGGCAAATTCTGAAAGGCGTTGGTCGCGTACGCGAGATGGCGGCATATTACGCATGCTGTCCGCTCTCAACTCCATTTGATCGGCGAGGTCGTGCCAATGCACCAGCATTTGTCGGGTCTCGTGGATTCTCTGCAGGTTGTCGTCGTCGGCCCCGTTGGCTTCCCAGTCCAGAAGCTGGTCGACAAAGTGGGAAATGGCGGCAAAGCACTCAATTTTCAGATTTTTTGGCTCGGGGCGGCTTCTTTCGATCTTTATGGTTTCATCGAATTTCGGACGAGGGCTCCGTCCACACTCAATCTCTGTCATTGCCAACTGGAGCGCACTCTGTTCGGTATAGGTTCGTTGCACATACGCATCGTGTCGGTGTTTTGCGTCGCGAATCTGGTATTGCGTCCCGATTCGCTGGAACTCCTGGGTGAGTAGGGGAATGAGCTTTGCGCTATTGAAACTCGCCTGCGGATTCGCGATGGCGGGAGTCGTGGCTTCGGACGGGTTGAGCGCAGTGTCTTCGACCGTCTCGTGATCGGTGGCGAGCCGGTCTGGTGGCGGCGTCTGCGGACTTGTGCTCGATTGCAACTGCGGGGAAACATCCGGCTCCAGCGAGTGCTGTGAGGCGTACGAGTGGCTCGTGCCCGCGAGGGAGCCCGAGTGGTTGGAGCCGCTGTCAGGGCTTGCCGGGAGCCTTGGCGAGCCAGGCGCGGACTCGGTGTCGGAATTGCCGGGGCTGGTTGGGTCATCCTGGAACAATTGGTTCGCTATTGGTGGTGGAGACGGGGCGTAACGGCGGTCGCGCCCGTGAAGGCTTGTCGGCGATGCGCTTGCGGATCGGGCCGGCGACCCTGTGGCCGAGCGCCGGTGTCGGGGATCGGCCGCCGCTGGCAAGCGCAACTCGGCCGGTGACGGGCTGATGGTCTCGTAATGACCCGATTGGCTGAAACGGCTGTCGGGTCTTGCCGCAGGCACCGACGGCGAGCGCTCCCTCGATTCCGGCGCCAGCCTGGGCACCGGCGCGACGGAAGCGGGGGGTGAAGCTTGCCGGGACGGCTCGGGGCTGCGTGCGCTGACAGGGTTTGGGCGCGGCCGGTGGTTCTCGGCGAATCCCCTGGCTCGCGCCATGCGGGTCCGCGGCAGCGTTGGCGGAGCAGCGACGGCATTGGCCGACGCGGTGCCGTCCGGGTTTTGCTCAGATTGTGGCACGAACTTGTATTGCAGCGTCACATCATCGATGTTGGCATCAAGGGTTTGGTGGTGCAGCCTTACCCTGACCTTGGTGGTCAGAACGCTGCGGAACATGTTCAAGGCAACTGAGGACGTGGGCGTCGACCCCGCGGCAGGTGCTTGCCCGCTCCCGGCGGATGCCGTGTGGGAAGCTGCGGGCTCGAAATACTCGGGACGTCGCGCCTCCCGAACGTCGACAAGGATGTCGCCTTGGGCGTCTCTCGATACAAAAATCCGGCTCCCCAGGGTGATGCCGCCGCAAGCATGACCGCCAAGTTCGGTCAGGTCGGGGCGCGTCCTGTTCAGCCAGGCATCGCTTGCGGCCTGCAATGGCAAGGGGGTTGCCAACATGGAGACTTTTTGCAACAGCTCGGTGTTCAGGCGCTGGTCTGCGTCCGTGCAGAATTCCCTCAGTGCATTGGTTATGTCTGCGGCAGACGTGTTTAATTTTGCGCCATTGACCCGATACAAGGTCTTCAGCAACTCGATGTTGCGGTTGCACGCGTATTTGATTGCGAACGCTACGGATTCGGAACACCCGTTTCCGCGGGGAGCGGTAAGTCCATATGCGGCTTTCAGTTGCTCATTGTCTCTGGACTCGTTCTCGGTGAGATAATCGTGGCCTTCGATAACGAGACCGGAATTCGAGATTTGGTGCGTACGCCCTAATTCATGCCGCAGTTGCCGGTTGGCTTCCGCCAGCGCATCACTTGAGGCGGCAACTGTGTGAAACCTCCCGTCCAGCTGGCAGCGACCGGCGCGAGGCATGCCATGGTTCTGCAGGGAATTGACAGGCCCATGGCCGGGCGGCGGGCGTTCGGCATGCGTGGCCTGTAGGTGCCTGGCGGCGTAAATGGCCGTGCGCACCGTCCGCGCCCGGAGTGGTTTGCCGGTTTGCAGAATGCGGTCGACGCCAGTATTGCTGAGGGCTGTATCTGCCACCGCCTGCGAGTGTTGCTGGCGCAATGCCTGGGCGAATGCGGATGCCACTTGTTTGTTCGCCTGGCACCGGAAACGTCCGGTCCAGCGCGCATACCATTTGCTGCGCGCTGCGATGGACTGCGTCGCGTCGGTGTCCATGGAACTGAGGTTACGCGGTTCTTTGACTGCAAGCTGTGGATTGCCCGGCTCGTTCAATGCGAACGAAAAGTCATTTAACGTAATCATTGCGTGTGCTTCTCTCCGTGCTGTGGATAGCTCATCAATGGCGCCGGTGCGAACGCGCCAATCTGTGGGTAGCCGACTGGGCCGACAGAGGGACCGGCTGAAACTGGCTCAGGCCGGGAGAACCTGTCAGAGGCGTTGCCAACTTCGCTACCCCCACTGGTGCAATGGGGCAGCAAGTGGACTGTTGCCCCAAACCCTGATACGCGATGAGACCGCTTGCCGCGGATAAGCGGCGGCTTTTTGCGCGGTACGTGACCTTGAGTGCGCCGGGACCTTGAGTGCGCCGGGACCTTGAGTGCGCCGAGCCTCAAGTGCGCCAAACCTCGAATGAGCCAGATCTGGAGTGAGCCAGGCTGGCCGGTGTCGACTACTCCGGACGGCTTCGAGGGACAGCCGGCCAAGACAACAAACCTGCGCGTACGGTCAGAGTATCAGGGGTGACACCGGCCTCGTCAATTCGATTTGGTTGGATTGTCAGGCGCTCTCATATTCATTCGTGAGCGGCCGGCGCAACGCTGTGCCGTGCATCGGTCGGGTCGAGTCGTGCTGCCGCCCGGAGCCGGGGCGCGGAAGTAGAGTGGATCAGGAGACTGCCCGAAGTCGGAGTGAATCCCGGTCAATGGTCGAAGTCCAGGTCCTGCACGCCGGTCGAAATGTCACGTGGCGCCACCGCGACGTAACGGCCCATGTCCACCGGCCCGGAAGCGCTGAGGCCCCAGTCCTCGCCATAACCCCAGCTTAGACCCTCGTGGCCCTCGCTGCCGGCGCCGCCGCGGTTGCCCCCCAGGGTCAACAGGCGTGTCTGGGGCTGCGCCGGGTCGATGGCGTTGTGCCGGTGCGAAACCTGCATCCTGCTCGTGTCATTGCGATTACGGGCTTTCTCCAGGTAGGCGGCCGCCGCCTCGACGCCGCCGGCGCGGCAGATGGTGACCGGGTCGTCACGCAACTCGTCGAAGGGCGCGTAGCCGGTCGCGGATGCTTTCGCCGTCTGAAAATCGAGCACCACGCCATAGCGCCAGGGCAGGCCGCCGACGCCTTTTCTGAACTCCCCGTATTCGTAGAGCGGAAACTCCGTACCATCAGGCAGCCGGCCGCGCAACAGGCCGCGCGCCTCCTGCGGGGTGATTTTAGCGGCGTACTGCCCGGTCAGGCCGTGCACGTTGTGGCGGCTCAGGTCGGCGCGCAGCGCACGCTCGATACGCGCGGTATTGCCGAAGATGCCGCCGCCATGAACCGTGACCACTACCGGGCTTCCCTGCGGCGTCGTTACGACACTCTCTTCCGAATTGGCGGAGAACCAGGTATTCCAGACAATGTTGTCGTAACCGGCGTTGACCCGGGCATGCAGCAGTTGCGGCAACGATGCGACAAAGCCCTCGTCGCCCGCGTAATTCAGAGCCTGACGGAAAGCCAGCGTGTTGTAGGAGTCGAAGAAGATTCTCGCGACCATGCGCAGCTCCGGTTCTCTTGAAAGGGCCGGGCGGCCCACCAGCATGCCGACGCCGATCGTGGTTGCGGCCCCGAGCAGTTCGCGTCGCGTGTTCATGTCCCGATCGTCCCCCCGGGTTCGAAGTCCTGGCCTCGCAGGCCCCCAGGGCGCGCTTCGCGCGGCGCCACGGCGACATAGCGGGCCATGCCCACCATGTGGGCGTAACCGCCGATGCCGTAGTCCGAGTCATAGCCGTAGAAGTAGTCGCCCTCGCTGCCCACGCCACCCTGGTTGCCGGCGAGGAAAATGACGCGGGTCTGCGGCTGATCCGTTTCGACGTAGTCGAAGGGATGGAAATTTCCCATCAGTTTGGTGTCGTGTCGTGCCTGGAACCGGTCGAGATACGCGGCCGCCGCCTCGTATCCACCGGCGCGGACGATGAAGTTCGGCTCCTCCTTCAGAACCTCGAATGCCATGAATCCCTTCTCCGTCTTTCTTGCGAGTTCGAAATCCAGAACGACGCCGTAGCGCCGCGGCAGGTCCTGAACGCCACGCCTGAATTCGCTGTAGGGGTAGACCGGGATTTCCGTCCCGTCGGGCAGCCTGCCATGCAGTACATCGCGGGCCTCCTGGGGGGTGATTTTCGCCGCGCCCTCCCCGGTGAGGCCTTCCTGGTTGCGATGGTCCATATCCGCATACAGGCTTTGCTCGAATCGTTGCGGCGTTCCGAGTACGCCGCCGCCATGAATCGCAACCACCACGGGATTGCCCCCGGCAGTGGCAATCACGCATTCCTCTGAGTGTGACGTGAACCAGGTATTCCACACGATATTGTCGTAGGGCGCGTTCGCCCGGGCGCGCAACAGCTCCGGCAACGATGCCACGAATCCATCGTCTCCCGCATACTCGAGCGCGCGCTGCAAGGCAGTGGGGATATGCGGTTCGAAGACGATCTTCGGCTGCATGACCCTGTCGGGCTGCTCGTCAACCGGGCTTGCAGACGCCTGTGCCGACTCGCTCATGGCTCGAAATCGAGATGGCGCAAGCCGGCTGAAACCGCGCGCGGCGCCACTGCCACGTAGCGGCCCATGCCAACCATGCTGGCGTCTCCACCCATGCCGTACTCGGCGTCGTAGCCCCAGCCGAGGCCCTGGTTTCTGCCTTCGCTGCCGATGCCGCCCCGGTTGCCGGCCAGGAAAGGGATGCGGGTCTGGGATTCGTCCGGGTCGATGCGGTTGAACGGGTGCCAGTTGCCCATGAGTTGCGTATCGTGGCGGCCACGGAACCTGTCGAGGTAGGCGATGTTCGCTTCCGCACCGCCCGCCCGCACGATCATGTTCGGATCGTCTTTGAGAATCTCGAACTGCTCATAGCCGCGTTTCGACTGCCTGGCCAGTTCGAAATCCAGGACGACGCCGTAGCGCCTGGGAAGGTTCGCGATCCCTGATTCGAATTCCGCAAAAGAATAGACCGGAAACCGAACCTCGCCCGACACCCGGCCCTCGAGAAGGGCGTGCGCCTCCCGGGTAGTGATCTTCGCCGCGGTCTGGCCGGTGAGGCCTTCGCCGTTGTGGCGATGCTGGTCCGCATGCAGGCTGCGCTCGAAACGTTCGGGCGAACCGAAGATGCCGCCGCCATGCACGGCGACGACAACCCTGTTGCCGCCTGGCGTGGTGACGACGCTTTCCTCCGAGTTCGCCGTGAACCAGGTGTTCCAGATGATGTTGTCGAAAGGCGCGTGGGTCCGCGCATGCATCAGTTGCGGCATGGACGCGACGAAACCGTCGTCGCCGGCATAGCCGAGCGCCCGGCGCAGCGCGGTGGGGATATGCGGCTCGAAGAAGATCTCGGCCTGCATGCGGACATTGAGAGCGGCAGGCCATGCCCGCTGCATCAACGCAGCGCCGACGATGGCTCCGGTCAGCGCACCCGCGAATGATCGACGGCTCAGGGCGCCAGCCGCCATCGTTCGGCGAATTCCCGCTACGGTCGCCGGTGCACTTTCATGGATCAAACTTCAACTCGTTGATTTCAAAAAAAGTTTACTTGACAGAACATCGGACGATACGGTGCCGAGCGGGCCTACGGTGCGGGCGTCCTGCACGCCTGGCGGGATTGCTTTGTTTGGCAGCGTCGGGTGGTTGGCACCCGGCCCCGCAAACCCGTTGCGGGGCGTCGCCACTTGCCGAAGCAGCGCTTCGGCTCGGGCTCGGCCCGACCGGTGGCGACGCCGCAGTGCTCAATCACCCCAGCGGGTCAGGAAACGCACGCCGAATTCGCGTGGACGCACGGTATAGATCTCGTTCGACCGCTCGTACTCGCCCGTTCTTCCCCACTGCCAGGCGGCGGTATCGGAACTGCGGTAAACCTGCGCCCGCTTGTCGCCGACGTTCCTGACGAACACATCGACCTGCCAGCGGCTGTCGCCGGAGCGCAGGCCGAGCCGAATGTCGGCGATCGCATAGGATTCCGTGTCGAAGGTCGGGTTCGAGGTATCCTCGCCCCGGGGCACCAGGCCGGTATGCGTCTTGCCGCGGTAAGACATCTGGCCGCGCAGGAACATCTCGCTCGCGCCGACGAAATTCACGGGCCAGGTATACGTGGCCCATAGCGAGCCCTGGAAGTCGGGCACGTTGGGCAGTTCCTGGCCCTTTTTGATGCCGGCGCGCTCATCGGAGGTGACGCTGTCGATTTCCGCCTCGATCAGGTACTGAAGATTGCCCCCGAGCTGCAGGTTGTCCGTCGCAACCCAGTCGAACTCCGCGGCGATGCCGGTGCTGTGCGCATCGCCGACGTTTCCGACGATGGACAGCCAGGGAAGCGCATCGAGCCCGGAACAGTTGGTGGCATTGACATCGATACACTCGCCCGAACTCGGATCGACAACTTCGTGCTGGAAGTTTTCCCAGGCCATGTAGAAGAAGGTGGCGTTGAGTTGCACGGTGTTGTCGGCGAAACGGGAGCGCCAGCCCACTTCGTAGTTCGCGAGCTTGTCCGGCTCCCAGACCTGGCCCCAGAGCGTGCGTTCCCAGATAGCGCGCTTGTTGGCCCGATTGACGCCGCCGGTGCGGTAGCCCTCGGAGTAGAGTCCGTAGACCATCATGTCGTCGTTGACGTTGTAGTCGATGCTGAACTTGGGCACGAACTCCGTGATCTTGCCGCGCTGCTTGGTGTCGTTGCCGACCCAGCGTGGCTGGATGAAGCCGCCGCTGAGCTTGTCTTTCACCGTTCCCCGGTGACCTCCCAAGATCTTCGTGTACACCTTTTCGTTGGTGATTTCGAACCAGCGGCCGCCCACCGTCACGTTCAGCCTGTCGTTGACGTGCCAGGTGAATTCGCCGAAAGCGGCAATCGTTTCCCAGTCGGTATCGTCCCAGGACGTCCAATAGGTATCGGCATTCGCAAGCGCGGCACTCACATCGTCCGGGCCCGAACGTATCCCGCTCGGGTAGTTGCCGGGATTGCATTGCCACGAGCGGTAGGTTGGAGATCCGGGTTGCGCATTGGCGCAATCCTGCATGAACGCAAACGACATGGACTCGCGGAACGGCACGTTGGCATCAGCCAGCCATACGGAATTCCAGGAATCGTTGGCGTCCTCGTAATAGAAGCCGGCCAGCCAGTCGAAGTTCTCCCCCTGGTGCGTCAGCCGGATTTCCTGGGCGAACCGCTCCTGCCATTCCGGCCCCTCGCCGATACCGATGACCTCCGCGAGTTGATCAACGGGGCCGGATGGGTTGACCGCCGCCTGCACGCAGTACAGCGGCGCATAGATGGCCCGGCCCGTCTGCGGGTTTTCCCAGAGCCAGTAATACTGGATGTCGGCCCACCGGCCCCTGTCCCCGCAATAGGCTTTGGTCGTGTAGTACTTGTAGTACAACGTGTTGTCGATCTGGTAGGAGCGCTGGTTCTCGAAGAAGCTGGTGGCCGAGACCAACTGTGCAAAGCCCAGATCGCCCTCGATCTGCAGGGAGACCATGTCCCATTCGGTGTGATTGTAGTCCCTGACGAATTCGACGGTCTTCAGGTCGCCGACGAAGGGGTTGTAGGACGAACTCCCGTTGGCCTCCGTCTCGCCGTAGTGATAGGCGGCCGTCGCGCTCCACTGGTCGTTGATGTCCCAGCGCGCCGAGGCCCGCAGCGCAATGTAGTCGACATCGTTCCAGTTGTCCTCGGCCACGTCGTCATTGCGGTGCTGGCCCCATTGCAGCCGGTTCGCCCCCCAGCTTCCGCCGGCCGCCGCGTTCTCGGCCGCCGTCTCGCCCCGCCAGGTGTCCGGCGTATGGCCGAGCACGTTGTCGACATAGCCGCCGTCCTTGGCGGTCTGCGCGGCGAGTCGCAGGGCGAACCGGTTTTCCACCACCGGTACGTTGATTACGCCGGTGAGGCTGTGACTGGCATCGCTCGTGCTGCCGCCGCGAACCTCGAGGTCGGCGCTGGCCTCGTACCGGGTCGGATCCGGTTTGTTGGTGATGACGCGCAGGGTGCCGGACTGCGCGGCAGCCCCGAACAGCGTGCCCTGCGGTCCCGCCAGCGCTTCCGTGCGCGCCACATCGAGGAGGCGGATCTCGGGCTGCGAACCGTTCGTCTGGGTAACGGGAATCTCGTCCAGGTACATGGATGCGCTGGAGGTGGAAATGAAATTGCCGGTGGTGGTGTTGATGCCGCGGAACACGAGGTTGTTCTGGCCCGGCGAGTAGTTGATCCAGTTAACGCTCGGCATGAAGCGCGTATAGTCTTCCGTGCTGAGCGCGCCGATGTCCTTGAGCATGGCTTCGGGCAGCGCGTGTACGCTCGAGGGAATGTCCTGCGCGTTACGCTCGCGTTTGGTCGCGGTGACGATGATCTCTTCGAGTCGATCGCCGGCGGCCTGCTGCTGCGCTTCCTGCGCCTGTGCGGCGACTGGCGCGGCAATGGCCGCGGAAACGGCGGCTGCAACGGGTTTCATGGAATAAGGATTGTTGTGGCGCATCATTGATTCCCCTTCGCGAATGAGTCGGGGCGATACTCGGCCGACCGAATCGGGGTCGGCGTGCATACCCATCCCCTGGCAGGCGAACCTGCTTGGCTTCGATTATAGGCAAATAGCCGAAGGCATTACAATTGATCGCGAACGATGTTATACATTATATAACATCAATGCAGGTTCAATAGAGTGACATCATTGAAATAGCGCCAATCAACCACTTCAATCGCACCGTTTTCTTACAATGTATAACGATAGGCGAGCGCAGCTAAGCCTCCCGGCTTGCCCCGCCTGACCGGAAAGACCCGCCGGACGGTCGGCTTCGGGAAGTGAAATGAGGCGATCGCGCGCTGCCGCGGCGCCCCTGGAAGTCGTCGAAGTGATCGCTTCGGATGCTGCATCGCAGGGCCAGGTTGGCGTTGGCGCCGTCGACGGGCCAGTGCCTGGCGTCGTACTCGAGGCGGCCTCCTGGAATGCCCAGGGTCGATGGCTTCCTCCATGTCGATGTCGGTCATGTCAATGGCGTCCTCCCTCCCATTCTGTCCAAGCCGGCCCGCTGTTTCCCGAGCCGGACCATACCCGGTGATCGTCAGCGCCGCCGAGGCAGGGCGGCGATGCCCGCACCCACTGAGGGTGTAGATCAGACTTGTGAGATGCGGTGACCACCATTCAACTGCCGTGCACCGGCAGTCTTACTATGATGTACGGCGACACTCGTGTGTGGTTGCCTTCAAGACCTACTCGGCCCGACCCCCAAGCCGTGCCGGACGGTCGGCTTCAGGTAGCCCGGCAAGCAGCGGTTCAAGCGTCTCGATCAGAGGGTCGAGGTGCTGCTCGTAACGCCGCCACAGGTTGACGGAACTCGAATAGATGGGCCTTCGCACCTGCTCCGAACTAGCGGATTTCACGGATCGCTCGGTCTCGTGGAACCTGAGACAGGGCGCTTCGAACTGCAGGGCGCAATGGTCGAGAATGCGCCGCACCTGGCCCTCCAGATCGGTGACCACTTCTTCGTAGTGTACGTCCAGCACCTTGCCGGGTAGAACCTCGTGCCAGTGGTCCATCAGGCGCCGGTACTGCAGGTAGTACTCGCCGAGTTCCACCAGGTCGTAGGTAAAGGGCTGGCCGGCGGCGAACAGTTGCTTGTAGCTGCCAAAGCAACTGTCCAGCGGATGACGCCGGGCATTGACGATCTTCGCGTTGGGCAGAATCAGGTGCAGAAGGCCCACGTGCACGAAGTTGGCGCCATTGTGCTGGAAGTTTTGGGGGTCGAGGGGGACTATGGACGCGGGGTTGCGGGGGGGCGGGTCCACCAGTACCGGTCGGGAGCGGACCACTCTTCCCAGGTCGGCCAGTTCGTGGGTGCCGTCGACCTGCGAGTGGCTGGACAGAATCTGTTCCAGCAACGTCGAACCCGAACGCGGCAGGCCGACGATGAAAATGGGCGCGGGATCGGGGCAGCCGTTACCCGCGTTGCCGTCGAGAAACTCCCTCGAGAACGCCTCGATCGCCAGGTCGGTGCGCTCTTCGTTCTCGACGCGGTCGTAGAATTCCTGCTCGCGGCGCAGCATTGAGGCACGATCGAAGAACTCGAACGCCTTCCCGTAGTCCCCGCGAGCCTCGAACTCCAGGCCCAGCGCGTTGTTCAACTGTACCTGGCCTTCGGGCTCGACGCGGTCGTCGTCGAGCATCCCCAGCATGGCCTGGACCTCCCGCTCCTCGAAGCGGAACGTCTTCAGGTTGGCCAGGCTCCAGTACGCCTCGGCGTATAGGGGGCGCGCCTCGATGCTGCTGCGGTAGGCGGCGATCGCGCCGTCCCGGTCGCCGACGGTGCGCAGCGCATTGCCCTTGCCGCACATGGCCCCGGAATGATCGGGTTCCACTGCCAGCGCCTCATCGTAATGCCTGACGGCATCGGCGTGACTGCCTGCCGCTGCCGTGACCGCCGCCAGCCACACATGGCCTTCCGCCGAACCGGGTCGCAAACGGGCCAACACCCGCGCGCTGTCCGCGGCATCGTCGTATTTTTCCTGTTCGAACTGCGCGCCGCACAAGTCGGACCAGGCGCCGCTGAAACCGGGCGCCACCTTTACCGCCTGCCGTAGCAGCACCTCCGCCTCGCTGTAGCGCTTCTCCTGGATTCCGAGCCGCGCCCACAGGCGCATG
The DNA here is from genome assembly GCA_964572185.1 of uncultured Pseudomonadales bacterium. Classification (GTDB taxonomy): domain Bacteria; phylum Pseudomonadota; class Gammaproteobacteria; order Pseudomonadales; family Azotimanducaceae; genus Azophilus. Next base: position 28,842 of record CAZNFI010000005.1, read on the forward strand.
GCGGCGACATTGTCCGGGTGGCGGGTAAGGATGCCGCGGTAGATTTTCTCGGCCTCGGCAAACTTTTCCTGTTTTTCGAGCTCGCTGGCCCTGGCGATGTCCCGGTTGTCCTGGTCGAGTTCCATGAACTCGGACTTCAACGCCCGCGCTTCGTCCACCTCGCCCAGTATCAGCAGCAACTGCCCGAGCCGCACCCGGGCATTCTGGCGTTTCGGGTCGAGTTCCAGCGCCCTGCGCAGGGCATCGACGGCATCGTGCACCTGGCCCTGCTCGGCCAGGAGTTCCCCGCGCACTTCATGCGGTCGGGCAAACTCGGGGTAGAGCTCCCGGGCGCGCTCGATGCGCTCCTCCGCATCCTGGTGACGGCCGAGCTTGACCAGCGCGCGGGCCGACAGGCACAGGAAGTTGGCGTCGTCCGGCTGGCCGCTCAGAACATCCGCACAGATCGCTTCGGCAGGCCCGGCCTCACCGCCCTGCAGCAGGCGCTGCGCTTCCTGAAACCGCTTGGCACTCAACCGTGAAATCGGGCTTCTCCTACTCGGGGCAAGTCATGCGCACGAGCGCAGGCCGGAGGCTTCAATTGCTGCCGGAACCGTTTCGAGATTTCCCAGCGTCAGCAGGTTGGCACCGGATACGCCGGGGATGGTGGCGGCCTCTCTGAGCAGTGCCGCGCAGATGTCGACACCCTCGCTTTCCGGGTCCGAGGCCCGCTCGAGGCGCCGGACGATCGATTCCGGGACCAGGGCGCCTTTGACATTCTCCTGGATCCAGATCGCGGCCTCGGCGGACGGCAGCGGCGAGAGCGCCATGATGAAGCTGGCTCGGTGGGTCAGTTTCGCGGCCACGATTCGGGCCATGTACCGGCGCGCGACCTTCATGTCGAAACAGATCTGCAATTGCACGAAATTAGCGCCCGCATCGCATTTGCGGATGAGGTTTTTCGGCACCCAGCCGGGTTCCGGCCCGAACATTTCGGCGTTGGCGCCGATGAGGAAATCGGGGGTGAGCCGTTGCTCGTCTTCGTCCTGCTTCAAGCCCTGGATATAGGCCATCAATTCCAACGCGGGGGTGTCGAAGACGTTGCGCACCCCGACGCTGGCGCTCTTCGGGATCTTCGCACCGCGGGCGATCAGCACGCTGGTGACGCCCAGCGCCGCGGCGCCGAGCAGATCTTTCTGCAGCGCCAGGCGATTGCGGTCGCGGCAGTTCATGTGCACGACCGGGTCGATGCCGGTGCCGATCAGGAGCGCCGCGGCGGCAAGGCCCGAGATGTGCGGTTGCTTGCTGTCCAGCAGTTGCACCGCATCGACCGCCGGTGCCAGCGTCTCGCCCTGCCGCAGCAGCGATCCGGCATCCTGGGCGTTGGCCAGGTTCAACTGGCCGGTGACCACGAAGTCGCGGGTTTTCAGGGCATCGTTGAAGGTCATCGGCATCCCGTCAGGCCCGATAGTCCGGCATGCCGACCATGCGCTTCAGCCAGGCATCGTGCGGCGGCAGCTTCTGCTGCGCGGTCCGGATACCCTCGATTACCTTCTTGTGAATCGCCGGCCGCGGGCGGGATCGGCCAAACCAGTCGTTGCATTGGTCGCGCAGGAAATCCATGCCGTACAGGATGGCCTCGTAGCTGTGGTGGTTCCAGAGCCGGCCCGTATCGATGGGACCGCGGCCATCGACGGCATCGGGCGACTCGTCCGGAGCCCCGGCTGCCTGGCCCGGCAGCAACTGGTCGACGAAATCCGAGGCCGTGGGCGGCTTGATGCGCCAGAAATCGAGTTTCGCCCGCAGCCGGTCGTTGATCCGTTCGGCACGGCCGGCCTCGCGCCAGAACCGGGTGTCCGTCCTGCGCGTCAGGCAATAGTGCATGTTGATGAAGTCGAGGATTTCGTAGTAGCGATTGCGCATGAGGCGGTTGAACCGGAACGCCAGCGGTTCCATCTCTTCGCCGTACGGGAAATGCTCCGCCAACAGTTCCGAGGCGATCTCGTTCAGGTACAGCCCCGTGGACTCCAGCGGTTCCAGGAAGCCGCCGGCCAGCCCCATGGCAATGCAGTTCCGGTGCCAGAGTTTTTCCCGCACCCCCACCTTGAAACGGACCAGCCGTGTCTCGAGGCGCTCGGCATGCCTGCCCTCGTATTCGCGCAGTTCCCGCTCGGCCTGTTCTTCGCTGATGAAGGCGCTGGAGTGGACATAGCCCACGCCGCGCCGGTTGGTGAGCGGGATATCCCACACCCAGCCGGCGGACAGGGCGGTCGCCTGCGTGTGCGGGCGCACGAACCCGGGGTAGTGGGTTTCATAGGGCACCGGCATCACCAGGGCGCGGTCGCAGAGCAGCCACGAGGAGAAGTCGACCCAGCCAACGCCCAGTGTCTTCTCGATCAGGATGGCCGCAAAGCCGGTGCAGTCGATGAACAGGTCCGCTGCCAGGCGCCGTCCGCCGCGGGTCGCCAGCGCCGCGATGCGGCCGTCCTCCGCCACCTCGATATCGGTCACGTGCTCGAGGTGGTGGGTGACGCCACGCGCCGTGGAGAAATCGCGCAGATAGTCCGCATACTTGAGCGCGTTCATGTGAAAGGCGTAACCCACCGGTATGCCGAGATCGGGCTGGTCGAACGCCCGGGGCGCCAGGCCCATCTCGCACAGCACCGGTTGCGCCGAGACGGTATTCATGTAGGGAACGGAACGGTCGCTCATCAGCCAGCGGCGGCCGGCATCGTCGCGCAACCCGGCGCCGAAACGGCTGAACGGGTGGTGATAGAAGCGGCGCTTGCCGTCGAGCCAGTTCACGAAGCGGATCGATGCCTTGAAAGTCGCGTCCACGCCTTTCATGAATTCCAGTTCGTCGATGCCAATCATGGCCAGGGTGCGGTTGATGTTCGGCACCGTCGCTTCGCCGACGCCGATGCGGGGCACGTCGGGCGATTCGACCAGGCCGACTTCGGCGACCCTGCGATCGGGCGTATTCAGCGCCGCGTTCAGGTAGGCCGCCGCCGTCCAGCCCGCCGATCCGCCGCCAACCACCAGAACCCGCTTGGTTCGCATGGCCGTCACACCTCCGCGGCCGGTACTTCGGGGGGAATCCGGAATGCCAGGCCCTCGGCACGGACGCTCAGAGCCTCGGGCCTGGTTTTTCCATTTCCGGGGTCATAGGCCAACGGTCCCGGCGGTACATAGTCGAAGATGAAGGTGATGCGGTCGCCGCTACCCCGGTTCGTCACGCTGTGCTGAGCCTGGTTGTTGATCTCGAAGGCCTGGCCGGGCGGCAGTTGAAAGGGCCGGCCATTGATGGTGTACCAGACCTTGGGATTGGTGGTGATCGGGACATGGATGCGATGGGCGCAATGAAACGACTGGTGAATGTCGCTGTGTGCCCTGATGCGGCTGCCGGCATTCAGACATGCGGCGATTGCGCGGATGACCTCGCCGCCTTCGGGATAGTGTTTCCTGACGATGCCATCCATGACGGGCAGGGCGGCGTCGGCTATGCGCTTCCATCCGCGCCCGCGGGTGACCGACCCTACCGGCCAGCGGTCGTCGTCCAGGGCAATCATGACCATCGACCGGGTCTGGTCGTGGACGTAGAACGACTCCTGGCGCGACCGGTCTTCGTGCCAGGCGATCTCCTCCTGGGCGACGATGACATCGTGCAACGCAGTGGCGTCGACGGCGCCAAGATCGCGCAACGGTACGTCGATGTTCATGGTGGCCGGCGATGTAAGATAGGCTGGATTTCCTCCGATGCCAGCCTAAGTTCGGCCACTCATGAATGCAAACGGGCAACCGGCCCCCACGCCGGGCCATCCGCAACCGGCGCCGGTCGATGGCCGCGCCTGACGCGCCATGACGCCAAGGCTGCCCAGGCTCGTCGCGACATCGGTGGTGCGCGGCACCCACAGGGACAAGAGCGAGGGCGGTGTGTTCGTCGTCGACTTCGAACAGCGCTCCGTGCAGCAGCTGTTCGACTGGAACTCGGGCGACATGGATTTCGAAGGCGCCAGCGGCGACCGGGGCCTGCGCGGCATTGCCGTCAGCGGGGACGATGTGCTGGTTGCGGCAAGCGATGTGCTGTTTCGCTGCGATTCCAGCTTCAATATCAAGACCTTCAGCCGCAACCGCTACCTGGACGACTGCCACGAGATCTGCGCCTACGAGGACAAGCTGTTCCTGACCTCACCGGGTTTCGACAGCCTGCTGGCCTTCGATCTGGGCACCCGGGAATACGTTTGGGGCTTCCACCTGACCCGGCAATACGACCGCTGGTCCGGCCACACTTTCGACCCGCGTTCCGACATGGGCCCGGTGCCGGTCAATGACTATCACGTCAACATGGTGTACGTGGACGACACCGGCATCTACTTCAGCGGCCTGCGCACCAATGCGCTGTTGCATCTCGGCAACAGCATGGAGGTCGGCGTGGTGTGCTCGCTGCCGGGCGAATCGCACAATGCGCGGCCGTGGCGCGACGGGGTGCTGCTGAACGACACGCAGAGCGCCTGCGTGCGCTTTGCGGGCCGCGACGGCGGCAGCCTTGCTTTCAAGGCAGTGAGTTTTGCCGACGCGGACCTCGAGTTTTCCAGCAAGGAGGAAATCGGCGACCTGCAACAGGGGTTTGCGCGGGGCCTGTGCACGGTCGGCGATCGGTTCGTGGCGGCCGGTTCCTCACCGTCGACCATCAGCCTGTACGACTTCGAGGGCAGGCAGCGCGTCGGGTCGGTGAATCTCTCCATGGACGTTCGCAATGCCATCCACGGGCTGGCGCCCTGGCCGTTCGCTGAGTGAGCCAGACTAACGGCACTGTCTTTGTACAATATATAACGTCGGTTGCGACTGCCGTTTCGCGCCAAGCCCATGGATAGCCGCTTTCAAGCCTGTTGTCGTGCGTTGGTAACGTGAACTCCGTTCTGCTAAAACTAACGACGAAACGACGCTTGGGGCCCGTTACGGGAAAAGGTTATACATTGTGAAAGATCAGGCCAGGGTCGTCGTCATCGGCGGCGGCATCGTCGGGGCCGCCGTGCTCTACCACCTGACCAAGCTGGGCTGGTCGGATGTGGTCCTGGTCGAGCGCAGGCAATTGACCGCCGGTTCCACCTGGCACGCCGCAGGCGGCTTTCACGCCATGAACAGCGACCCCAACGTGGCGCGCCTGCAGGCCTATGGCATATCGGTGTACCGGGAGGTGGAGGAGATCAGCGGCCAGGACGTCGGCATGCATGTGACCGGCGGCATCCAGGTCGCGGCCACCGAAGAGCGCTGGGAGAACATCCGCTACGAACATGCCAAGCACCGGGTGCTGGGCATCGACAGCCAGTTGCTGACACCGGCGGACATTCGCGAACTCTGCCCGATCATGGACACCAGCGGCGTGATCGGCGGGCTGCTCGACGGCAATGAGGGTCATATCGACCCCTATGGCTCGACGCACGCGCTGGCCAAAGCCGCGCGCATGGGCGGGGCGGAAGTCAACGTGAACACCATGGTCGAGGACCTGGTGCACAAGTCCGACGGCTCCTGGACCGTGGTTACCGACCGGGGCAACATCGACTGTGAACACATCGTCAACGCGGCGGGGCTGTGGGCCCGGGAAGTGGGGGCGATGGCCGGTGTGCACGTACCCATCGTGCCCATGGAGCATCACTACCTGCTGACCGGGGAAATCGACCAACTGGTGGCCTGGGACGGTGAGTTGCCGTTGGTGCTCGATCTCGATGGCGAAATGTACCTGCGCCAGGAGCACAACGGCGTGCTGCTTGGTGTCTACGAGCGGAACTCGACGCCCTGGTCGGTGCGCGGCACGTCCTGGGACTTTGGCGAAACCGACCTGCTCGAGGTGCGCCTGGATGACATCGCCGATGCCTTGACCCAGGGATTCGAGCGGTTTCCTTCCGTGGCGGAAGCCGGCATCCGGCGCGTCATCAATGGGCCCTTCACCTTTGCCCCCGACGGCAATCCGCTGGTTGGCCCGGTGCGCGGCGTGCGCAACTACTGGTCGTGCTGCGGCGTCATGGCCGGATTCAGCCAGGGCAGCGGCGTGGCGCTGGCACTGTCCCAATGGATGATCGACGGTGAGCCCGACAGCGATGTGTTCGCCATGGACGTGAACCGCTTCGGCGGTTATGCAACCAGCGCTTATGCCGTCGAGAAAGCCAGGGAGTTCTACGAGAACCGCTTTTACCTGCTGTGCCCCAACGACGAGTGGCCGGCCGCGCGGCCGCTGAAGACATCGGCCCTGCACGGGCGGCTGCAGGCCGCCAACGCGGTGTTCGGCGAGTCTTTCGGGCTTGAGGTGCCGCTCTGGTTCGCCCCTGCAGGAACGCAACCGGTGGAACAGCCGAGTTTCCGGCGCAGCAATGCCCATGACCCGGTGGGTGAGGAGTGCCGCGCGGTGATGGGCGGCGTCGGCATTCTCGATGGCACATCGTTCGCGAAGTACGACCTCTCGGGCCCGGACAGCGCCGCCTGGCTCAATCGCCTGCTGGCCGGCCGCCTGCCGGCGCCGGGGCGCATGCGCATGGCGCCCATGCTGTCGCCGGGGGGGCGCATGAAAGGCGATCTGACGCTGATGCGCATCACCGAGGACCGCTTCCGGATCATCGGTTCGGGCTACCTGCAGGAGTACCACATGCTGTGGTTCGAACAGCATCTGGAAGACTACGATGTGGAGATACGCAATCGCTCCGATGACCTGACCGCGATTGCGATTGCCGGGCCGGCATCCCGCGAACTGATGGGATCTGTCGCGGACGGCGATTTCGACACCGCCGCCATGCCGTTCATGTCGGTGCGCACCATGCAGGTCGGGCTGGCGGAAGCCGAGGTGGCGAGACTTTCGTTTACCGGTGAACTCGGCTACGAGATCTATGTGCCGGCAACGTTCGCGGGTTCGGTGTACGACCGCCTGCTGGAGGCGGGCCGCAGATTCGACGTCCGGCCGTTCGGCAATCGCGCACTGGTGTCGATGGGCATGGAAAAGAGCTTCGGCGTCTGGTCCCGGGAGTTTACGCCGGATTACACACCGGTCATGTGCGGCATGGACCGCTGGATCGACTACGCCAAAAACGACTTTGTCGGCCGCGAGGCGGCGCTCGCCGACCGCGATGCCGTGCCCGAGCACCGGCTGGTGGCGATGCAGATCGATGCCGGCGAAGCCGACGCCTGGGGCTACGAGCCGGTGTGGCTCGGCAGGCAGTATGCGGGCTACGTCACCTCCGGCGCCTACGGGCACCGGGTTGGAAAAAGCCTGGCGCTGGGTTACCTGAAAACGCCATGCCTGGAGACCGCGGACAGCGAGTTCGCGGTGCATCTGGTAGACGGCCGCCGCCCCGCCTGCGTTCTGGCGGAGCCCCCGTACGACCCCGCCGCTTCGAAAATGCGGGCATAGCCTGGGCATGGCGGATGCCCGGGAGCAGTTTGCCGACGTTGCCAGCCTGATTCGCGAGGAGCGCCCGGGGCACCCGGTGTACTGCATCTTTCCGCACATCTATCGCGAGGTCGCCCGGGAGTTTCTGGACGGATTTCCCGGCCGCGTGCTGTATGCCGTCAAGGCGAATCCGGATCCCGGCGTGCTGCGGCTGCTTGGCGATTCCGGCGTGCGCCACTTCGATTGCGCATCGTTGCCGGAAATCGAACGGGTCGATGCGCTGCTGGAGGACGCCACCAAGTACTTCATGACTCCGGTGCGCATTCGCGGCGCCGCGGCCACCGCACAGCGCAAGCACGGCGTGCGGCATTTCGTTGTCGATCACCTGAGCGGCCTCGAGCAACTGCTGCGCGAAATCGACCCGGCCCGGTCCATCGTCTTTGCGCGCATGGCGGTGCATCACCGGTCGGCCTTCGAGGATCTGTCCGCGCGTTTCGGTGCCGCGCCCGAGGCCATGCCGCAATTGTTGCAGGCGATCGTCGACAGTGGCGCGGAAGCGGCGCTCGCCTTCAATGTCGGCTCGCTGGTCACCGACCCCGATGCCTATCGTTACGCATTGTCGGTAACCCGCAAGGTGCTCGAAGGGTTGCCGTTCAGGCTGCGTCTGATCGATGTGGGCGGCGGTTACCCCAGGTCGTATCCAGGCATTCGGGTGCCGGAGCTCGAACGCTACTTCGCCGCTGTCGCCGAGTCGGCGGCGACCTTGCCGCTCGCCGACGGAGCGGAAATTCTCGGCGAGCCGGGCAGGGCACTGTCGGCGCCCGGCATGTCCGCCGTTGTGGAGGTGCTGTTGCGCAAGGACGGCCACCTGTTCATCAATGACGGCATGTTCGGCATCTTCTGGCTGCTGCGCATCGACGGCCCCGACAGCTTTCCGGTGCGCGCGTACCGCAACGGCAAACGGCTGGGCGGGGAACAGCGGAACTTCCAGGTCAGCGGCCCCACCTGCGATTCCACCGACACGCTGCCCGGCCTCGTTTCGCTGCCGGCCGATGTGCGGCCTGGCGACCACCTCGAATTCGGCAACATCGGCGCCTACAGCATCGGCGGGCGAACCGATTACAATGGTTTCTACAGCGACCGCATCGTGACGATCACCTCGAATGCCGAGCGGCCGCCAGCCGTCGCATGATAGTCACCGATCATTTCGTCTACATACACGTCTCGCGTACCGGCGGGACGTTTCTCAACAAGCTGATCATGAACCAGGTGCCGGGCGCGCGCATGCTCCAGTACCACGGGCATCTCGAGGACCTGCCCGCACGCTACGCGCACCTGCCGGTGATCGGTTTCGTACGCAATCCTTGGGACTGGTACGTGTCCATGTACAGCGACTACCGGCGCAAGGGCCAGTTCGTCTTCCAGATTCTCTCCGAGCGGGGCACCCTCGACTTCGAGCGCACGGTCACCCGGTTTCTGAACCTCGGCGACGGCAGCGCCCGTAGCGGACGCCTGTTGCGGCAACTGACGCTGGTAGCGCCGAGGGCCATCAATGCGCGAAACCCCGGCCGCAATCAGTTGCCGGGATTGCGCTCGGAACACTTCGCGAACTATCCGCCGGGTATCGGATACTACGGCTGGCTGTTGCAACTCATGTTCCAGACCCGGAGCGGCCAGAGGATTCTTATCGGACGTTTCGAAAACCTGAGGCAAGAGGCGCTGCGGCTGTTCGAGGCAACCGGCACGCCGATTACCCCGCGAATCGCCGCCTATCTGAAGCAGGCGAAGCCGTTGAACGCCGGCCCGCGCCCAAAGGGCTTTGTCGGCGCCTATGCACCGGAACTGGAGCAACTGGTCGCGGAGCGGGAGCGCGAACTCATCGTTCGCTTCGGGTTCGAGTTCTCCGAGGCACACAAGTACCCGAAAACAGACTATTTCAGGCACTTGGGCAGTGCCGACATCAGCGCCCTGCTGCAGCGCGTCGAGGTCCTTCCAGAGTCGTTGTGGGAGTCGGAAAACGAGGCGAAGCCAAACCGGATTGCGCAACTGAACGATACGCGCCACGTCATGTTCCGCTTCATTACCGACAAGAAAAACGTATTCGACTACGCGGACCATCCGGTGCTGTGGGACGCCTGGAAAAGCCTGTTGCTGCCCGTCATGGAACGGGCCGCGCAAGCACTCGGCTACACGGACTACCGCTTTCCGCGCGTCATGCTGGCACGGGTACCGGCGGGTGGCGCCATATCCGCGCATCCCGACGGTGACGCAAGCCACTATGTTCACAAGATCCATGTGCCACTGACTACCAACGAAAACGCGGTGTTTCGCGTGGGTAGAAAACAGATGCACCTGCCCGCCGGGGAGATGTTCGAGGTGAACAACAAGCGGGTTCACGCTGTCAGCAATGACGGTGCGACAGACCGTATTCACCTGATCTTTGAATGCTACAGCATGCAGGACTACGGCAAACCCGATTGACCTGACCTGGCCGAATCGTTCAACCGGTTCACGCCGTCGTTGTGACTGCCGCCGCGGATGGCGGGGCTGTATGGGCATGCGGTGCGCAAGCGCTCTCGATGGCGTCGAGCGGTGGCAGTTCGCCGGCTTGACCCTCGGCTATCATGGCCAGCCTGTTGGTTTCGGCGACCACCCGGCGTGTGAAGTCCTCGCCGCTCATGCAACTCAGTACCGGTATCCGGCCAATCAGGTGGGATGCCAGCGCCAGCCGTGCGGCGAGCTGAATCTGAACGTCCAGCCTGGACGGGGTGAGGCCGCTTTCGGCCCAGTGAGATCTTAGTTGCCGGGTTGCTGTCGCCAGTGTGCGGACGGACTTTTCCGCGTTGTCCAGTTGCTTCTTGAGGCCGGTGGTGACTGGATCGGTTTCCGAGGCTGCGGCTGGATTTGCGCCACTCTGGCGAGTGGGTGCAGCATTGCCCGGGTTTGAGGTGTTGAGCTTGTGGCGCAGCTGGCTGACGCGGGCCCTTGCAAGGGCCAACTCGGCCTCAATGTCAACGATCAGCCGTGTGGCGCGTCTGGTTTCCAGCATGGGTTTCAGTAACGGTTCATCGTCGTGGCTGTCGAGTGGATTGCCAGTAGCG
>CAZNFI010000006.1:0-24595 GCA_964572185.1 uncultured Pseudomonadales bacterium
GAGCCGGCTCGACACCGACAACGAGATCGCCTATTTCATGTGCGGCGGCATCCTGCAGTACGTGCTGAACAACCTGGTTGCACAAGCCGCCTGACCGGTGATTGCCGTGCCCGGCGATCGCCGGTCAGGTGGCCCGACGGCAGCGTTGCAGAAGTGCCTGCCGCGCCGTCAGAAGTAAAGTTCGGACAGCACGAATGTCAGCGTCACCAGCATCAGCACGATCAGCGGTACGCCCACCTTGACGAATTCCACGAAGCGGTAGTTGCCCGCGCTCATCACCAGCAGGTTGGTCTGGTAGGCCATCGGGGTTGCATAGCTCATGTTGGCGCCGAACAGTACGGCCAGTACGAACGGTTCCGGCGGCAAGCCGAGATGCTGCGCGATGCCGATCGAGATGGGGGTGCCGATGACGGCCGCGGCGTTGTTCGAGACGATGTTGGTCAACAGCGCCAGCAGCAGCATGAGCCCGCCGAGTATCATCGTCGGACTCGCCCCCAGGGTCAGGTACAGGAACACTTCGGTAATGTACTCGGTGGCGCCGGTTTCGATCAGCGCGCGGCCAAGCGCCAGGCTCGCCACCACCACGAAGAACACCGATGGGCTGATTGCCCGCAGTCCGTTCTGCACGGTCAGGCAGCGGGTGAGCAGCATGGCGCCGACGCCGGCCACGGCGCTGACGGCGATCGGCAGTAGGCCGGAGGCGGCCAGGGTCACCACCGCGATGACAATGGCCAACGCAACCGGCGCCAGGCGGCTGATGGGCAGGTCGACGCTGGCATCGAGCACCAGGAATTCCTTGCTGCGCTTGGCGGCGGCGATCTGGTCCTGGGCACCCTGCACCAGCAATATGTCACCGGGCCTCAGGCTCACGTCTTCAATCTCTTTCTGCGAACGCCAGCCTTCCCGGCCGGCCCGGTGCAGGGCGATGGGTATCAGGTTGAAGCGGTCGATGAACCGTGCGAATCGCAAGTTGGCGCGGTCCAGCGGTGAGCCTTGCACCACGGCAATCTCGGCGAGCATCTCGTTGTCGGCCAGAAACGGCAATCCCTCGCTCTTTGGCTGGCCCGGGCCATGCAGGGTTGCCTTCAACCGCTCTTCGTAGGCCTTGAGTTTCTGCGGGGTATCGATGATGCGCAGGCGGTCGCCCGGTTTGAGCACCACATCGGGCAGCGGCAGGATGAAGGTGTCGCCGCGGCGGATGCGCCGCACCCGCATTTCGCCGTCCGTCATGGCCATGGCCTCGGCGAGTGTGTGACCGGTTGCCAGCGAGTCACCGCCGAGGTGCAGGCGCGCTTCGAAGAGCCGTGGCGAGGGGTCGGTCAGCCCGATCTCCCGGGCGGGCAGCAGGCGCGGAGCGATCAGCCACAGGTAGACCAGGGCGACGCTTGCGGCAATGGCGGCCGGATAGACGAAATCGAACATGCTGAACCGTGGCAGGCCCAGATCGGCAGCGACACTGACCACAAGCAGGTTGGTCGACGTGCCGATGGTGGTTCCCATGCCGCCGATCAGCGTTGCGAAACCCATTGGCATGAGTACGCCGCTCGGGGAACTGCCGGTGCGCGCGCATACACTGAGTAGAATGGGCAGCAGCAGCACCACGATCGGCGTGTTGTTGATGAACGCCGACAGGGCCCCGGCCACTACCAGGGTGATGGCAAAGGAAATGAAGGGTAGCTTGCCCCAGAAGCGGCTCAACAGGCGGCCGACCGGTTCCAGGGCCCCGGTGCTGATAAGCCCCTGGCCGAGCACCATCAGCGCGCACACGGCGATAAGCGCTTCATGACCGAAGCCGCTGAACAGTTCCGACGCCTGGAAGTCGCCAAACGGGAAGAAGGAGAACCCCAGTGCCAGAATCCCGATCAGCCCCAGGCTGGTGACTTCCAGACGCGCCCGGTCGCGGCTGAACAGCGCCAGCGCCACCATTGTCGTGAGCATGGAGGCCAGCGCATGCATGTTGGGAATTTCGGGCATGGCCAGGGGGCAGCGGGGGCATCCTCGATGCGGTCGACGCAGTCTAACCCCATTTTCCGACGAATTCCGGGGTGAGATACCGGCGACGCCGGCGCTGCGCAACCGCGCGCTCAGGCCGGTCTCAGCCCGCCTGGCGCCGGATAGCGGTGCTTTGCCCGGCCGCCCGGGTTTGACTATCATGGCCGGCCATGAACATTCGTCCACGCATGCATTTGGCGCCAACAGTCGCGACAGCGGTCACCGCGCCCACTACGGGTACTAACCCCGGGGGCCGCTTGCGTGAATGAACGGGAGGCGGCCCGGCAGCGGCCGCCTCGGAAAGCAACCCCGGAAGGCGGCAGAGCCTCCGGGGTTTTTTTTCATTCCCGGCCGGGTTGACCCGGACAGGGTCAGAGCAGAGGAATTCGATGGCCCAATTGGAACACAGCGGCGAGCAGGCCGCAGACGACGAAATCTACCGGATTCGCCACAGCCTGGCGCACGTGCTCGCCCAGGCGGTACTGGAATTGCGCCCCGGCTCGACGCTCGGTTTCGGGCCACCCATCAGCGACGGTTTCTACTACGATTTCATGCTCAGCGAACCGCTGACGGAAGAGCACTTCCCCGAGATCGAGCGCCGCATGAAGAAGATTCTCAAGAAGCGACAACGCTTCTACCGGGAAGACCTCGAAACCGGGGCGGCGCTGGCGCGCATTGACGAGATGGGCGAGCCCTACAAGCGTGAGTACGGTGCCGAGTTGATTGAAAAGAACGGGCTGTCGGGGCTGACGTTCTACCGCAACGGGCCGTTCCTGGACATGTGCGAAGGCCCGCATGTGGAGGATACCGGGAAGATACCGCGGGATGCCTTCAAGCTGCGCAGCGTCGCCGGCGCGTACTGGCGCGGCGACTCGGACAACGTGATGATGACCCGCATCTATGCCTGGGCATTCGCCACCAGGGAAGAACTCGAGCAGCACCTGGCCCGCTGGGAGGAAGCCCAGGCGCGGGACCACAAGAAACTCGGTCGGGCACTCGGCATTTTCGTCATCGACGATGACATCGGCCGCGGCCTGCCGCTGTGGTTGCCGAACGGCACGGTGATTCGCGATGAACTCGAAAAGCTGGCCCGGGAACTGGAGTTTCACGCCGGCTATCAGCGGGTGGCGACACCGCACCTGGCCCGGGAGAGCCTGTACCACAAGACCGGGCATCTGCCTTACTACGCCGAGGACATGTACCCGCCCATGCAGGTGCCGGAAGCCGGCGAGGGTGATTTCGAGGCGAAAGAGGCTTACCGCCTGCGCCCCATGAACTGCCCGCACCACCACAAGATCTATGCCGCCGAGCCGCGCAGTTACCGCGATCTGCCGTTGCGCCTTGCCGAGTACGGGCAGGTCTATCGGTGGGAAGATTCGGGAGCCGTATCCGGGCTGTTGCGGGTGCGAGGCATGTGCATGAACGACGCGCACATCTATTGCACACCGGAACAGGTCAGGGCCGAGGTGAAGAGCGTCATGGCCATGTATCGGCAGGCATACGACACGCTCGGGTTGCGCGACTATGTGGTGCGCCTGTCGCGGTGGGACCCGGACGATCCCAAGGGCCGGCAGAAGTATGTCGACAATCCCGAGGCCTGGGAGCAATCCGAGCGGATACTCCAGGAAGTGCTGGAAGAAATGGACGTCGACTACGTCGAGGGCAATGGCGAAGCGGCCTTCTATGGCCCCAAGATAGACATACAGCTGGTCACCGTCACCGGGCGCGAGGAATCCCTGTCCACGGTACAGCTCGACTTTGCCCAGCCCGAAGCACTGCAACTGCGCTACGCCGGCGCGGACGGCGCGGAGCACATGCCGTATTGCATCCACCGCGCGCCGCTCAGCACCCATGAGCGCCTGGTGGCGTTCCTGATCGAGCACTATGCCGGCGCGTTTCCCACCTGGCTGGCGCCGGTGCAGGCCCAGGTGATCGCGGTATCCGAGAAGTTCGATGCCTACGGGCTGGAGGTGGTCGAGCGCCTGCGGCAGAGCATGGTGCGCGCGGAACTGGCGCCGTCAAGCGAGACCGTGTCCAAGAAGATCCGCCAGGGCACCACCATGAAAATTCCCAACCTGCTGATTGTCGGCGAGCGGGAACAGGCGGATCGCACCGTCACCCTGCGGCGCCATGGCCACAGGCAGCAGCACACTCTCGACCTGGAGCGCTTCGAGCAGGCGCTGTTGGAGACCATCGGCAGCCGCTCGCCGCAGTTTCTGCTGCCGGGTTAGGCGCCTCGCCTGCCAATCAGTTCGCGCGTGTCCGGAAACCGATGTCGGCGTTTTCGACCATCGCCACCTGGTGTTCCAGGCCGATCAGGTCGAGCAGTATGTGGCCGGCTTCGACCAGCATGGGGTCTTCCCCGGCATCGGCGTCCTCGTCGAATTCGACGTCGTCCAGGTCATCGAGGCTGGCCAGTTCCGGTTCGCCCTTGGCCTTGCGCAACGCGTTCTCCAGAGCCAGCCGCCACTGGTCGTCCGCGTCGTTCTCGGCGCGCCGGGTCGCCTCGTTCAGCGACAGCAGCTTGCGTTCGGCCTGTTCCCGGCTTTTCGATGCCAGTGCCCGCAGGTAGGCGAATTCCGGGTCGGCCTCTACCCGTTCGCTGTGCCGGTCGCGCAGCTCGGGCAGCAGGGACTGAATCTCGTGCGCCTCGGAATAGGACGCCGGCTGGATCATGTCCCAGGGCATGGCGTCATCGAAGCTGCTCTCGCCGATGCGATGAATGTCGTAGATTTCCGGAAATTCGATATCGGGAATGATGCCCTGGTGCTGGGTGCTGCGTCCGGAAACCCGGTAGAACTTGGCGGCGGTAACCTTCAGTTGACCCCGGTTGAGCGGAATGAGGGTCTGCACGGTGCCTTTGCCGAACGTCTGGCTGCCGATGATGATGCCGCGTCCGTAGTCCTGGATGGCGCCGGCGAAGATCTCCGATGCGGAAGCGGACAGCCGGTTGACCACGACTGCCAGCGGGCCGTCCCAGACCGCCTCGTCATCGTTGTCGGAATAGACGCTGGTACGGCGCTTGGCGGACTTCACCTGTACGGTGGGGCCGGACTTGATGAACAGCCCGGTCAATGAGTCCGCTTCCTGCAGCGACCCGCCGCCGTTGTTACGCAGGTCGACCACCAGCGCATCGATGCCTTCGGATTTCAGTTCACCGATCAGGCGGCGCACATCGCGGGTGGTGCTCTTGTAGTTGGACTCCCGCTGCTGCACGGCCTGAAAGTCGACGTAGAAGGTGGGAATTTCGACGATGCCAACCCGATAGTCGCGGCCGCCGCGATTGAGCGTCAGCAGTTTTTTCTGTGCGGCCTGATCTTCAAGTTTCACGGTATTGCGCACGATCCGCACGATGCTGGTGCCCTGATCGTCCGCCTTGTCGGGCATGATCTCCAGGCGCACGGTGGAGCCCTTGGGCCCGCGGATCAGTTCCACCACGTCGTCGAGGCGCCAGCCGACCACATCGATAAGCGGGCCGTTTTCGCCCTGGGCGACGCTGACGATGCGGTCGCCGGGTTTCAGTTGCCCGGCCTTGTCCGCCGGGCCGGCGGTGACCAGCCGCACGATGGAGGTATATTCGTCCTCGCTGCGCAGCACCGCGCCGATGCCCTCGAGCGACAGCGACATGTTGATGTTGAAGTTCTGCGAGGTGCGCGGCGAAAAATACTGGGTGTGCGGGTCGTAACTGGTGGCGAAGGCGTTCACGTACACCTGGAAGGCGTCTTCGCTCTTGGTCTGGCGGGTCTGCTTCAGCCGGTTGCGGTAGCGCTTGGTCAGCAGTTCCTGAATCTCGGCGAGCGGCTTGCCGTTCAGCTTCATGCTGAGTACGGCGGCTTTCAGGCGCTTGCTCCACAGCTCGTCCGCGGCTGCCGCGGATTGCGGCCAGGGAGCCTGCTCCCGGTCGGTTTCTATCCAGTCCTCGGCGGTGAAGTCCAGGTCTTCGATGCCTGACTCCAGAATGCCGAGCAGGAACTCGAAACGCTCGATCAGGCGTGCCTGATAAAGATTGAAAATCTCGAACGCGGGTTCCAGGTTGCCCCGCTTCAATGCGTCGTCAAGGGTGTGGCGGTATTTTTCGATCGCCTCGATGTCGCTCGCCAGGAAGAACACGCGGGCGCCATCGAGGAGATCCAGATACTTGTCGAAGACCTGGCTGGAAATCGCATCGTCGAGGTCCTTCTGCAGGTAGTGGTTGTGCCGGAGTTGCTCGACGATGGTGAGGCTGGTCCGGGGGTGTACCCCGAGCGGGCTCAATTCCCGGGGTTGCTGGGATAGCGCCAGGTCCGGCGACCGGTGCAGTGCCACCTCTGCCGCGCAGGCCAAAATGGCGGCAAACAGGGCGGCCGCGCCGCTCAGGATGGCCAGGTGTGTTGGCGTTCTCCGGTGCATGTGATGTTCCGTTCTGCTCGTCCCTGCCGGAAACCGGTGTGCCGTTCAGCGCCGCAGCGTAATGGCTCTGATACGCTATTGCGGGCGGCGCGATCCCAGGAGTCCGTACTTCAGGCTTCTGATTGTGTGATCCAGGCGGTTGCGCATGGTTCCTCGTGGCTGCTTTGGAAACTATCCTAATGTACGGGTGCGGTCAAAGCATGCTGCTCGCCGCGCCACCGCTGAAACGGCGTGATCGTGGACGAGATGAACGACAAACTGCGCAAGGCCGATGCGGTTCGGCGGCGTCTTGCCGGGACCGGGCGGCCGCGGACGATCAACCACCGGCGGCTGGTGCGCACATTGTTGCTCGGCACCCTCGCCGTGACTGCCTCCATCTACTGGCTGGCGGTCGAGTACGGGGTGAACATGCGCGAACTCATGGGCTACCTCGGTACCAGTGCGCTGTTCGTGCTGCTGTTCGCGGCGCTGGCGGTTGCCGGCGCGGTGGTCGTGCGCGTGGTGCGGCGCGCAAAGCCCCGGGAGTAACGCCTCGGCCCGCGCAACTGCTGAACCCGCCGGGCGCCGCCAATCACCTGTAAGCGCCTGGCCCGATGTGGCCCGGCTGTGCCGGTCAGTCGGCGGCGTCGCGGTGGGCGTCGAACCGCGCGAGTTGCTCGGCGGACGCCTCGCTCTGGTAGTTTGCCTTCCACCGGGCATAGGGCATGCCGTAGACCAGTTCCCGAGCGCTCTCCAGGTCGACCTCGATGCCCCGTTCCTCGGCGGCGGCCCGGTACCATTTCGAGAGGCAGTTGCGGCAGAAGCCGGCCAGGTTCATGAGGTCGATGTTCTGCACGTCCTTGCGTGCATCGAGATGATCGAGCAGGCGCCGGAATACGGCAGCTTCTATTTCGGTGTCTTGTGTGCTCATGGTCGTGCCGTTGTGAATTCAGTTCGGTCGGTCGCGCAGGAATACCCAGTCATTGGCGCTCGATTGCGCCTTGCAGTAGCGGTAACCCTGCCAGTCGAATGCCTTGAGCGCCTTCAGCGTCGAGACCCGGTTCTTGACGATGTAGCTGGTCATCAGGCCGCGCGCCTTCTTGGCAAAGAACGACAGGAACCGGTAACGGCCACGGCTGAGATCCTTGAATGTCGGCGTGACGATGCGTGCATCGATGCGGCTGGCATCGACAGCCTTGAAGTACTCGTTGGATGCCAGGTTGACCAGCAACGGCTGCTTTTGCGCAGCGATCGCTTCGTTCAGGGCAGCCGTGATCTTGTCTTCCCAGAAGTCATAAAGACTGGAACCGCGACGGTTCTGTAGCCTGGTGCCCATTTCCAGGCGGTAGGGCTGGATGAGGTCGAGGGGTTTGAGCAGCCCGTGCAGGCCGGACAGGATGCGCACGTGCTTCTGCGCCCAGGTGAAGTCCCGCTCGGTGTAGTCGTAGGCGTCAAGCCCCAGGTAGACATCGCCCTTGAAGGCCAGCACCGCCTGGCGGGCATTGCTGCGCGTGAAGGGGGGGTTCCAGCTTGCATAGCGGTCGACATTGAGCTCGGCGAGCTTGCTGCTGATGCCCATCAGGTCGGCAAGGTCGGGCGGCGCGAACTCGCGCAACTGCCCGATCAGTTCACCGGACTCTTGCAGGAACATTGGTTGCGTGTGTTTGCGGGTTGGCGCCGGACTGTCGAAGTCCAGCGTCTTGGCTGGAGAGATGATGGCCAGCATGGCAGTCTCGCATGGCGGTATGGACCTGGCTGCGGATTGTAACGCGCTGCGGCGCCCGAATCCCGCCCCAAGCGGCAGAAAGTCAGGTCGATTGGCCTGGTCGGCCAGGCGCGGCGCACGCTGCGCCAGGGCGCGGTTGAGACCCCGGCTGCCGTCCGGCTCCCGGTCAGGGGCATCGACTCGTTGAGCTATACTCGCGGTCCGATTACCGACCGCTGCTGCCATGTCTGTCGCGCAATGCATCGAACGCAAGCTGGCCGAGGCGCTTGCGCCCGACCATCTCGAAGTCATCAACGAGAGCGGCAATCACAACGTGCCGCCGGGATCCGAGTCGCACTTCAAGGTGGTGCTGGTGGCCGATGCCTTCGTGGGCGTGCGGCTGCTCAACCGCCACCGGCAGGTCAACGCGGTGCTGGCGGAAGAGCTGGCCCGGGAAATCCACGCACTGGCCATCCACACTTACACCCGAGAGGAATGGCGACGGCGTTTCGGCGACGCGCCGCTGTCACCGCCCTGCCTGGGCGGCAAGCGGCTCGAAGGTGCTGTGGCCGCGCCGCGGCAGCATGGCGCCAGCGAGTCCCAGGGGTGACGGTCGCCACCTTTTACAGATTCGTTGCTTTGGACGACCTCGACGCATGGCGAGGGCGCATACAGGCGCTGGCCGAGTCGTTGGCGTTGAAGGGCACCGTGCTGCTCGCCGAAGAAGGAATCAATGCCACGCTGTGCGGAGCGCGCCGGCGTCTCGAGGCGTTTGTCGCGGCACTCGAGAAGGAACCGCGCTTCGCCCGGCTGCCGGTCAAGTATTCCAGCGCCGCGGCCGGCAACCCGGTTTTTTACCGGTTGAAGGTGCGCATCAGGCCGGAGATCGTTAGTTTCGATGCGCCGAACCGAGGTGCGGAAACGGTTGCCGGCGAACATGTGGATGCGCGACGCTGGAACGAACTGCTCGACGATGCGGGGGTAACGGTTATCGATGTGCGTAACCGCTACGAGATCGGTATCGGCGCCTTTGCAGGCGCCGTCGACCCGGAAATCGATCATTTTCGGAATTTTCCCGATTTTGTGCGGGCACGGCTTGATCCGAAAAAACACCCGCGAGTGGCCATGTACTGCACCGGCGGCATCCGTTGCGAAAAAGCCTCCACCTGGATGCTGAACGCCGGGTTCGAGGCGGTCTATCAACTCGATGGCGGCATCCTGCGCTATCTCGAGACCGTGACCCCGGACCAGAACCGCTGGCAGGGCGAGTGTTTCGTTTTCGACCAGCGCGTGTCCGTGGACGAGTCACTCGGCCAGGGCAGCTACCGGCAGTGTTTCGCCTGCCGGGCACCGCTGTCTGCCGCCGACCTCGAATCGCCACGCTATCGGCCGGGCGTGCACTGCCCGCACTGTGTCGATGACCTCGACGAGGGCCGGCGCGCCAGCCTCGAAGAACGGCAACGCCAGGTCGAACTCGCCGATGCCAGGGGCGGTCGGCACGTCGGCGAAGCGATGGCATCCGAATAGGCGCGGCAAGCCCGCATATTGCACCAAGCCGGGTGTTCTCGCACCTCGCGCCTTGCCGGACGGGCGCATCGACACTCTCCGTGCCGTGCCCGGCTCTGACCTGGCTATGGCTCTGGGCGCAGCAGCGATTCTATGGAAGGCCAGAGTGCCTGCAGCAGCAGCGGTTGTGCGCTTGCGCTCGGGTGTATGCCGTCGTCCTGCATCAACCCCGGCTGCAGAGCCACGGCTTCCATGAACGAAGGCACAAGTTCGATACCCTGAGTGTCCGCCACCTGCTGGAACAGGTCCTGGAAAGCACTGGTGTAGCGGGGCCCGTAGTTGGGCGGCATCTGCATGCCGACCAGCAGCACCTGTCGACCCCCGGCACGAGACAGTTCGACCAGCCGCTGAAGGTTTGCGCGAATGTTGGCAATCGGGTATCCGCGCAAGCCGTCGTTGCCGCCGAGTTCGATGATGACCAGGTCGGGGTCGTGGGTTTTCAGTGACGCCGGCAGGCGCGCCAGGCCGCCGCCGGTGGTGTCGCCGCTGATGCTGGCGTTCACCACGCGGTAGCCGGGGCCCATCGCCGACAACCGGTCCTGCAGCAATTGCACCCAGCCCTGCTCGCGTTGCATACCGTAGGCGGCGCTGATACTGTCGCCGAGCACCAGCACGGTCGTATGCCGATCCAGTTGCGGGCGGTCCGCGCCCAGCGACAGCAGAACGGCCACTAATACCCACCACCTGAGAATTGGTTGCATGGTTCGCACGGTTGTTCGAGCTACGGGCATTGGCAAGACGGTTCCGACCCTCGAAGGGCAATTGACCATCCTGGATGGCATCGAGCTTGAAATCAACGTGGGCCAAACGCTCTCGGTGGTCGGTGCTTCCGGGTCGGGAAAGACCACACTGCTCGGCATCCTTGCCGGGCTCGACCTGCCGAGCGCGGGACAGGTGTTCCTGGCCGGACACGAGTTGACCGCCATGGATGAAGAGGCAAGGGCGCGCGTACGCGGCGCGCATGTGGGATTCGTGTTCCAGACCTTTCGCCTGCTGGCCAGCCTGAGTGCGGTGGAGAATGTCATGTTGCCGGCGGAACTGCGCGGCGACCCGGGAGCCGAGGGCCAGGCGCGCGAACTGCTCGACCGGGTGGGGTTGAGCGACCGGGCAACACACTATCCACGGCAATTGTCCGGCGGCGAACAGCAGCGCGTAGCCATAGCCCGGGCTTTTGCCTCGCGCCCGACGGTGTTGTTCGCCGATGAACCCACGGGCAATCTGGATACGCAAACCGGCGGCCGTATCATCGACCTGCTGTTCAGTCTCAATGAAGAGTTCGACACCACGCTGGTGCTGGTCACCCACGACGAGCGGCTTGCCGGGCGCTGCGGCCGCATTCTGGAACTCGATGCCGGCAGGATCGTGGCATGATGCGGCAGGTGACGGTGGCCTGCGCGGATGCCTGGCGCTGCCGGCATCGCACACGGAAGGCCGCCAAATGACGCCGCGCATCGTTTCCCGTATGGCCTGGCGGGACTGGCGCTCTGGCGAGCTGGGCCTGTTGCTGGTGGCGCTGTTGGTGGCGGTGGGTACGGTGACGGCCATCAGCCTGTTCGTCGACCGTTTGCAGCAGGCGCTGGTGCTGGAATCCGCCAGTTTCCTGGGCGCGGATTGTTACATCAGCAGTTCCCGGCCCATACCGGGCGAATTTCGTGAGGCGGCAATGCAGCGCGGTCTGCACACCGCCGACAGCCTGGCATTCCCATCGATGGTCTTCGGCGGCGGCGAGCGCAGCCAACTGGTCAGCGTCAAGGCGGTGAGTGACGGCTATCCGCTGCGCGGGTCGCTGATTGCCGGCCTGGAACCGTTCGGTGCCGGAAGCGTTGTTGATTCGATACCGGCGCCGGGTGAGGTGTGGCTGGATTCGCGTCTGTTTCCCTCGCTGGGCCTGGCACTCGGCGATGCGGTGGAAGTGGGCCTGGCGCGGCTGATAGTCGGGCGCGTGTTGGTCAAGGAACCGGACCGCGGCGGCAGCTTCTTCGATCTCGGACCCCGGCTGCTGATGAACATCGCCGACGTGCCGGCGACCGAGGTCGTGCAGCCGGGCAGCCAGATTCGCTACCGGTTGATGCTGAGCGGCGCCGCAGAAGATCTCGATGCGCTGCGCGCGCAACTCGACCTGGAACCCAACTATCGGTGGATGGACATCCGCGAGAGTAGCCCGCGCATCGGCGGCGCGTTGGACCGCGCGGAGAGTTTTCTGTTGCTCGGCGGCCTGCTGGGCGTGCTGCTTGCAGGGGTGGCCGTTGCCCTTTCAGCGCACCGGTACTCGCGCCGCCACTATGACCATGTCGGCATCTTCAAGACACTGGGGGCGACGCCCCGGCAGATTCTCAACGCCTACCTCGGCATTCTCGGCACGGTGGGCGCGATCAGTGTGCTGCTGGGCCTGGCGCTCGGCGCCGGCCTGCATCTGCTGATCGTGCAGGCACTGGATGCGCTGCTGCCGGTATCGCTGCCCATGCCCAGTTTGCGGCCCTGGCTGCTGGGTGCCGCCACCGGGCTGATCTGCGCGCTGGCGTTTGCGATGCCGCCGCTGCTGCACCTGAAAAACATTTCCCCGCTCAGGGTCATCCGGCGCGATCTCGGCGCGCCACCGGTGTCCCAGTGGATGAGCTACGGAGCGGCCGGCGCCGGTGCGCTGCTGCTGCTGGTCTGGTACAGCCAGAGCCTGTTTCTGACCCTGGTGACCATCGGCGGCACTTTGGTCGTGGTGCTGTTCTTTGGCGTGCTGGCCATGTTGCTGCTGCGCAGCGGGCGTGCAGCCGGCATGCAGGCGGGCAGCGGCATGCGCCTGGCACTGGCCGGCCTACAGCGCCGCCGCCGGGAAAGTACCGCGCAGATCCTGATTTTCGGCCTGGCCATCATGCTGCTGCTGGTGCTTGTGCTGCTGCGCACGGCATTGATCGATGAATGGCGCAGCGAGCTTCCCGACGACATTCCCAATCACTTTCTCTTGAACGTGACCCCGGACCAGTTGCCGGCGGTCGAGGCATTGCTGAATTGTGCGCGGGACCTGGAGACGGCGTCCATGACCGTTGCCGAATCCGCGTTGCCCTCCGGTGGCGATTGTAACGACGCCAGCGACGTTCAGCGCCAGGAGCCCCTGTACCCGATGATTCGCGGCCGCATTGTCGCGGTTAACGGGATGGATGCCACAACCTGGGAGGAAACCAGGGAACGGGACGCGGAAGATCACGACCGTGGCGGCTCCAGACTGCGCTCCGAGCGCAATCTCACCTGGAGCGGTGCACTTCCGGATGGCAACGAGGTCGTTGCGGGAAGGTGGTGGCAGCCTGGTGAGGCGGCGCGGCTGGTGTCGCTGGAGGACGAGTACGCCCGGGAGCTGGGCGTGGCGATCGGAGACCGCCTGACCTTCGATATTGGCGGGCAGACGGTCAATGCCGAGGTGGCGAGCCTGCGCAGCCTCGACTGGGAGACCATGCAGCCGAACTTCTTCATCATTTTTTCGCCCGGTTCCCTGAGTGAATTTCCGGTCACCTACATGACCAGCTTCCATCTGCCGGCGGAGCGAAAGGTATTCCTGAATCGGCTGCTCGCCGAGTTTCCCACCGTCACCGTCATAGCAATAGACGCCATCGTCGAACAGGTGCAGAGCATCGTTGACCGGGTCACCGGCGCTGTCGAACTGGTGCTGGCCCTGGTGCTCGGTTCCGGTTGCCTGGTGCTGGTGGCCAGCATTCGCGCCGGCTGGGATGCACGCATGGCAGAGCACGCCCTGGTGCGCGCGCTGGGCGGTACCCGTAATCTCATCGCCAGCAGCCTGGCCGTCGAGTTCATCGCACTCGGCGCGTTTTCCGGACTGGTTGCGGTGGTGGGCGCCGAACTGGTGGTCGCACTGCTGCAGTGGCAGGTATTCGATCTGCCGGTATCGGCACACCCCTGGTTATGGCTGGCGGGCCCGGCGGTGGGCGCCGCACTGATCTTCGCGGTCGGCATGACCGGCGCCAGGCGCCTGGTGGCGTCGCCGCCGCTTATGGTGCTGCGCGGCGCCGAGTGAGGGCGGCCCGGGTTCAGCCCTTGCGGTGCATCGACGCGGGTAGTGGAATCAGTTTCGGCACCGTTGCCTGATAGTCGGCATAGGCCGGGTACTTGCCCAGCGAGATGGTTTCCGCCAGGCGCGTCGAACCAATGAACAGAGCCGTGAGCAGGATGAAGCCAAGGCCGGACCAGTGCAGCCACTGACCCGTTGCGGCGACCGCAAACAGGTAGAACACCCACCACATGCCGAGTTCGCAGAAGTAGTTGGGATGTCGGGACAAGGCATAGAGCCCGGATCGCAGATACGGCTGCTCGACGGGCTCGCCGGCCTCGGCCTTGCGTTTCTTGTCCTGCTGAAACGCCCACATCTGTTCGTCGGCGACGGTTTCGCCGACCAGCAGGCCCAGAAACAGGATAGTGGCAATGGCGTCGAGCCAGTTTAGAGGCGTATCCATGCCCACCCAGGCCTGGTGTATGGGTGAGGTGAACAGCCAGATGAGCAACATCTGCGGAAACGAGATGAAAAAGATGTTGACCAGCTGGAATTGAATGGGACTGACCCGGGCGCGCACATGTTCCCATCGATAATCTTCGCCACCCGGCTGGTATCCGCCCTTGCGCGCAAAGTTGAAGGTGAGGCGCGCCCCCCACAGCGTGACCAGGGCCGCCATGACGTTCAGGCGAGTCGAGTCGAAATCCGCGGCGGCCGCAACCAGCAGGCAATAGACCGGCGGCGTGATGGACCAGAGCCGGTCCACCCAGGAGCATTCGCGCGTGATCGCCGTCATTAGCCAGACCAGGGCGGCGAGTATCAGGCAGAGATCGAGAGCGGTACCGAACGGAGTCCCGGTCAGTGGGTGACTGATGAGGTTCAGGTCAAACATGGTCGGGCGCCTTGTCGAGTTGATGTTATCGGCGCATCAGGTTCGCGTGGCGCGGCAAACCCGGTTCACGCCGGATTCTCAGGATTGCAGCGTACCGTTGTTCCGCGCGAACTTCACTACATCGGTCGCATCCGCAATGCGCCAGGCGGTCGCGCTCTGCCGGCACGGGACACGCTTGCGCACCCGTTTGCGGCCCCCGGTGGTGAATTGCTGCAATATTCGATCAGGCGCGATGGTCAGGCGTAGCCCAACAGCCCGGTTTGCGGGTGACAGGCGAGATACTCGAATTCGCAACCCCGGCCCGGCACGCTTGTCACCTCGTGCCAGAGACGAAGCTGCATCGCTTCCCGAAATTCCTCGACCATTTCCAGAAAGCTGTCGAATATGGCGAGATGCGTGGGATGGCTCTTTGCCCAGTGCTCGAAGGCGTAGACATCCGCAGAGTATCCCAACCCGAAACTCTGCTCGACGTTGTGCCAGGAATTGTCCGTCTTGCGGACGAAGCGCAGGGCGTAACAGTTGGTCTCGGTTGGATGTTCGCTCAGGAAGCGCATGCCTTCCAATAACACGGGGTGGACCTTTTCGAGATACCAGGCCTTCTCGCGAACATCGCAAAGTGACCAGTTCTGCCCGGAGCGGATGACGCACATGTTCTCGGGCGGCACTATGACAACCCGCTTGCCATCGGCAGACGCTTCGGAGTGCATCAGCGTATTGAGCCCATCGGGATTGCGCAGGCTCCTGGTGGCGGAAAGGTGAATTCGGTCGCGCATCGCGCCAGGATAGGCATGCTCGTCGATCGGGCCATTCATGCCGTCAGCGGAGACGCTGATGCCGTGCGGGGACTTGGTCGAGTGTAGCGTCTCAAAGCGCTCGAAGGGCATTGTGACGACCTCGCGCCAATACCCCACGCCTTCGCAGAGACGCCGCTGGTCGTGCCACCAGCCGGAATTCCCGTGCTGCGCCCACCATTCCCGGTAGGCTGAGCGGCGCCAGTAGCCGACATAGAGAAAGTTGCTGTTGCCGCGCCGGTCTCGAAATACACCCTGTTCGACTGCAAGAGGCGCATCGTTCTCGATCAACGCGGGCCGCGCCCACTGCTCGAGCTTTGCGGGATGTGTGGCCTGGATGCCGAAGTATCCGGCAACCAATGGGTCGTCGATGTCCATCCAGACGGACTGCCAGGCCGGATGGGGAGGTGCCCAACCGTCGGGCATGTTATTGCGGTTAACTGTCGGCACTCGTTTCATGATGTTGCGTTTCCGGGACAACTTCCTCGAATGTTCCTGCAACCGAGTCTTCGGCCCGGCATTGCGGCTTTCGGTTCAACACCAACCTGGCGATATCCGGCCCGGAGTAGTGGCCGACCGCATCCGCTACAGCATTGGCGATGGCGTCGAGATCGACTTCCGCAAGCAGCGGGCCTGCATCGGCCGGCGGCTCCCTCCACAGTCGGGCCGGTGACAATCTGGTCCGCTTGCCGGGTCACCGGGTTTGGCTGGCGTCGCTTGCGGACGCGGGGTCGGCATTGCACTGCGGGTCAGGGCCGACACCGCCGGAAAATTCTAGGTGGGCGGCTGTTCCCTGCCCATGCCAAAAACGGTACTGCCGCTTGCAGATTTCAGCACAGACGCGGTGTTTGGCCGGGCGCGCGCAGTGCGTTGCCGGCGACTGGCATGTTGGGCGAATCTGCACGCTACAATACGGCACCGCCGAGGCATTGCCTGTGGCGGGTAGAGGGGCGCCGTCGACTGCGGGATCACGCGTCGCCCGCCCTGTTGTTTCAGACCGGACAAAGCGGTGCCCAGCGCGGCGAGATGGCGGTGAACGGGAGCGGACAGAACTCATCTGACAACCTGATCGGCGATCAAGTTGCCATGCAGCCTGGCGAGTTCGTATGAAAACGCGACCGGTCTGTCCACACCGAGGCCGCTCAGGGGGTTTGGAGGTGCGCAAGCCATGGACAATCCGCTGACGCAAAGAGCCTGGCGCACTCCCGTGATGCTGCTGGTGCTCATGAGTATTGCCGTGCCGGTGGCATTCAATGCCTGGGCCGCCCTGCTCAACAACTTCGCGGTCGAGCGGGCGGCATTCACCGGTATCGAAATCGGCATCCTGCAGAGCCTGCGGGAGGTGCCGGGATTCATGGCGTTCACCACCGTATTCGTGCTGCTCATCATCCGCGAGCAGGCATTCGGCGTACTGTCGCTGGCGCTGCTGGGGCTCGGCGTGTCGCTCACCGGCTTCTTTCCCACCATCTATGGCCTGTATTTCACCACGGTGCTGATGTCCATCGGATTCCACTACTTCGAAGCGGTCAAACAATCGCTGGCATTGCAGTGGCTGAGCAAGGAGGAGGCGCCCAGGGTGCTGGGCAAGCTGATCTCGGTAGGGGCGATCACCTCGCTGGTCACCTACGCGCTGCTGTGGGTCTCGCTGGAGATTCTGGGTTTCGATTACGCCCTGAATTTCCTGGTCGCGGGCGGTGTCTGCACCGGCCTTGCGGTGGCCATGTGGATTGCGTTTCCGGTATTCGAGGAAGCCGCCCCGCAGCGCAAGCGCATCGTGTTGCGCAAACGCTACTGGCTATACTATGCCTTGACCTTCCTGTCCGGGGCGCGGCGGCAGATCTTCATCGTGTTCGCGGCTTTCCTGATGGTGGAGCGATTCGGCTACAGCGCTGCCCAGGTGACCGTGCTGTTCCTGATCAACTATGCGTTCAATTGGCTGTTCGCGGAAAAAATTGGCGCAGTGATTCATCGGATCGGCGAGCGGGCGGCGCTCACCATCGAGTACGCGGGCCTGGTGATCGTGTTCACCGCCTATGCGTTCGTCGACGACCCCTACGTTGCGGCCGGGCTCTACATTGTCGATCACCTGTTCTTCGCTCTCTACATCGCGCTCACCACCTATTTTCACAAGATCGCCGATTCCGGGGATCTGGCGAGCAGTGCGGGCGTTTCCTTTACCATCAACCACATCGCGGCGGTGGTGCTGCCTGCGCTGCTGGGAATGGTGTGGGTGGTCTCCCATTCGCTGGTGTTCCTGGTCGGGGCGGCGCTGGCGCTCTGTTCCCTGTTGCTGTCGCGCAATGTGCCCGTCAGTCCGGCACCGGGCAACGAAGTGGTGGTGGGCAAGGTAGCCGCGTTGGCTGGCAGTGGGCGGGCGGCCTGAAGTGCGCGGCTCCCAGGGAATCCATGGCCTTTATCGCAAGCATCCGCTGCGCGCCGACCGTTTGTTGTGGGGGCGCGTGCCGGATCCCCGCAGCAGGCGGGGGTTCCTGCGCGGCGCCGGGCTGGCGGCCATGGCCGGCGCGCTGGGTGCGGCGATTCCGTTTGCAAGGTGGATGCCCGGCGGTCTGGTCCCTGCCGCCTACGCGCAGACCGCCGAACCTTTCTCGATTCCAGGCAAGGACGGTCTGCGCGTGCTGAACGACCGGCCGCTCAACGCGGAAACGCCGGCCCACCT
Source organism: uncultured Pseudomonadales bacterium (assembly GCA_964572185.1). GTDB lineage: Bacteria > Pseudomonadota > Gammaproteobacteria > Pseudomonadales > Azotimanducaceae > Azophilus. Next base: position 17,986 of record CAZNFI010000006.1, read on the forward strand.
GCTCGACGACGCGGTCACTCCGGTCGAGCGGCTGTTCGTGAGAAACAATGGCGTACCGCCGCTGACCGAGGGCATCGACGCGTACGCCTGGGTGGTCAAGGTGGCCGGTGAGGCCTGCCTGCGCCCGGCCAGCATGACGCTTGCCGAGCTGCGGGGCCGGTTTCAGCATCACACGCTGCAACTGCAACTCGAATGCGGCGGTAACGGGCGCGCCGAGTTTCATCCTCCCGCCCGCGGCAATCAGTGGACCACCGGCGCAGTCGGCTGCCCGACCTGGACGGGGGTGCGGCTCAAGGATCTGCTGGCCTACTGCGGCGTGGCCGACAATGCCGTCTACGTTGCCTACGAAGCCGCCGACAGGCACCTGTCGGGCGATCTGACGAAATTTCCGATCTCCCGGGGAGTGCCGCTGCAAAAGGCGCTGGAAGACGAGTCGCTGATTGCCTGGGCGATGAACGGCCGGCCGCTGGCACCCCTGCATGGGTACCCGGTACGCCTGGTCTGCGCCGGCTGGTCGGGTTCGGTCAGCGGCAAGTGGTTGACGCGCATACTGGTTCGCGACCGGGTGCACGACGGGGCGAAGATGGGTGGCCAGTCGTACCGGGTGCCCTGCGAACCGGTCGCTCCGGGCAGCACGGTTGCCGACGAGGACATGTGCATCATCGGGTCGATGCCGGTGAAGTCGCTCATCACGCATCCTGAATCGGGAGCCTGTCGGCCTTTCGGGCAATCCGTGCAGGTGCGCGGCCACGCCTGGGCCGGCGACCTCGAAGTGGCGCAGATGCATGTGTCCATCGATTTCGGCGCTACCTGGCAGCGCGCCGACCTGACCAGGCCCGTCAACCGCCTCGCCTGGCAGCAGTGGTCGACGGCCATCGACTTTCCGCAACCCGGCTATTATGAGATCTGGGCCAGGGCCGTCGATGTACTGGGCCGCTCGCAACCGGTCGTGCTGCCCGCCTGGAACCCGCGCGGCTATCTGAACAATGCCTGTCATCGCATTGCCGTGACCGTATCGTGAGCGATTCGAAGCCGCAGCACTTGCGCAGGCAGCGTCTGCACACGCTGTTGCCGGGCCTGGCGGTCACCGGTTTAATGGCCGGCCTGCCGGCACTGGCGGCCGATGCGGATCCGGCCACCTGCCTGATCGAAAACCCCGGCTGGGAACTGGTGCGCGCGCAGTGCGGCGGGTGCCACTCCTACGGGCTGATCACCAACCAGCGCGGCGACCGGGAAACCTGGCTGGCCATCATTCGCTGGATGCAGGAAACGCAGAATTTCTGGGATCTCGGCCCCGACATCGAAGCCGCGATTCTTGATTACCTGGCGGAAAACTATCCGCCGCCGCGCAGTTACCGCCGGGCGCCGCTGCCTGAGCACCTGCTGCCGAAACCCGCGGGCGATTGACCCGCCGGCGGCCGGGCCAGTGGAATGGCGCCGGTCAGACAGCCGCCTCGAACCAGTACCCGCCTTCCCGACGGTGGCGGATGTGCCCGGCCGTGGGAGTCGCGAAGTGGGTGCCGATAACCAGAATGTCGTTATCGACGTATCGGGCCAGCAGGTCTTCCCGCGTGCGCCGTCCCTGTGCCTGGTCGAAGTCGGCGGAACTGCACCAGTCGGTGCGCGTCATCTGGCAGGGGTGGTGGATGCAGTCGCCGGTGATGAGGGCGTGTTCGCCGCGGGACTCGATGTGCACGCTGACGTGCCCCGGGGTATGGCCGGGCGTCGGCTCGAGCCACACCTGTTCGCACAGACGGTGGTCCATGGGCACGAAATCGGCCAGCCCCGCCTCGACCACGGGGCGCACCGAGTCGCTCATGATCGGGCCGAAGGAGTCGTCGTCATCTCCGCCGTCCCAGTACGCCCACTCCTCGGCACTGATCAGGTAGCGGGCCTTGTCGAAGGTGGGTATCCAGGCGCCGTCCACCAGCATGGTGTTCCAGCCGACGTGATCCACGTGCAGGTGCGTGCACAGCACCGTATCGATGCACTGCCTCGGGTAGCCGGCGGAGGCGAGGTCGTCGAGAAAGCCGGTCTGCAGTTGATTCCAGTTCGGAAAGGCGCGTTCCTTGTCGTTGCCGATGCAGGTGTCGACCACGATGCGGCGGCTGCCGGTGTCGATCACCAGGGCATGGATGCTCATGATCAGGTTGCCGCGCTCGTCCATGAAGTGGGGCTGCATCCAGGGGTATTGCAGACAGGCTTCCCGCGTTGCCTCCGGCAGGATGAATTTCGAACCGCCGGCGATTTCCATCTCGACGATGCGGGAGATGCCTACATCGCCGATCTGCCAGCGCTTGACGAATCCGGTAACGGCTGAGGTCATTGCTGACTCCCTTGCGAGTGAGTGCAGGCCGGCGCTCAGTACACGCCGTGGTGCCGCGCCAGAAAGTCGAAGGTTGTCCGCAGGTGCTGCTCGCCGGCGAGATCGGCCTTGGCGAAGCGCGCAGCCTCCGGCGCAATGGGCTTGCCGGCGGGGCTCTTCAGGTGCGCCTCGGCACAGCGCTCGAGGAACGCGAAGCGCGCGACCGCCGAGGCCACGCTGGCGCCGACGGTAAGCAGGCCGTGACTGCGCATGATCAGGGCATCGTTGCGGCCCATGCTCTGGGCGATGCGGGTACCGGCGGCCAGGCTCTGCACCTGCACTTCTTCGTCGTCGAACAGGGCGCAGTCCTCGTAGAAGATGCAGGCCTCCTGGATGATCGGTTCGATGATGCGCGCCTCGGCGGAGAAGGGCGTGCCCCAGGGCGTATGCGTGTGGGCGGCGCTCGTGACGTCCGGACGGGCGGTGAGAATGGGCTGGTGAATGTGGAATCCGGGGAGGTTGATGCGGCCGCTGCCCTCGGCCACGTTGCCGTCGCGATCGATCAGCAGCAGGTCCTCGGCGGTGGCTTGCGGAAACAGGGCGCCATAGCGCAGCATCCAGAAACAGTCCGGGCGCTGCGGGTCGCGGGCGCTGATGTGGCCGTCACCCAGGTCGCCCCAGCCGAGTGCGCCGAATACCCGGTAGCCTCGAGCCAGCTCTTCACGCAGTGTTCGGCTGTCGTCCAATGGTTCCTCCGGGGTTTTCGACGGGCAGGAATGATCCCAGCTCGTCGCAGTCGGATCGATGGCCTGGCAAGGATACCTGCAGCGAGCCGTTTGGTCAGCAGTGCCGCCGGCAAGCCGCGCCTATTCATGAATAAACTGCTGCGGTGGTCAATAGCCGCAGAATTCCCGGCCATGCCTTCGCCGCGTGCTCGAGGTGCTGCCAGGCACGCCGGTGCGCGCTTTGCGCCACGCAGCCAGTGCTTTCGCCACTCTCGCCAACCTCGCTACGTTCATTCACGAATCGGTGCGGCCGGAATCCCCTGAGGCGATGCCGGACTCGCCTGGGGCTGCGGCTTCGTCTACTCTCTGCGGCAATCGGAGCAGACGACGCATTTTACAGGGCTGTGGAGGTTGTCGCTTGAAACAACGCTCGAATTGCCGGTGTCCGGGTGCGCGACACCGACGATGGCACCATCCGAACGGAGGGTCCGGAACATGAGTTGGTGGGGGACGCTGATTGGCGGCGCATTCGGCTATCTGATCGGCGGTCCGATCGGGGCGATGATCGGGGCCGCCATGGGCAGTTCCTTCAGCGGTGCCGGCCGCGCCTTCGACGGCGGCAGGCTCGGCTTCGACACGGGCCCGTCCCGCGCATCGAGCCAGGAGAGGGCGCAGGTGGCCTTTTTCGCGGCGACGTTCTCGGTCATGGGGTGTATCGCCAAGGCCGACGGCCGCGTCAGTCCGGAGGAAATCAGGCTCGCCGAACAGGTCATGCGGCAACTGGGCCTCGATGCGCAGCAGCGCCGCGCCGCCCAGGCGCTGTTCAATCAGGGCAGGTCCGGGGCGTTCGACCTCGATGCGGTGCTCGACCAGCTTCGTTCGGAGTGCCTGCGCGGCGCCAACATCCGCCGCATGTTTCTCGAAATCCAGTTCCAGGCGGCCTGGGCCGATGGCGGTCTGCACCCCGAAGAGCGGCGCCTGCTGCAGCACGTTGCCGCGCGGCTTGGCCTGTCCCGGGCCGATTACCTTGATTTCGAGCGAATGTTCGACTCGGCGGTGGGCTCAGGCAGCGACGCACCTTCCCTGGACAGCGCGTATGCGACGCTGGGCGTGTCGCCGGATGCGGCGGATGCCGATGTCAAGCGCGCCTATCGACGCCTGATGAGCCGCCACCACCCCGACAAACTCGCTGCCAAGGGCCTGCCCGACGAGATGATGCGCGCCGCGACCGAGCGCACGCAGCAGATCAAGGCTGCCTGGGAGACCGTCAAGGCCGCCCGGGCCGCCTGAGCCAAGGCGGCGCTGCGGCGACAGTCTGTGCAGGAACCGTTGGAAATCCCGCTGCACACCCTGTCCGATGCAGCTTTGGCCGGTGTGATCGAGGCCTTCGTCCTGCGCGAGGGCACGGATTACGGTCACCGGGATTTCAGCCTTGAGCGCAAGTGCGCCGCGGTGCGCCGGCAGCTCGAGCGCGGCGATGCCAGGCTGGTCTACGACCAAGCCACCCGCTCCCCGAACATCGTGCGCAGCCCGTCAGCGGGAGGGCCGCAATAGCTGCTCGACGCTGGTGGCCACGGCAAGCAGTTCCCGGTCGCCCATGGTCTCGCCCATCAGGTTCATGCCGACCGGCGCGGTCCCGGGGTCGTGAATGGGTATGGAAACTGCGCAGCGATCGAGAAAGTTGGTGATGCTGGTGTTGCGCAGCAGCAGCGCGTTTATGCGCGCGTATTGCGCATCGTCGGTCAATTCGTCGAGGGCGGGAGCGATGCGCGGAACGGTGGGGCAGGCAATGGCATCGAAGCCCTGGCAGGCGGCGTTCGCGGCTTCGATCAGGCGGCGTCGCTGCTGCAGCACGTCGATGTAGTCCGCGGCGCTCTGTTCCGCGCCCTGCTCGATGCGCCTGCGCACCCGTGGGTCGTAGTTCGAGGCTCGGGTGGCCAGGTGATGCCGGTGCCAGGCGAAAGCCTCGGCAGAAGCCAACCCGCCCTTGGCGTTGATCTGCGGCAGGTCGGTGAGTTCATCGACACGCAGATCGGTCACCGAGGCCCCGGCCGCGGCAAGCCTGTGCACGGCCCGGTCGAAGGCTGTGGCTACCGTATCCTCCAGGTCGTCCAGCGCAAGGCTGTCGAGCACGCCGATGCGCAGCGACGCGACCGGCCGTGCGGGTAGCTTCATGGCGGCCGTACCGCCTGCCATGATGGCGTCGAGCAGTGCGCAGCAGGCCACCGAGTTGGCCATCGAGCCAATGGAGTCCAGGCTGAACGACAGCGGTACCACGCCCTGCCGCGAGATGCGCCGCGCGGTCGGCTTGAATCCGGCGGTGCCGCACAGGGCCGCCGGAATTCGGCAGGAGCCGCCGGTGTCGGTGCCCAGCCCGGCAGCCGCCATGCCATCGGCAACGGAAACGGCGGCGCCAGAGGATGAGCCGCCGGGAATGCGCCCCCGCTCCCGGTCATGGGGATTGAGCGGGGTGCCGTAATGCGGGTTCATGCCAACACCCGAGAACGCAAACTCGGTCATGTTGGTGCGGCCGATCAACACCAGTCCGGCGGCGCGCAGGCTGGCGATTGCCGGCGCATCGGCGCCTGCCGGCGGATTGCCGGCGAGCACCGTGGAACCGGCAAGGGTCGTCTCTCCCTCGACATCAAACAGGTCCTTGACGGAAATTGGAATGCCGGCATATGGCGAGGGTGCACGGCCGGACTTGCGCAATTCGTCGAAGTGCCTGGCCGATTGCATTGCCGCCGTGGCGTTGACCGTGCGAAATGTGCGGGCGCCTTCGCCAGCGTCGTCGTCGATTCGCGCGAGACAGGCGCTGACCAGGTGTTGGCAGGTCGTCGACCCGTCGCGCAGGCGTTCGGCGAGTTGCGCCACGGAAGCGCCGGCCAGTTGGTCGGGGTGGGGGAATCTGGTGGAAACCGCTGTCATCCTAGCGTTCTTGAGGATGCCCCGTCTTGACAGTTGAGCAAAGTTCCGCAACGCCGTTTGGAGAATGCGTGAGCATTCTCGATCGCCTCGCCGTCAGGCGAGGCGCCTAGAATCCTTGAGCGACCTTGATGTGTACCGATGAGTTGCATTCCGGAACAACGTATCCAAGTTGCGCCCATTCTATGCTGAATGTGAATGCACTCACCGTGCAGGGAGCGGGCGGTCCGCTGCAGGGAATTGGCGAAACGGGCCAAGCGGCGCTTGGATAGGTGCGGGCGCCGGCGTTAGAGTGTTGCGTTCAGAGCCGTTTGCCGCGGATTGTCGAGCGACAAGCGGTGCGTGTCAGCCACACGAGCCATTGAGGAGATGCACATGCCGGGAACTGCGTCGCCCCGATGTGGACGCTGCCGGGTAGCCCTGGCGGACTCGGTTGGCCTTCGCTGGGGATGTCTGGGGCTGTTGGTGGCTGTCGTTCTGTTGCTGTCTGCACCGGCTGGCGCACAGGTGACGCTCGCCACATCGGTCGACAAACTCGTTCGTGTCACGGCCGCCGACGGCGAGCTTGAAACCCTGTTGCTCGATGCGGACAGGGTACGCCCCGGTGAGGAGTTGCGTTACACCATCGAGTTTACCAATACCAGCGCCGAGTTCA
>CAZNFI010000006.1:24605-36862 GCA_964572185.1 uncultured Pseudomonadales bacterium
ATTACCAATCCCATACCGGAGGCGGCGGAGTATCTGGCGGGGAGCGCCGGCGGAGCCGACACCGAGGTTCTGTTCTCGGTAGATAGTGGCAACAGCTTCGCCAGGCCCGAAGAACTGACTGTGATCGAAGACGGGGTCAGGCTGCTGGCGCTGCCCGGTCACTACACCACGGTTCGCTGGATTTACGGCGGCATTCTCGGCCCGGGTGAAGGCGGGTCGGTTTTCTTCGATGTGCGGTTGCGGGACGAAACGCGCGAGGATGACTCGACATCGAACGGCGGCAACTGACCGGATACCGATCGGCGCACGGTGACGGCAGCCGTTGCCGTCCCGCGCCCGTGCCGCGGTCCGGGAACGCCCGGTCTGCTTGCGTGCTTCCGGGGCGGCGGCTAAGGTCTGCGCTTTTTTCCTCAAGGAAGATCCCGATGTTCCGGTCGGTCGCGCGGCGTGGCACCCGCGATTCACAACGCCGGGCAGACACTGCTCGGCATCGGCGCTCGCGTCGCGGCCGCGGCGTGCCCGGTTGGGGGTTGGCGATGCTGCTGTGCTGGGCGGCCTGCCCGACATTGGCCGGGGACCGGGTCGAAGAAATCGTCGTCACCGGCAGCCTCGATGAACGGCTCGGCACGGCCGGCAGCCGCGGCGACGTGGACGGCGATGACATTGCCGAGATTCGGCCCACCCACATTCACGAGCTGCTGGTCAGGGTGCCGGGCGTGTGGGTCTCCCGGGGCTCGGGGCAAGAGCACCTGACCGCCATCCGCTCGGCGGTGCTGACCGGCGCCGGGGCGTGCGGAGCCTTCCTGTTTCTCGAAGACGGCGTGCCGATTCGCCCGGCGGGATTCTGCAACGTCAACAACCTGTTCGAGGTCAACTCGGAACAGGCCGCCGGCATCGAGGTCTGGCGGGGCCCGGCCAGCGCCGCTCTGGGCGGCAATGCCCTGCATGGCGCGATCAATGTGCTGACGCCTGACCCGGCCGGTACCCGGGTCGGGGTCGAGGGCGGTTCGCATGGCTTTGCCCAGGTGCGCGCCGCACTGGCCGCATCCGGCGGCGGCCACCGCTTCGCCATCAGCGCCAATGGCAGCCATTCCAACGGTTACCGGGACGATACCGGCTACGGGCAACAGAAGCTGTCGCTCAGGCACGAAACCGACCTTGGCGGCTGGCGGGTGCGCAACACGCTGAACGCGACCAATCTCAACCAGGAGACCGGCGGCTTCGTGGGTGGCTTCGAGGCGTACGGCGCCGGTGACCTGCGTAAGACCAACCCCAATCCGGAAGCCTACCGGGATGCCTGGTCACTGCGCATCGCCAGCCACTGGAGCAACGGTAACTGGGAACTGGTGCCGTACCTGCGCCGTTCGCGCATGGTGTTCCTGCAGCACTTTCTGCCGGGACAGCCAACCGAGACCAACGAGCAGACCAGTGGCGGGGCGCTCACCCGATACGCTTTCGATGGAGAGGCGCTGTCGGGGCATGCTGGCGCCCATCTCGAACTCATGCGGGGCAGCCTGACCGAGATTCAGGGCGGCCCGACCCGGGGTTCCGCATTCCTGGTCGCCACCCGGCCTGCCGGCAGGCACTACGACTACGATGTCGACTCCTTCATGGGCGCGCTGTTTTATGACCTGAGCTGGCGCCTTGGCGAACGCACGCGGCTGTTGCACGGCCTGCGCGTGGAGACTCTCAAGTACGACTACGACAACAATCACCTGGTCGGCAATACACGCGACGACGGCAGCCGCTGCGGTTTCGGGGGCTGTCTGTACACGCGCCCGCCATCGGGTGATGACGGTTTCACCGAGGTCGCCGGCAGGCTCGGCATCGAGCGCCGGTTCGGCACCGCGGGCAGCGTCTACCTGACCGCCGGCAGCGGCTTTCGGCCGCCCCAGATCACCGAGCTGTACCGCTTGCAGCGCGGTCAGACCGTGGCCGATCTGGACAGCGAGCGGCTGCTGTCCATCGAGGCCGGAATCAGGGACCGGGGCTGGTCGTTGTCGGTGTTCACCGAGCGGACCCGGGATTACATATTTCGCGAGGCCAACGGCTTCAATGTCAGCGACGGCAAGACCCGGGCATCGGGAGTGGAGTTTGCCGCCGAATGGGCTCCCGGGGTCCATGTGCTCAGCCTGGCGGGCACCTACGCGGTGCATGAATACGATTTCTCCCGGCGCGCCGGCGGCGGCGAAGTCATCGAGCGGGGCAACCGCATCGACACGGCGCCCAAGTGGCTGGGCAATGCCCGCTGGCGCTTCCAGCCCGATGCGGCCTGGTACTCCGAGTTCGAGGTCAACGTCATCGGCAAGCATTTCATCAATGCGGCCAACACGCACAGCTATGGCGGCCACGCGGTGGTCAACTGGCGCGGGAGCTTTCGCCTGAACGCCCGTGCGCGCCTGTTCGCGCGCATCGTCAACCTGCTCGACAAGCGCTATGCGGACCGCGCCGACTTCGCCTTCGGCAGCTACCGCTACTTCCCGGCGATGCCGCTGCAGGGGTACCTGGGCTTCGAACTGGAACTGTAGCTGCCGGACCGGGCCTCAGTGGCAGGCCTTGCCGAGCGCCTTCAGCCGCCAGTAGTTGTATGGCAGGGGAGTGACGAAACCGGCCGCCAGCATGACCGGAACCACCCACCAGGTCAGCACGGCGCCGCCGGTGAGCAGCACGTCCACCAGGTTCATGGCCGCTTCCATGGCGACCATCGACAGCAGCGACATGCCGACCGCGGTACGCAGTGCGGCGCGCGGCCCCAGTTGCCTCCAGAGCACGACGGTTTCCAGCATGATCGAGGTTGCCAGACCATTGACGACCGCCAGCACCATGATCGCCAGGGTCGGCCAGTGAACTGGAAGAAGGCAATGGTGCCGAAGTCGCCGATGGAACACCCGAGCAGGCACCAGGCGGTGTTTCGGGAAGCAGCCTTCCAGGTTCCCCGGCAGCGCCAGTCGATCGCCGTGTTGCTGGTTATCTCCGTCATGTCGGGCTGGGGCATCGCCCCGTCGGTCTTGACAACGGTGCCGGGCAGGCTAATCCTTCCACTAACTGGAAGGTCAAGAGGTCGATTCAATGAACATCGGTGCCGCCTCGAAGGCAGCGGGACTGTCGGCCAAGACCGTTCGCTACTACGCCGACATTGGCCTGGTCGAATCCGATTCGCGAACCGGGTCAGGCTACCGCAGCTACGGTGACGCGACCGTGCGCAAGCTCGCCTTCGTGCGCCGCGCCCGGGAATTCGGTTTCTCGATCGGCGAGTGCCGCGAACTGCTCGAACTGTACCAGGACCAGAATCGCAGCAGCGCCGATGTCAAGCGCATTGCCCAGGCGCGTCTCGACGAGATCGAGCAGAAACAGCGCGAGCTGCAATGCCTGCACGATGAACTGGCCCACCTGGTCAGATCCTGTGCCGGTGACTCCCGGCCAGACTGTCCCATCATCGATCGGCTGGCGTGAATATCGCCGCCCGTTGCGCCACTTTATAATCGCGCACACTCCTGGGGTTCGGGGATCGTGTGAATCGACCTCTGCTCAGCATGAAGAAGCTGGCGTGCGTGCGCGGCGGGCGGCGCCTGTTCGAGAACCTGAGTCTCGAACTGCATGCCGGTCAGTGCCTTGAAGTGCGGGGTGCCAACGGCAGCGGCAAGTCCACGCTGCTGCGCGTGGCTGCCGGCCTGTTCCCGGACCATGCTGGCAGCGTCGACGCGGCGGCCAGCTTTTATCTCGGCCACAAGCCCGCCGTCAGCAGCCTGCTGTCGCCCCGGGAGAACCTGCACTGGTACCAACGGCTTGCCCGTGCGCAGGCGTTCGCGTCGGATGGCAGCGACCGGGCCGGCACCCGAGCGTCAGCAATTGCCGATGCATTGCAGGCGGTGGGACTCGCCTCCTGGTCAGAGATTCCGTGCGGCCAGTTGTCCCAGGGGCAACGGCGGCGCGCGGGGCTGGCGCGGGCATTGCTGTTTCCCGGCCGCCTGTGGCTGCTCGATGAACCGCTGACCGCGCTCGATACCCAGGGACGCGCGATGGTCGGCCGCCTGATCGCCGCCCACTGTGACCAGGGTGGTGCCGTGCTGTGTGCCACCCACCAACCGCTCGGCGATACCGATGCGCCGTTCATCGACCTGGGACCGGGGGACTGAGGGTGTTTGGCGCACAGTTTCGACGCGAATGGCTGGCAGCGGTGCGAGCCAGGGACGAAATGCTGAACCCGATCGCCTTCCTGTTCCTGGGCGTGCTGCTGTTCGCCCTGGCGATTGGCGGTGAGCGCGGCGTGCTGGCGGCCTTCGCGCCGGACATCGTCTGGGTGCTGGTGTTGTTGGCCAACCTCATGTCGCTGGAGATTCTTTTCCGGCGCGACTTCGAAGACGGCTCCCTCGAACAGTTCGTGCTGCTGGCGCGCCCGCCGTTCGCGGCCGTGCTGGCCAAGGTCGCGGTGCAATGGGCGGTAACCGGGTTGGCGATGGCGTTGCTTGCGCCGCTGGCGGCGCTGATGCTGGGCATGCCCGTCGGCGGGCTGCCGACGCTGCTGCTGTGCCTGGTGCTCGGCACGCCGGCGCTCAGCCTGCTCGGCGCCGTCGGCGCGGCGCTGACGGTGGGCCTGCGCAAGGGCGGCGTGCTGCTGGCGCTGCTGGTGCTGCCCCTGTATCTGCCGGTGCTGATCTTCGGCGTCGGCGCGACCTCCAGCTGGGCCGCGGGGCTGCCGTCGGCGGCGCAGATTTATTGGCTGGCCGGGTTTACTATGTTGGCCCTGACGTTGTCGCCCTTCGCTGTTGCGGCGGCATTGAAAATCAGCGTGGAGCAGTCTTGAGGATCAAGCAGTTCTGGCACCGGCTGGGTTCGCCCCGTTGGTTCTACAGCATGAGCGGCCCGTGGTTCACGGCATTCGCGGCGGCGGCGGCGATACTGCTGTTGGCCGGGATGGCATGGGGTCTGGCGTTCGCTCCGCCCGACTACCAGCAGGGCGACAGCTTTCGCATCATCTACGTGCATGTGCCTGCCGCCATCCTGGCCCAGTCGGTCTACATGGTGCTCGGTGCGGCCGGCCTGGTGCTGCTGGTGTGGCGCATCAAGATGGCCGACATGGTGCTGGAAACCATGGTCCCCTTCGGGATGTGGATGACGGCGCTGGCGCTGTTCACCGGCGCGGTCTGGGGGCGCCCCACCTGGGGTACCTGGTGGGAGTTCGACGGGCGCACCACCTCCACGCTGGTGCTGCTGTTCCTGTATTTCGGCCTCTACGCGCTGCGCCAGGCGATTCCGCGCGCCGAAACCGCCGGCCGTGCCTGTGCGCTGCTGGCGCTGGTCGGCACCATCAACATTCCGATCATCAAGTATTCGGTGGACTGGTGGACCACCCTGCACCAGGGCGCCACCTTCAGGCTGACCGAGGCGCCGGCCATGCCGGTGCAGATGTGGGCGCCGCTGCTGGTCAACGTGATCGGCGCCTATTGCCTGTTCGCCGCCAACCTGATTGCCGGGCTGCGCCTGGCGATCCTGCGCCGCGAGCGCGGCGCCCAGTGGGTGCGGGAATCCCTGGCGGCGGGGGCGGCATGAGTTTTGACAGCCTGGATGCCTTCCTTGCCATGGGCGGTCACGGCCCCTATGTCTGGGTGGTGTATCTGACCACCGTTGTGCTGCTGATCGGCAATTTCGCCAAGTTCCGCCGCGAGCGGCGGCGGACGCTGCGCCAGTTGCGTTCGCTGCACGCGCGTTCCGATCCGGCGACCGTGCAAACCACGTCCGGGCCATGAATCCGAACCGCCGCAATCGACTGTTCACGGTCCTGTTCATTCTTGCCGGCAGCGCCGGCGCGGTGACGCTGATGCTGATGGCCGCTAACGAAAACCTGAACCTGTTTCATCCTCCGGAGCAGATCGTTGCCGGCGCCGCGCCAACCGGTGTGCCGATTCGGGCCGGCGGCATGGTGCTGGAAGGCAGTGTGGTGCGGGCACCCGACTCGCTGGATGTGGCGTTCGTGCTGACCGACTATCGTGGCTCCGAGTTCAGCGTGGCCTACAGCGGCATCCTGCCCGACCTGTTTCGCGAGGGTCAGGGCATCCTGGTGAAGGGCGAACTGGATGTGGCGGGTGTATTTCAGGCGGTTGAGGTGCTGGCCAAACACGACGAGAACTACATGCCGCCGGAATTGATGCCGCTGGTCGAAAACGCCGCGGAGCCTGCGCCATGATGCCGGAACTGGGCAACGTCAGCCTGGTGCTGGCGCTGCTGCTGAGTACCGTGTCGGCCGCGTGCGGGCTGCTCGGCGCCCACTGCGGACGGGTGCTGCCGATGCGTGCGGCCGGTTCCTCCACCCTGGGCCAACTGGTGTTCGTGGGGTTGGCGTTCGTGATCCTGGTGCACGCTTTCGTGACCGATGATTTCTCGGTCGCTTATGTGGCCCGCAATTCCAACAGCCTGCTGCCCTGGTATTACAAGATCAGTGCGGTGTGGGGCGCCCACGAGGGTTCGTTCCTGCTGTGGGTGCTGATCATGACCCTGTGGATGTCGGCGCTGGCGTTGTGGGGGCAGCGCATGCCACTGGCCTTTCACGCCCGCGCGCTCGGTGTCATGGGGGTGCTGAACCTGGGTTTTCTGAGCTTCCTGGTGTTTACCAGCAATCCGTTCGAGCGGCTGCTGCCGCTGGCTCCGGCGGACGGAGCGGACCTCAATCCGCTGTTGCAGGACTTCGGCCTGATCGTGCATCCGCCGATGTTGTACGCCGGGTACGTCGGCTTTGCGGTTGCTTTCTCGTTCGCTGTCGCGGCGCTGTTGAGCGGGCGCCTCGACAACGCCTGGGCGCGCTGGTCGAGGCCGTGGACCAACGTGGCGTGGGCGTTTCTGACCCTGGGCATTGCGCTTGGCAGTTGGTGGGCATACTACGAACTGGGCTGGGGTGGCTGGTGGTTCTGGGATCCGGTGGAGAATGCTTCTTTCATGCCCTGGCTGGCCGGGACGGCCCTGGTTCACTCGTTGGCGGTCACCGAAAAGCGTGGCGCCTTCAAGAGTTGGACGGCGCTGCTGGCGCTGTCGGTGTTCTCGCTCAGCCTGCTCGGCGCCTTTATCGTTCGTTCCGGTGTGCTGACCTCGGTGCACGCCTTTGCGGTAGACCCGGCCCGGGGCATGTTCATTCTCATATTCCTGCTGCTGGTAGTGGGCGGGTCGCTCACCCTGTACGGCCTGCGCGCGAGCGCCGTGGCAGCCCGCGTGCGCTACGGGTCGTTCAGCCGCGAAGCCTTTTTGCTGGTGAACAACCTGCTGTTCGTGCTGGCCCTGGCTGTGGTGCTGTGGGGGACGCTGTACCCGCTGGCGTACGAAGCGGTGAGCGGCGGCGCCAAGATCAGCCTTGGCCCGCCCTGGTTCAACACCTTTTTTGTACCGTTGATGCTGGTGGTTGCGCTGGCCCTGGGCGTCGGGCCGTTCCTGACCTGGAAGCGGACGGATTTCAACCGGTTGAAGCGGCGGCTGACCTGGTCCGCTGTGGCCAGTCTCGGGCTGGGCGTTGTGGTGCCGCTGGTGGTGAACGGATCGCTGTCGCCAACCGCGCTGACCGCGGTGCTGCTGGCGGTGTGGATACTGACGACGCACGGGCTGGATGTTGCCCGCCGCGCAGGACTGACCGCGGACTCGGCGGTCGGCCAGGTTGCCGGCACCGCCAAAGCGCGACGCCGGCGCCCGCTGGCCGCAATCACCAGGCAGCCGCTGGCCTATTGGGGCATGACGATGGCGCACGCAGGATTTGCCGTGAGCCTGCTCGGCGTGGCGCTGACCCATTCGCTGTCGGTGGAGAAGGACATCCGCCTGGCGCCGGGCGAGGTTGCCAGCCACGGCGGCGTCGACTTCCACTTCATCGGCGTCAGCGCCACGGACGGCCCCAACTACCGGGCCCAAAGCGGCCGTTTCGAAATCACCGACGGTGACCGGCGCCTGCTGCTGGTGCCGGAAAAACGGCGCTACCTTGCAGGCGGGTCGGTAATGACCGAAGCCGCCATCGATGCGGGCTTTTTCAAGGACATCTACGTCTCCCTCGGTGAGCCGCTCGAGCACGGCGCCTGGGCCGTGCGGGTATACGTCAAGCCCTTTGTCCGTTGGATCTGGCTCGGCGCCCTGCTGATGGCGTTCGGCGGCGTGTTGGCGTTGGCCGACAAGCGCTATCGGCGTCTCAGGCAGGTCGACCGGGCCGGCGCTGCCAGACCAGGGCCGGCCGACGGTGCAGAGGCTGTCCGGTCGCCTGCGCCGGCAAGCGGTTCGGTGCTGCCGGGAGCGGCACCGGCGGGCGAGCAAGGCTCGTGACAGGCACCTTTTCCCGCACGGCGCTGTTCGTACCGCTTGGCCTGTTTCTGGCGATAGCGGCGATTGGTTATTACGGCTTCCAGCTGGAGGATCCGCACCGCCTGCCGTCGGCCCTGCTCGGCAAACCGTTTCCCGACTTCCAGGCAGGCCTGCTGGAGCCCGCTGCGCCGGGACAGCCGCCGACCACCATCAGCCGGGACGACCTGCTCGGCAGCGCTTTGCTGGTGAATGTTTGGGCCACCTGGTGTCCCACCTGCCGGGCCGAGCACGATGAGTTGACGCGCATCCGCAGGGAGTCGGGGGTGCGCATCGTCGGCGTCAACTACAAGGACAACGCCGTCGAAGCGCGTCGCTGGCTGCGCGAGTTCGGCAATCCCTACGACTTCAACATCCTCGACGCCGACGGCAGCCTCGGCGTTGAACTCGGCGTCTATGGCGCGCCGGAAACCTTCCTGCTCGATGCGGCCGGCATCATCGTCTACAAGCGCGTTGGCGAGATCACCCGCCAGGTGTGGCAGGAAGACCTGGCGCCGCTGATTGAAGAGATGAACGGTGCGGACTAGTTCGAGGCCGGGGCGAACCACTTCGCCACGAACCTGTTCCATGCGAGCCGAAGCCCATTGGCGGGCGGCCGGTGCCGGCAGCCGGGGCTACCGCCGGAACGCCGTTGCGGTGATCCTGGCCTGCTGCCTGAGCATTTTGCCCATGGGCACGCGGGCGGCGAGTCCGATCGATGTCTATGACTTTCCGGATGCGCGTTACGAACAGCGCTACCGGGCGCTGGTCAGCGAGTTGCGCTGTCCCAAGTGCCTGAACGTCAACCTGATCGGCAGCGACGCGCCCATTGCCCAGGATCTGCGTGCAACGGTCTATCGGCTGGTGGTGCTGGAAGGGCGCACCGATGCGCAGGTGCGTGCTTTCATGCAGGCTCGCTATGGCGACTTCGTGCTCTATGATCCGCCGTTGCGGCCGGACACGGCGCTGCTCTGGCTGGGGCCGGCGCTGTTCGCCCTGGTGGGCCTGGCGGTGGTTGCGTATCGATTGCGCAACCAGCAGCGCGCGGCGCTGAGCGCCGCGGACCGGGAGCGGCTGCGGGCAATCCTGGACGAGCAGTGATTCTCTGGATGCTGGCAACGCTGCTGTCACTGGCGGCCGCGGGCTTCGTACTGGCGCCGATTGTGCGTCGTGCAGCCGCGGCGGGCACTGGGGACTCCGGCGATGCGGAAGACTACGCGACTGGGCCGGAGGGCCCGCTGGAACATTCGCGCAGGCGTCGGCCAGGGCGGGACGGAACGCTTCGCGCCCTGTACCGTGATCGGCTGCGGGAACTCGACGAGGAGTCCGCGGCCGGCATCCTGGACGAATCGAGCCGCCCGGAAGTGGAACAGGAACTCAGCCAGGGATTGCTCGACGAGTTCTCCGGCGATGGTGCCGATGCGGCAATCGACCAGGCGTTTCCGCCCGGCGTGCCGGTTGGCCACCCGGTTGCGAAAGACGAGGCTGGCACGGATGCGGGTCGACGCCGGCCAACCGGCGCTGCCGGCCCCGCCGGTGCGCGATCGCCCGGTGTTCGCGGTTGGCTGCTGCTGGCGGTTGCCATACCGGCCCTGGCACTGTCGCTCTACGCGCAGGTCGGAGAGCCGGACGCGGCGCTGCTGGGCGATGCCCCCGCGGTTCTGCAACTGGACCCTGAGCAGCACGGAACGGAAATCCACCGCTGGCGGATCTGGTTCGAGTCCCGGCTCGAACACCGGCCGGACGACGCACAGACCCGTTACCTGCTCGGCCGCGTCCACCTCATGGAGGGCCGCTACCGGCAGGCGGCCGACGCCTTTGCCCGGGCGCACGCCAGCACCGGCGATGACCCGGCTGTCGACGTCGCCTGGCTGCAGGCGATTTACCTGGCTGACCAGGGTCGGCTGGATGAACAGGGTCGACGCATTGCCGCGCGCCTGCTCGAGCGCGATCCGAATCAGCCCATGGTGCTGGAAATGCTGGCGATCGATGCGTATCGGCGTGGCGACTACCGGGATGCGGTGGGCCGATTCAGCCGGTCATTGAGCGGTGCGGTCGACCCCATGCAGCGCGCTGCCCTCGAGGTATTCCTCAGGCAGGCGCGCGCCATGCTGGGCGATCTGGTACCGAGGATCGATGTGGAACTTGGCGCGGCCGAGGCGCCGCCCGCTTCCGCCAGCCTGTTCGTGATTGCCCGTCCGGTTGGCGGCGGCATGCCTTATGCGGTGGTGCGCCGGGCGGCGCTGCCGCTGCCCGAGCGGGTGCGCCTGGACGACGCGGTGAGTATGAACCCGAACCTGCTGCTGTCTGCCGCCACCGAAATCGAGGTGATCGCCCGCATCAGCCTGACCGGTGCCGCCATGCCGCACCCCGGCGACTGGGAGTGGCGTTCCGAGCCGCTTTCCATGGTCGGACTGGAAAGCATGACACTGGTCGCCGAGCTGGCCGCGCCGGGAACCCCGGATTGACCGGTTCGGGCAGGTGCCGGGCCCGCTTGCGGGAACCGCCAGGGGTCGCATTCACGGTCTGGAATGCATTAGACTAGTGTTCCAGCGGTGCACCCGCCCCGGGGTGTGCCGTGGGCTCGCGTTGGCAAGCGTGGAATGTGCTGTTTGTTCCCAAGGCGGTTGTCGATGCGATGATGCGTTCGCGGAACGCCTGCTGCGAGTAGCGGAGCTACATGCGCCTCAAGCAGATCAATCTGGCCGGTTTCAAGTCGTTTGTCGATCCGACTGCCGTCCGCCTCCCCGGAAATCGCTGCTCGGTCGTCGGTCCAAACGGCGGCGGCAAATCCAATATCGTCGATGCGGTGCGCTGGGTCATGGGCGAAAGCTCCGCCGGTAAACTGCGGGGCGAGAGTCTGGCGGATGTCATCTTCCACGGCAGCCGTACGCGCAAGCTGGCCGGCGTGGCTTCGGTCGAACTGATTTTCGACAATGCCCAGGGGCGTGTGGGCGGCGAATACGCGGGTTACGCGGAAATCGCCATTCGCCGGCAGGTCAGTCGCGATTCCCAGTCGATTTACTCCTTGAATGGCACGCGCTGCCGGCGGCGGGACATCGCCGACATCTTTCTGGGCACCGGGTTCGGCCCGCGCAGCTACTCCATTATCGAGCAGGGCATGATCGGACAGCTGGTGGAGGCCCGCCCGGACGACCTGCGGGTGTATCTCGAGGAGGCGGCCGGAATATCGAAGTACAAGGAGCGCCGCCGTGAAACCGAAAGCCGCATCCGCCACACGCGGGCCAATCTCGATCGTCTGAGCGATACCCGGGAGGAATTGGGCCGCACGTTGGAGCGCTTGCAGAAACAGGCCAGGGCGGCTGAGCGGTATCGGCAGCTCAAGCTGGAGGAACGGCTGCGTACCGCCGAGTTGCACGCCATCCGGTTTCGCGACCTGGGCACCGAACTCGAGGCACTGAAGCGCGACCTCGGCCGCAGGGAAGCGGACTTCGAGCGACTGCGGGCCGAACAGCAGTCGATTGAAACCGAAGTCGCCGAGGCGCGGGTGCGGCATGAAGAAATTGGAGAACAGTTGCGCGCCGAGGAAACTCGTCACTACCTCCTTCGAGAACAGACGCTGCGCACCGAGGAGGAAATTCAATCCAGGCAGAAACGGGGGGAGGAGTACGAACAGGATCTGGACGAGTTGCGGGTGCAGGCCGAGGAGACGGCGCGGCAACTCGGCATGGATGAAGCCGATATCGAACAGCTGCAGCAGGCCATTGCCGACCTGGCGCCACAGGTGCAGGCGGCGCAGAGCGAGGATGAGACTGCGGCGGCCCGGCTCGAGCAGGTCGACCGGGCCTACGCTCAGTGGCAGGAAGTCTGGGACGCGCTCGGCAGGCAGGCCGAGGAAAGCGCCCGCTCGGCGCAGGTGCAGGCTTCGCGAATCGAATACTCCGAACAGTTGATATCGAGCCTGGCAGCGCGCCTTGAGCAGATCGCCGAGCATG
>CAZNFI010000007.1:0-26770 GCA_964572185.1 uncultured Pseudomonadales bacterium
TGTAACGCCAACCCCGAACCGCCTGTGGTACTGTTTCTGCACCCTGACCGCCTCGGCATGGCCCATTGCCGAACGTACGTATGGCCACGCGCGCCCGCGGCGTGCAAGCGCTCATGTCAGGCGGCCGCCGGGTGTTCTGAAACGCTGACACAAGTGGATCGGTCGACATGCTGATTGACTTCGCCATTACCGATGTGGGCGCGACCCTGGACGCGGACCTTTGCATTGTCGGCGCCGGCGCGGCCGGCATCACCCTGGCCCGGGGATTGATGGGAAGCGGCCTGAATGTCTGCCTGCTGGAAAGCGGCGGGTTCGATCACGACCCGGTCACGCAGTCGCTGGGCCTCGGCGAGAACGTTGGAATGCCCTATTACGAGTTGCGGGACAGCCGCCTGCGCTTCTTTGGTGGTACCACCAACATCTGGGGCGGGCGCTGTGCTCCGTTGGATGCCATCGACTTTGAAACTCGGCAATGGGTGCCGCACAGCGGCTGGCCGATCTCCAGGGAGGACCTGGCCGCCGGTTACGAGGCCGCGCACCGCGACCTGGAGATCGGGCAGTTCGAGTACGGGGAAGCGCTGCGGCAAGCGTTGTGCGCCGATGCGCCCGAGTTCGATCCCGGCCGCTTTACCACGGCGTTCTGGCGCTTCGATGAGGTCCGGGAGCGCTTCAGCGCGCGGCGCTGCCAGGACCTGCTCGATAGCAGGGACGTGCGAATTCTCATCCACGCCAATGCGGTTCACCTGCAGGCCCGGGCGAATGCCGGGAGCCTGGATCATGTGCTGATTTCCAGCCTGGGCGGCCGTACCGCCAAAGTCAGGGCCAATGCCTACGTTCTCGCCTGTGGCGGCATGGAGAATGCCCGGCTGTTGCTCGTGTCACGGGACGTCGAGGCCGAAGGGATCGGCAACCGGCACGATCGGGTCGGGCGCTACTTCATGGAACATGCGCACGGCCGGTTGGGGAGATTGCAGTCGGCGGCGGCATTCGAAATCTGGAAAGGTTTTCGCCGTCGTTTCCCGGAACTGTCCCTGCCTGCCGATGCAGC
This sequence comes from uncultured Pseudomonadales bacterium, assembly GCA_964572185.1. Classification (GTDB taxonomy): domain Bacteria; phylum Pseudomonadota; class Gammaproteobacteria; order Pseudomonadales; family Azotimanducaceae; genus Azophilus. The sequence continues at coordinate 1,049 of CAZNFI010000007.1, forward strand.
GCACCTGAACGGCGTGTCCGTCGCACCGGTGCTGGTGCCCGCGCCGGCGCTGCAGCGCGAGCTCGGCATACTGAACACGGCCATGACCTTCAAGGTGCAGCGGGATCCACGCCGGGGGGTCCCCGTGGTCCAGCAGATCTATCAGGACCTCAAACACCAATTGCAACCCAATCGCAGGAATCGCCACCTGTGGTACTTCTACCGCAGCCTGGCCGCCTGGTACCACAGGCGGCTGGCGGTGACGCTCACGCGCGGCCTGGTGCGCCTGCCAGGGCGGCGTCTGAGCGTCGTGATTCGTGCTGAACAGGCCCCCAACCCCGACAGCCGCATACGGCTGTCCGGCAGGAATGATGCGCTCGGCTACCCCGGTGCCGACCTCGACTGGCAGTTCACCGAGCAGGACAAGCACACGCTCAGGCAACTGGCGATGGCGCTCGGCGCCGAGTTCGCCCGTCTCGGCTACGGGCGCTTCGAACCCGAGTCATGGTTGGATGATGGCACCCTGGCCTGGCCGGTCGACCCCACCGTGGGCAACCACCCCATTGGCGGGTATCACCACATGGGAACGACGCGCATGAGCGATGACGCCAGAACCGGTGTGGTGGACCGGGACTGTGCCGTGCATGGCTATGCAAACCTGTACGTCGCCGGCAGTTCCGTGTTCCCGACCAGCGGCTGGGCCAATCCGACATTGACCATTGTTGCGTTGACACACCGATTGAAGGAGCACCTGGTGAAACGCCTGGTCGCGGCGCGCCGCGACAACGGTCTCGAATTGCCACAGCCGGGGCTGCAGAACCGGGAGTCAGCGGTAAGCTGACCCAGTCGCGCCTGAAAGGCGGCCGATTTCCCGTTGCCGGCCTGCTTCCAGGTCGAGTCAGCCCCTGGCCAGGACCAGTGCCGCGTAGCCCAGACTCAGCAGGCTCGCCAAGGCGAGTGGCAGATCCGTTGCCGCCAGCCACAGGATGTGGATGAAGGCGCTGCCGAGCAGGCTGATGAAGAAGCGGTCGCCGCGGGTGGTTGGAACCGGCAACAGGCCGCGGCGCTCGACGGTCGGCCGGCGCAGTTCCAGCAGGGTCATGACGGCAAGCGCCGTGAAGACGCTCGCAAAGAAGACGGCCGTCGGCCAGGTCCAGGCCATCCACGCCATCAGACTCTGCCCATGGCGAAGCCGGTGACCAGGTGGCGCCGCACGAACCAGACCACGGCGATACCGGGCAGGATGGTCAGTACCCCCGCGGCCGCCAGCACACCCCAGTCGAGCCCGGCGGCGCTTACGGTGCGGGTCATCACCACCACGATGGGCTTGGCATCGCTGGCCGTCAGGGTGCGGGCGATCAGCAGTTCGACCCAACTGAACATGAAGCAGAAGAACACCGTGACGCCGATACCGCTGCGAATCACCGGGATGAAGATGCGGAGGAAGAACCAGGCGCGGGAGTGGCCGTCGATGCGCGCCATCTCGTCCAGTTCACGGGGTACCGCCGACATGAAACCTTCCAGGATCCAGACCGCCAGCGGCACGGTGAACAGGCAGTGCGCGAGCGCCACCGCCAGGGGCGTGTCGAACAGGCCGATGGCGGAGTAGAGCTGGAAGAACGGCAGCAGGAATACGGCCGGCGGCGCCATGCGGTTGGTGAGCAGCCAGAAGAACAGTTGCCTGTCGCCCAGAAACCGGTAGCGCGAGAACGCATAGGCCGCGGGCAGCGCGAATGCCACGGACACCGCCGTGTTGACCACCACGTAGGTCAGCGAGTTGCCGAATGCCTCGTACCAGGCTGGCGTGGTGAAGATCTCGATGAAGTTGTCGAGCGTCGGGCTTGCCGGAATCACTTCCAGTTGGCCGGTGATGTCCTGATTGCGCTTGACCGCCATGGTCAGCAGCCAGTACAGGGGCAGCAGCAGGTAGGCGCAATAGAGGTACAGCGTCCAATGCGCCTTGCGGTGGTCAGCGTCCACCGGCGCCCCCTTTCATGACGGCCGTGTAGAACAGCCAGCACAACAGCAGGATGAGCAGGAAATACAGCACCGAGAAGGCGGCTGCCGGGCCCAGGTCGAACTGGCCCACGGCCATGCTGGTGAGGTACTGGCTGAGAAAGGTGGTGCTGTTGCCGGGGCCGCCGCCGGTGAGCACGAAGGGCTCGGTGTAGATCATCAGGCTGTCCATCAGCCGCAGCATCACGGCGATGGTCAGCACCGCCCGCAGGCGCGGCAGTTCCACGAAACGGAACACCTGCCAGGTGCTCGCCGCATCGAGTTCGGCGGCCTGGTAGCAGGCCTGCGGTATGGACGCCAGGCCCGCGAACACCAGCAGCGCAACCAGCGATGTCCAGTGCCAGATGTCCATCAGTATCAGTGTGATCCAGGCATCGACGGCGGAACCGGTGTAGTTGTAGGAAATGCCAAGCGTGGAGACGGCAGCGCCGAACAGTCCGATGTCGGGGCGCGCGAACATCTGCCAGATGGTGCCCACCACGTTCCAGGGAATGAGCAGCGGGATGGCCAGGACGATGAGAAAGGCAGCCGTTGCGCGGCTCCTGCGGGGCATGGAGCGTGCAATCCAGATGCCGAGCGGCACTTCGATACACAGCACCAGCACGCTGAACAGCATCTGCCGCTGCAGCGCATCGACAAAGCGCGCATCGCGCAGCGTTTCCCGGTACCAGTCCAGCCCCACGAACAGCCGGGTGTCGACATCGAAGATGTCCTGCACGGAATAGTTGACCACCGTCATCAGCGGCACGATGGCGGTGAAGGCGACCACCAGGACGACCGGCAGTACCCCCAGCCATGCCTTGTTGGTGTGCATCGCCAGTCAGCCTCGAGTGCCGGCCGGGGATGACGCTCGCGTTACCAGGCGGTCGTTGCGGAAGGCGACCAGGCGATCCGCATCGATCTGCAGGCGGGCGTCGCCGTTGCCGCTGAAGCCACGGCCCGCACCCCAACGGGAACGGTCTTCGCCGGGCGCAGCCTGATCGGAAATTTCATTCAGCCGCTGGCGGACGTGCACGGTGGCCTCACCAAGCCGCGCGGTGACCAGCCCGACGGGCGCGCCTTCTTCGGTGCCGAGTACCCGTGTGCCCTGCACCGCGACCGGAATGCCGTTGCCGCCGTGCGCATCCGCGGCAGCGATGCTGGCCCACTCCGGCCGGAACCCGGCCACGCAGGGCCCGTCGGCGAACTCTGCGGAGGCCACCACCCGATCGCCGATGCGCAACTGCCCGCCGCTCGCCTCGGCATCGACCAGGTTCATGCCGGGGGACCCGATGAACCGGGCGACCGCCGTGTGCGACGGCGATTGGTAGAGTGTCAGTGGCGTTCCCGTCTGCAATGCAGCGCCGCGATGCAGCATGGTGATCCGGTCGGCGAAGGTCAGGGCTTCCGACTGGTCGTGGGTGACATAGACCATGGTCAACCCGAGTTCCTTCTGCACCGTTTTGATGGCCCGCCGCAGCCGCCACTTGGTCGCCGGTTCCACGGCGGTCAGCGGTTCGTCGAGCAGTACCACGGCCACGTCCGTGCGCGCCAGGGCACGGCCGATGGCGACCAGTTGTTTCTCGAACAGCGACAGACCCTGCGGACGTCGGTGCAGCAGGGGGGCGAGGTCCAGCAGTTCGGCAAGTTCGCCCACGCGCGTGCGGATGGCGGCTTTCGACCAGCCCCGGTTGCCGAGCGCGAAGCCGATGTTCTGCGCCACGTTCAGCGACGGGTACAGCACCGGAAACTGGAACACCTGGGCGACGTTGCGTTGCGCGCCACCCATGCCCGTGACATCCAGCCCATCGAAGCGAATGCTGCCGGACTGGGGCTTGAGCAGCCCGGCCAGCAGGTTCAGCAGCGTTGTCTTGCCGGCGCCGGAGCCGCCGAGAATGGCGTGCGCTTCGCCTTCTTGGAGTCGCAGGTCGATGCCGGCGAGCACCGTCTCCGCCTGGGTGTAGCGGTAACTCAGGCCTTCGATTTCAATGGCCGCCATGGTCGGCCTGTCGCGGTTGCGGGTTGTCGAAGCGCAGCAGGTCGGCGGCATTGGCATAGAGCCTGACCGCGGAGCCCAGCGGCAGGTGCAACATGCCCGGCAACCGTGCCACCCAGTGCCTTTTCTGCACCCGGCAATGCAGCCAGGTTTCTGCCCCGCTGGTCTCGAGACCCTCCAGTTCGCCATTGAAACAGAGGTCGTCCGGGTGTCGCCGTTCGACGAACAGGTGTTCCGGGCGCAATGCCGCTCCGCTCTCCAGCACGTTGACCCCCGGGTTGCTCATCAGGTCGGCGGCGCGCATGGAGAGCGGCGCCCGGTGAACGCCCAGGGGCGTGCCGCTCTGCAATTTTTCGCGCTGGTCGAGCAGCACGACTTCATCGCCGAGATTGAAGGCGTCTTTCGGATCGGACGTCATGTACAACACCGACAGGTCGGCAGCCAGAAGGAGACTCCGGAGCTGCCCTTCGAGCTCCTCGCGCAGCTTGTAGTCCAGATTGACCAGCGGTTCGTCCATGACCAGCACGCGGCCGCCCTGAGCCAGCGCCCTGGCGATCGCCACACGCTGTTGCTGGCCGCCGGACAGTTCGCTTGGCAGCCGTTCGAGCAGTTGCCCGATCTGCAGACGGCTGGCGAGTTCCCGTACGATTCGCCCCGTCGCTTGCGCATGCTCGCCTCGGGCGATCAAGGGCGATGCGATATTGCGGAAGACGCTCCAGTTGGGATAGTTGACGAAGGCCTGGTAGACGAGCCCGACCGGCCGGCGCCGGGCATCGTGGCGGCTGATGTCGGTGCCGTCGAGAATCAGGGTGCCGGCAGGCGATAACTCGAGACCGGCGATGGCCCGGGCCAGGCGCGTCTTGCCGGAATTGTTGCGCCCGAGCACCACCGAGATCGCCCCGGCCGGAAACGAGTGGGTAAAGGCGCGTTCTCCGCCAAGATCGAGTTCGGTAATGGCCAGCATCGGGCATTTATACCTTTTTGCGGCGCGTATCTCAGCGGCGCCGCGCCTGCGCTGTATCAGGGCGCGGTGTCGGACACCACGAATGCAGAGAGCCTGGTGCGATGGCGGAGCACAATCGACGTTCGTCCGGGACCGCGAGTGCGGCCCCATTGCCCAGCCCCGGTTGCCGTTGCGCATTGCAGCGGGATGCCATGGCAGTTTCGTGAGCCGTTAGCGCGCATCGGTCACCCACTTTCGTGGCGAGGGCGTCGAGTCGGCGTCCGCAACCAGACGTTTCTCAGGCCTGCACATCTGTATGGCGCGGCGCTGGGCGCTGTCGATCTCCTGTTCACTGGCGCACGCCACTTGACGGCCGTGGAAGGCGCCGGATCTTGAACGCGCCGACTCGCGCGTATCGGCGCGAGTCGTCAGGTTTTCCTGCTGGCTGCTTGGTCTGACGCTGCCGGTCCTTGTGTATGTGCTCAGTTGGCAACGGGTGATCTGAAGGCTCCGCACCGCCGGCAGAGATCTTCAGCCGCTGTCCGATGAGCGTCGGGAAAGCGCAGGTTGTCTGACGATACAAATACAAAAGCGAAACTATTTTGCTTAGCATTGATTCTCGATCATTAGTGCAGACTGCATGGCTGAATCATTGGACCGGCCGCAGGATCTGGTCGAGAAGCGCCGACCTTCACCTATGGTCGGCTCCGTCTGGCTTCTGCTTCTTGTACTTCTAACCCCGATTTCGCAAGGAAGCGGCGCGGAGCCGTCGAAGCCTGGCCAAACCGCCGATCGCATCGAAAACATTCTGGTCATCGGGGTCCGGCAAACTGTGCCTGGATCGGGCAGTGTGGTGGAGACACAGGAACTCGAACAGTTTGACCATACAGACATGCATCTGGTGATGTCCGCTGTGCCGGGGGTTTATGTGGTGGAAGAGGACGGATTCGGACTGCGCCCCAACATCGGCATTCGCGGCGCTGCCGCCGACCGGAGCCAGAAAATCACGATCATGGAGGACGGCGTGCTGATCGCTCCCGCCCCGTATTCCGCCCCGGCAGCCTACTATGTGCCCAATATCAGTCGGATCCGCGGGGTGGAGGTACTGAAGGGCCCGTCCGCCATCGAGCACGGTCCCCACACCGTGGGTGGCGCGATCAACCTCGTCACCCGCGATGTGCCGGACGAGTGGCTGTCGGAACTGGATCTGAGCTTGGGAACGGATACCTTTCGCAAGGCCGCAGCCAGTCTCGGAGGCCCATTCGGACAGTCTGATTTCGCTTTTCTCCTGGAGGGGTTGCGCTATTCCAGCGACGGGTTCAAGAAACTCGATGGCGGCGGCCGCACCGGTTTCGTGCGCAACGACCTTGGCGTCAAGTTGCGTTGGGCACCTGCGGGAAAAACAGAACAGCGATTGACGTTGAAACTGGGGTTTGCGGACGAGGACTCGGATGCAACCTACCTGGGTCTGACCGACGAGGACTTTCGCGCCGACCCGAAACGCCGCTATCGCGCGTCGAGCCTGGCCCGATTCCAGTCGGAACACTGCAACGCCCATCTCAACTACGGGGTGGCGGCCAACGGCTTCTACCTGAATGCCAAGGCCTACTGGAACCGGTTCGAGCGGCAGTGGAACAAGCTGGACGGTTTCGTGGCCGGCCGCGGCGCCTTGCGGGCCATTTTTGCAGCACCGCGCCGGTTTGCCCGCGAATACGATCTGCTGGTCGGGGCGGCGGATTCCATGGCCACGGACACGCAGACCCTGGACTTCACCAACAACTACCGCGCGTTCACATCGACGGGCGTTCAGTTCGCGGCGGAGAAGGAAGTGCACACGGGGCAGATCGGTCACAGCCTGACCCTGGGTTTGCGCCTGCATGGCGACAAGGTCGAGCGCGACCATCAGCCGCGGGGCTATCTCATGCAGGGGGGGGAACTGGTTTGGGACGGATTCGAGCGCCCCGTCAAGTTGTGGAACAGCGCCGACACCGTGGCAGTCGCGGGTTTCCTGTCCGATGAACTCAACTGGCGCGAATTTACACTTTCGCTTGGGCTTCGTTACGAGGCCATTGACGGTGAATGGGAAGACCTGCGGCGCGATGTCCGGCGCAGGAACAAGCAGTCGGTGGTCTCGCCTGGCGTTGGTTTCCATTGGCAGGTTACCGAATCGCTGGGTCTGCTCGCCGGGGCTTACCGGGGCTTCTCGCCGGCTGGCCCGGGAGCCTCGGGCGTGGACCCTGAGCGAAGCCTGAATATTGAGTACGGCATGCGCTACCAAGCGGCACCGCTGCGCCTGGAGGCGGTGGGGTTTTTCAGCGACTACGACAACCTGCTTGGCCGCTGCCGTGTCAGCGACACCGGGTGCGAAACCGGAGAGGAGTTCAATGGGGGCCGGGTGGAGATTCAGGGTGCGGAGGTCACGGCGTCCTGGTCGGTGGCGTTGATGCCCGGTCTGGATGTCGATGCCGAGCTGGTCTATACCTACACCGATTCGGCTTTCAAGACCGGATTCCTGTCCGGCTTTTCCCAGTGGGGCCTGGTGCTCGAGGGTGACGAGCTACCTTATCTGCCCCGCCACCGCGGGCTGGCCCGATTTGGTCTGGCCGGTGCGGGCTGGGGCCTGTTTGCAGCGGTGAAACACCAGGTGAAAATGCGTGAGGAACCGGGTTCCGGCGCGGTTGAGCATGGGCTGCACGCCGACAGCTTCACCACCGTCGACCTGACCGCCACCTGGCAATACCGCGAATCGACGATGCTGCAACTGGTGGTCGGCAACCTGACCAATAAAGTGGCCATTGTCTCGCACCGACCGGTTGGCGCGCGGCCCAATCGCCCCCGTTGGCTGACGTTTCGGGTGCGGCAGACCTTTTGAGTGTTCTCAGGGCTTTGATCGCCAACTCAAGCAAAAATGCAAATGACAACGGTTTGCATTTGCTTAACCTTTTTCGTAATGCGCGCTGCGCGGCGAGGTAACACGTTTGCGGCATCGGTTTTTCAGCGAAAAAATTTTGCGGGAGGGCTCGATGTCTGTTTGCAGCTACCGTCTGCTGGTGCCGATTTTCCTGGCCGCACTGCTATGGTCAAGTCCGCGCAGATGCGGTGCGACAACCACCCCGTTGTACGCACCGCCGCGTGAACCCCTGGCACGATGGCCGGCTATTGACGCGGGCGACGTCGGACACATACTACGGCCTGGGTCTGTCCAATCGACGGAATCATCGGCTCCGGCAAGGTGTCAAACAACCTGATGAACAAGATCTCAATTGGCATTCGATACCGTTTGACCTGGATTGCGATGCTTGCACTGGCGCTTTCGCCACTGGATTATTCCGCTGCGGCGGAGTCCGGGCTGCTCGGTAGCTGGACCGTCAACATCGAACGCACCCGGGATGTACAGCCCAACAACGCCAACGTGCGCTGGTGGGAAGGCCTGGAGGGCGACTTCTCAACCTATGTGGTCGTTGGCGGCGTCGGCGTACCGGTCGGCGGCGGTGCCAAGGTCGAGGGCGACGCCGGCATCCCCAACCCGGAGATGCTGCGCTGTCAGAGTTTCACCGTCGCCACCAACGAGCACGGCCTGGTACTCACCTACCACGGCGTCGGGGAAGAGAAGATCCGCCCGGGCGCCTATCGCGGTCTGCACAGCGCCTGGTCATCGAAAAAACTGACCACGAACTATGAATCCACCTCGCGCAAGGTCGACCGAACGCTGGAAATCCAGCGGGACGGCAGCCTGCTGATGTCGGTGATCATCAACCCCCGCAAGGGCAAGACGCGCCGCTTCAAACGCGTATTCGACCGCAGCAGTTGATTACCTCGTCCCAGGGATTTGCCGCACCTGCCTGTCCAGGGCGGGCGCCGCCGCAAGCGGTGGAGCCATTCAGTAGGTGTAACTGGCCTGCAGTCCCAACGGCAACCCGGTGGCCCAGTAGGCGAGCAGGAACAGCGTCCAGACCACCAGGAACGTCACCGAGTAAGGCAGCATCATCGACAGCACCGTGCCGATGCCGGAGTCTTTCACGTAGCGCTGGCAGAACACCACCACCAGCGGGAAATAGGGCATCAGCGGCGTGATGATGTTGGTGGAGGAGTCGCCCACCCGATAGGCCGCCTGGGTCAGGTCCGGCGACAGGCCGAGCTGCATCAGCATCGGCACCAGGATCGGCGCCAGCAGCGCCCATTTTGCCGAGGCGGAACCGACGAACAGGTTTACCACCCCGGTGATCAGGACGACGCCTACCACGGTGATGAACGCCGGCAGCGCGGCGGCTTTCAACAGCGCCGCGCCCTCCAGGGCCAGCAGCGCCCCGAGATTGGAACGCCCGAACTCGGCAATGAACAGCGATGCGAAGAAAGCCATGACCAGGTAATACGCCAGCCCGCTCATCGCCTGGGTCATGCCGGCGATCACGTCCCGATGGCTGGAAATGGTTTTCGCGGCGTAGCCGAAAACGATGCCCGGCAGAATGAAAATGATGAAGATGAGCGGCACGATGCTTCGCATCAACGGTGCCGAGCCCACCGTCAGCAGCCCGTCCGGCGACCGCCAGGCCGAGCCTTGGGGAAGCATGCTGGCGAACAGGGCAGCGAGCGCCAGCGCCATGACCGCCAGTGCCGCTTTCAGACCCCGGCGCTCGGCCGCGGTGAGCGGTTCGAGCCTGGGTGCTTCCGCCAGGTCGCCGTCCAGTGCGGTCCCCGACAGCCGCGGTTCGACGATGCGGTCGGTCAGGTACCAGCCCAGCCCCACGATCAACAGCGTGGAGGCCGATGTGAAGAACCAGTTGTTCAATGGGTTCAACACGATGTCCGGATCGATGATCTGCGCACCCGCCTGGGTGATTCCCTGCAGCAGCGGGTCGAGTGCCGAGGGCACGAAATTGGCGCTGAAGCCCCCGGAAACGCCGGCAAAGGCGGCGGCGATGCCCGCCAGCGGGTGCCGCCCGGCGGCCTGAAAGACAACCGCGCCCAGGGGTATCACCAGCACATAGCCAGCATCGACGGCGCTGTGGCTGACGATGGCTATCAGCAGCAGCATGGGCGTGACGATGGCCCTGGACGTCACGTTCATCAGCGCCTTCAACCCGGTTCGAATGAAGCCCGTATGGTCGGCGACACCGATGCCGAGCATGGCCAGCAGCACCACGCCGAGCGGATGAAAGCCGACGAAGGTGGCCACCATCTGCGACAGGAACTGGGCAAGCTGGCCGGGCGTGGCGAGATTCTGAATCTCCAGCGGCGCGCCAGTGCGTGGATCGATGTGGGAATAGCTGAACTGGGCCAGCATGGCGGAGAAAACCCACACGGCGATCAGCAGCAGCAGGAACAACACCGCCGGGTCGGGCAGCTTGTTGCCCAGCACCTCCACCCGGTCCAGAGCCCGCAACAGCCGCGTCGAACGCCGCGCGCCGTTATCGTTGCCCGATTCCCCCACGATCACCCCGCCTCGACTCTGCGTGATTGGCTATCATAGCGACTGCAACACAGGAGCGGGCGTTGTCGAGTCCGGCACGCCACCCGGCAACGCCCGGCAAGGTCGGTACCGGTGCATCCGGTGCCCGAATCAACGGGATGGCGGGCGTTGCAGACCCGGTAAAGACTCAATCATTCGCCACAGCCGAACATGCAGAAGATTCCGGACGAAGCCCTGAACTTTCAGTTTGTGCGCGCCGGCGGCCCCGGCGGACAGCACGTCAACAAGACGTCCAGCGCGGTGCAACTGCGCTTGAACCTCGACCGGGCAGGCCTGCCGGAGCCGGTCCGCGAGCGGCTGGTGCGCCTGGCAGGCCGGCGCGCCAACCGTTCCGGCGAGATCGTCATCACCGCCAACCGTTTCCGCTCACAGCCGCAGAACCGCAAGGATGCCCTGACGCGCCTCGACGACCTCCTGGCACGGGCCTGGCGACACCCCAAACAGCGAATACCAACCCGGCCGACCACGGCATCGAGGGCGCGGCGCCTGACCGGAAAGACACTGCACGCCAGAAAAAAGCTGCTACGCAAGCCACCGCCGTACGACGGCTGAGCCACAATCCCACTCGGTGTCCGCAAAAACCACCTCGCCAGACATTTTGTCCCATGCGGGCAGGCGCGACTTCAGCCCACCTCGAAACCCTGGAACTCAGCCGTCATCCTCCATCAATCCGGCCAGCCGCTCGGATGCCTCGGCGAAATCTTCCATGAACTGATACACCACCTGCCGCGCCGACTGCACATGGTTCATCAGGCCTACCGCCTGCCCGACGAAATAGGTGGTGAGCTGCCGGGCGCCGGCATGGCCGGAGTCGGCGAGCTTGGCAATCCTGGACAGCGCCGGTTCGCTGACCATGCCCTGCAGCGGCATGGGCAACGGCTCCGGCGCCTCCTCGGCATGCCAGGCATCGGTCCATGCCGAACGGAGCTGCCGCGTGTATTTGCCGGTACGGCTCCTCGAGCGCACCGTCTGACGCGAATTGGCCGCCAGAAATTTCTCCTTGACCGCCGGCGCCGTCTCCGCTTCCGCCGTGGTCAGCCACACCGACCCGGTCCAGGCGCCGTGCGCGCCCATGGCCATGACCGCCGCCATCTGCCGGCCCGTGGCGATGCCGCCGGCGGCCAGTACCGGAATCTCCCCATAGGGTTGCAGTGCCTGCAGCACTTCCGGGATCAACACCAGGGTGGAAACCTCGCCACAGTGGCCGCCGGCCTCGGTACCCGATACGACGAGAATGTCCACGCCGGCCTCCGCGTGCTTGACGGCATGTTCCCGGGCGCCGGTCAGTGCCGCCACCGGCACGCCTTCACGCTTGCCGCGCTCGAGCATGAACGGCGGCGGTACCCCGAGGGCGTTGGCGATCAGCTTGATCGGATGCGTGAAGGCGCAGTCGAGCAGTTCGGCGGCGCCTTTCTCGCGCATGCTGTCGCCCGTTCGGTCGCGCGCGCTGAAGTCGTAGACATCCGTGGTGTCGATGTCGAACCGTGCCAGCAGGTTGCGCACATATTCCTTGTGCTCGGGAGGAATGCGCGCCTCGATTTCCTGGATGGAGAGCGATTCCTCCTTGCTGTCCATGCTGGTGGGCACGATCAGGTCGAGCCCGTAGGGCCTGCCGTTGACCTGCTCGTCGATCCAGGACAACTCGATATCGAGCGTCTCCGGCGTATGGCTAACCCCGCCGAGCACGCCGAATCCGCCGGCATTGGTCACCGCCGCGACCACGTCCCGGCAATGGCTGAAGGCAAACAGCGGGAATTCGCAGCCCACCATGTCGCAGACAATTGATTTCATATCGCTTCCCTCAAGGTCTCCTGTTCGCGGATCAGGTTGTCGAATGAGTCAGGTTCGCACCCGTTGACTGATGCTTCGTCGGGCCGGGGCATCGCCCCGTCAACCCTCTTGTTCGTGGACCCGGTGGTCAGACCAGACGACTTCGCTCCTGCTCATTGCCATCACGTCGGGATGTGGTTCCGCACCCCCCTGGTTTCTTCGGGCAACTTTATCACGCGTATCCGCAATGAGCGGCGAGGCGATCATCGCCCGCTGCGGAGGCGCGCATTGAGCGCGCCAGGAAACCGGCCGGGGCCGCTATCGCCACATGAACATGCCGCCGCAGACAGTCAGTGCCTGGCCGGTCATGTGGCCGCTGGCATCCGAGGCGAGAAACACGGCGACGCCTTTCAGGTCGTCCGCTTCACCGATGCGGCGCAGCGGCGTGCCGGCGATCACGCCGCGCGCGGCCTCTTCGGTTTCCCACAGCACGCGGGCGAAATCGGTCTTGATGGTGCCGGGGCAGATGGCATTCACGCGGATGCCCTTGGGACCCAGTTCCAGGGCCAGATTGCGCATCAGCCCCAGGTCGGCGATCTTGGAGATACCGTAGGTGCCGAGCACATCGGAGGCCGCGAATGCCCCCGTGCTCGAGGTGATGATGATGGAACCGGCGCCTTTCTCGGCCATGTCCGGCGCCACCATCTGGCAAAGCCAGTGGTTGGAGCGCACGTTGGAGCCCAGGATCTTGTCGAAGGCCCAGTCGGGTATGTCGGACATGGAGCCGTAGAACGGGTTGATGCCTGCGTTGCAGACCAGGATGTCGATGGGCCCCAATTGGTCGTGCGTCACCTGCACCAGGTTTTCCAGTTGATCCTTGTGGCCGATGTTGCATGACACGGCGGTCGCCGTGCCGGCGCCGCAGCGCTCGTTGATGCCGGCGGCCGCCTGCTCGCACTGATCGAGCTTGCGGCTGGAAATCACCACCCGGGCGCCGTGCTCGGCGAGCGCCTCGGCCATGGCCAGGCCCATGCCCTTCGAGGCGCCGGTTAGCAGCGCCACTTTGCCGGTCAGGTCGAAAAGACTGGTTGTAATAGCCACCGATAGGTCTCCTTGGAATGTTGTCAGGCAGCCTGTATGGCCAGGAAGAATAGCCAGGCGGTCATGGCCAGGCTGGCCAATGTGGATGTCAGGATCAGGGGTGCAATGCCGCTGAATGAAAACAGCCAGTGCATCAGGGCGGCGGCCACCCACAGCGGTGCGGCCAGCGACCAGTCGCCGGCCGGGTCCACGCCGCCGGCCAGGGCAGCCATGTTGGCGGTCGCAAACAGAATCAGTGACTCCCAGGCGTTGAGCGGCGAGGCGCGGCGGTCGGCTGCGGGCGGCTCGCCGCGCAGGGCCTGCACGGCGCTCCAGATGCAGGCCAGTGCGCCGCCCAGCACCAGGCAGACGACCTGGGTAATCACGTTGCGTCCGCAGTGGCGATGGCGGCACGGACGACGGCCGCCAGGGCATCGAATTGCGGTTGCTGGCGAGGCATCCTGTCTTCCCCTTGGAGCGGCGCATGGTAGAGCCGCAATCCGCCATTATACTTTGACAAACATCCGGTTGGCGGTAACGACTGGGCCGTTTCGGGTCTCATGGGCAGCCATTTCACGGCCTGCGCCCGCTCACTGCGCGCAAAAACCACGTCGCAAGACGCTTGTTCCATGCCAGCCTTCATGCCGCGCCTCCGGCCGCCCCGCGACCCGCTGTACGCCCTATCACCGCTCCGGATGTCAGTCCGGTACCACCAGGGTAGTTGAAATAAAACAGGCCGCCGACCAGTTCTCCGGCGGCGTAAAGGCCGGGGATGGGCAAGCCGTGGTCACCGATGACTCTGGCCTCGCTGTCCACGTGCAACCCGCCGAAGGTGAAGGTGATGCCACAGGTGACGCCGTATGCCTCGAACGGAGGCGTATCCAGCCGGTTGGCCCAGTTGGACTTCGCCGGGTCGATGCCGCGCGTGCCACGACCGTCCTTGACGGCGGGATCGAATGGCGTGGCGACATCGACGGCGAGGTTGAATGCCCGCATGGTGTCGAGCGCCTGCGCGGCATCGACGCCCTCGAGCTTGCCGGCCAGTGCCTCCAGGCTGTCTGCCGAGACCCTGGTTACGCGCCTGATGCGATATTCGTCGCGCAATAGAGGCGCAACCCTGGCATCGAACACCTGCCAGGCGAACTGGCCCGGCTGCCTGAGAATCTCGCCGCCGTAGCGGGCATAGGTGTAGTTGCGGAAGTCGGCGCCCTCGTCCACGAAGCGCCTTCCTTCGGCATTGAGCATGATGCCCAGGGGATAGGAGTGCTTCTGGAAATTGTCGCCGATGTCGAGATCGCCGAACTCGGGCGCATGCCTGTCCCAGGCCACCGCGTGGCAGCCGGACCAGTTGCCGCGGCTGGCCGCGCCGGCCTCGAGCGCCATGCGGATGCCGTCGCCGGTATTGAAGCGCGTGCCCCGCACCTTGGCGAGTTCCCAGCCCGGCCCGAGGTATTGCGCGCGCCAGGCGGCGTTCGACTCGAAGCCCCCGCAGGCCAGCACCACGGCATCGGCGGCAATCGTCCGGTCGGCTGTGCGCACCCCCCGGATGCCGCCAGCGGCCGCGGCAAGTCCCTCGGCGCGCGCCCCGTAACGAATCTCGACGCCCATGCTTTCGGCGATGCCGGTCAGGCTGTCCACCAGGCCCGGTCCGCCGCCCCAGGCCTCGATGGTGAGCCCGCCCCAGAACCGTACGCGTCCATCGGTCTCGAAGGACTGCCGGCCGTACATGGGCAGGAAGCGCACGCCGTGGCCAGCCATCCATTGCAGCGTGTCCAGGCTTTCGTCGATGACCTTGCCGGCAAGCTCCGGGTCGGTCCGGAATTCGGTGATGCGGCCCATGTCGTCGTAGAACGCCTCGCGGGGATAGGCGCCGAAGTCGGTACGGGACAGTTCCTGCGCGGTCAGGCCGGGTATCAGGGTGCGGATGTCCTGGTTTCCCCGGTAGGCGACGCGCATGCCGCCGGCGGTGAACCGGGAATTGCCGCCGCGCAGATCGAACGGAGCCCGCTCGAGCACGAGCACCTGCGCGCCCTGCTCGCGGGCGCTGATGGCGGCGCACAGTGCCGCATTGCCCCCGCCAACGACAACCACCCGCGTCATGCGGTCGCGCGCCTGAGGCGTGCTGCGCCCGCCGGGAAGTTTGCATTATGATGGATGAATGTTGGAGCCGTGTCGGGAAGCGCCATGCAGGCCATAAAGATCATCGTGATTGTGCTGGGAGTCTATGTGGGGGTGGTTGCGCTATTCGAATCCCTGATCGGGTATTTTCAACCAGCCTCTGCGCATACCGTGACCATCACCACCTTCGATGCCGACGGCTCCTCCCACGACCGGGTGTTGTCCGGCCTCGAAAGCGGCGGGCAATTCTACGTCGCCGTCAACCACTGGCCGCGGGCCTGGTATCGGCGGCTGCTCGACAACCCGGCGGTGCGCATCACCCGCGGCGATCAGACCGAGGATCACCTCGCGGTCAAGGTCTCGGGCGCGGAAGCATCGCGCGTGGAGAGCGAGCATCCGAGAGGGCTGGTCGGCAGCCTGCTGATGGGCTTTGCGCCCCGTTATTTCATCAGGCTGGACCCGGTCGCCGACTGAGCGCCGCTGCAAGCCGTCATTCACGGGCGGCGGATTCCCGAATCGTTTCCAGTTGCTGGCGGATTTCCCGGTGCCGCTCCCGGGTAATCGGGTAGTTCCAGGCAATCAGCGCACAGATCGCCATGCCGACGGCGGGCCCGAAGGCATAGAGCATGCGCAGGCCCAGAATGCCTCCGGCCGTGTTTTCGGCGCCCTCGGAAGCCTCGTAGCCGACCAGCGCCAGCAGCGCGAAGGCGAACGCCGGACCCACCGAACTGCCGACCTTGACGATGAACGACCAGACCGCGAAGTACCAGGCTGCCCGGTCTTCACCGCTCTCCAGGGTGTCGAAGTCGGCGATGTCCGCCAGCATCGAGGTGGGCACCACGGCGAAGGCGGCGCCGAGAAAGCCGGTGCAGGCGGTAATCGGCAGCATTTTGTAGAAATCGCCCGGCCCGAGCAGCATGTACAGGCAGTGAAAACCGGCGAAGGCGAATAGCGCCCAACACCAGGCCCGATGCTTGTTGACGCGCTGGGCGACGCGCAGCCAGAAGGGCACGCCGGCCAGGTTGAACACGAAGAACACCAGCAGCATGAGCAGCACGTGCTCCTTCTGGTCGAGGGCATGCAGAATGAACAGGGCAACGGTGACCGTCGAGATGCCGGAACCCAGTTGGTTGACGAACAGCGCCAGCAGCAGCCGCTTGAACGGCCCGTTGCGAATCATCACCTTCAGGCCGGGCAACAGTGGCAGCCGAGGCGGCAGGTAGTCGGTGCGTTCGGGAACCCCGACCACGGTGGTGCCGACCGTCAGCGGCAGCAATACCAGCATCATGATGCCGATCAGCAGCAGGTTGTCGGCGATGGTGGCCATGCCCAGCAGGAATCCCGCCAGCACCGGCACCAGCTTGCTGATGACATTGGCGCTCAGGCCGATGCCGGAGCGCCAGGCGGTGATGCGCGTGCGTTCATCGTAGTCCGGCGAAATCTCGGCGCCCAGCGCGTAGTAGGGGATGTACAGCAGCGTCCAGGCCAGCCACAGCACGATCAGCCAGGTGACCAGGTAGATCGCGTCCACCGGCCCGGCGGGAAAGAACAACTTGTAGACCGCCAGCATGAAGATGGGCACCGATGCGGCCATCCACAGGCGGCGCCGGCCGAAGCGGGATCTGGTGCGGTCGCTCAGCCAACCGATGAGCGGGTCGGTTATCGCGTCGAACATCCGCGAGGCGAGCAGCACGGCGCTGGCGGCGGCCATGGTTATGCCGAGGTTGGCCGTGTAGTAGGCGGGGATAAGGGACAGTACCGGTATGCCCACCACCTGGATCGGCATGTCGGCCAGCCCATAGCAGAACAGGGTGCGACGCGGTATGGGCTGGCCGTTGGCGGGTTGCGTCATGGCGTCTCCGATGGCTGCCATGCAGGTGGGGCGAGAGGCCGGGTGTGCGCGCCCGGAGTATCGCCTGCCGCTGCACGAGGGCTTCGATTGTGCTCATCGATGCGGTTGCCGCCGCATCCTGGTCGCGATTCACTCAAGATCCGCTTCCGCCCCTGGTGGGTTCGAAGGCCAGGGGTTCCATGAAATAGCACAGGCAATCCTGCCGGGCGACGACCGGATCGGTGGTGTACATGGCGGGCACCACCGCCGCCTTCAGGACAATGCGCCCGTCCCGGACCTCGAAGAACCGGTCGGTGACCTCCGCGTGGTCGTTGTCGAGTACCCGCAGGCCGGATGTGCCCGATGCGTAACCGAACGCGGTGCCCCGGGGCAGCCTGGCGAAGTTAGAGGCTTCGATGGTGTCGTCAAGTATCACGTCAAGCCCGTTCGCCGGTTTGATCGGGGCGGCCGATGCCTGGGCCTGGCGCCGGCAATGGTCACCGACACCACCCGGGTCCGCCCCTGTGCAGGTAAAACCGAATTCAATGCCCTCCCGCAGGTGCACGCGCGCCAGGGTGCGGTAGAGCCGGGTGCTCGTCGGCGAAGCCTCGGGAATGCTCTCCAGATTTATCAGGCGGCGCAGATAATCGTAGGCGCGGCCGGGGGCTCGTGGGTCGCTTGCCGGCCCGAGTTCCAGTGCGATGCTCGGCGTCTGCGGTGAGAAGGCTCGCGTCAGTACGGTCGCGGGCTCGCGGATGTAGACCGCCGTGTCGCAGAACAGCGCCGCCAGCCCCAGGCTCCCCGGCGTGAAGTCGGTGAGCACGGAATAGTGCGGGTTCTTGCCGGTATTGTTGTGCAGGTCGACCACGGCGAACAGCGGTATCGCGGCCGCGCGGCGCAGCACCTCCCGGGCCAGCCCCTCGGGGTTGCGCCACATGCGGTTGAAATCCTTCTGGCCGGGCAGCGTGCGCACGCCCTGCGCCGCGGCTTCGACATTGCCGATGAACAGCACAATGTCCCGTACCGGCCTGGGATGATCACGCAGCAGGCGCTGAACGGCGGCCCAGCCGCTGGTTTCGTTGCCGTGCAGCAGCACGCAGACGAACAGGGCCCCGGGGTAGCGCCCGCGCGCGTCGGCGGTAGCCTTGATGTGCACAAGGGTCGGGCCGCCGAGCAGTGTGGACAAGTCCTGCGGCCCGGCTTCCAGCAGCTCCGGTGAAAACTCGTCGAGCAGGCGCATGGCACTCACAGCGGCCAGGTATGTACCGGCTCGCCGCTCGCCTGCCTGCGCACATAGTCCAGCACCAGGTCGTTGACCTTCATGCCGTTGCGCCTCACCCAGCGTTGCTGCCAGGCAGCGCCGTTCTGGGTGGACTCGACCCGCGCCTCGATGATATCCAGGTACTCGGCGATCTCGCTATCCGGAATGCCGTAACTGGCCAGGCCGTGGCGTGCCAGCGGCAGCAGTTCTTCAAGCAGCAGTGCGCGAATGCCGGTCTCGCTGCCGTTCCAGTCTACCCGGGCACCGAGCCCGTGGCGCGCCGCGTTGTAGAAGTTGTCACGGGCAGTGGCGAAGGCCATGCGGGCATGGACAGGCTCGGTTTCCAGGCCGAAGCCCCTTACCAGGCCGAAAAACAGCGCCGCGTTGGCCACGCTGTCCTTGATGGTCGGCCCGGCCGGCACCACCCGGTGTTCGATGCGCAGGTGCACCTGGCCATCGTGATCGAAGCCGATCAGCGGGCGGTTCCAGCGCCAGATGGTGCCGTTGTGAAATCGTACATGGGCAAACTTGTTGGGTGAGCTGTCACTGACATAGGGCAGCAATATGGGATGGTTCTGCTGGTTGTCGAGAAACACCTCCAGCATCGACCGGTCTGCATAGCCATCGCCGAAACCGACCCGCTTCGGATAGTGAGCGCCTACATCGACCGCTTGCTCGAAAAGGGGTATGCGGGTTTCGTGCCAGAGGGAGCGGCCGAACAGGGTCGGGGAGTTGGCGCTGGCCGCCACCATGGGGGCGGAAGCGACGATGGCGGCATTGAAGTCGCGCACGGCGTTCTCGGGCTTGCACTGCAGGTGTATCTGAAACGAGGTCGCCGCCGCCTCGAGCATCACGTCGGGGTGTCGCATGCTCAAGCCCGGGTCGCCCTCGATCTCGAGTTGCAGCGGCTTGCCGTCACGCAGCGCCATGACGCGGTCGTTCAGCGCCTGGTAGCGCACCATCTTCGACATGTGGTCGGAATTCAGCAGCGACTCGCGAATGGTGGGCAGGATGCCGACGGTCGCCAGGTGGCATTGCATCTCTTCCGCGGTCGCCTGGCAGGCGCCCCAGGTCGCTGCCAACTCGTCGCTGAGGCGGGAGAAGGTGCTGCCGGCCAAGGCTGTGGGGCTGCCGTTCAGCTCGACGTTGAAGCTGGCCAGTTCCGGTACCACCAGCGGGTTGTCGAGACGTTCCAGGAAATCGTGATTGCGCGGCAGCGGGTTGCCCTGCCGGTCGACCAGCCAGGCCTCGAGTTCGAAACCGGCGATGTCGCCGCGCTCGCTGAAGCGCGATGAGGCGAAGCGTTCCGCGAGCAGTTTCGTTTCCTCGTCGAGGCGGAAGCGGAAGACGCTGAAATCCTCGGCGTTGAAGTGACGGCGGGGTATTTCGTCGCCCACGGGCCTACTCCTGATGGTCGAATGTCAGTCCGGCAAACCCAGCACGCGCTTGGCGATGATATTGCGTTGAATCTCGTTGCTACCGCTGTAGATGGACGCCGCGCGGTAGTAGAGCCAGTTGCGCGTCAGCTCCCGTTCCCCGGCGCTGGCCGTCTGCAGGTCGTCGCTGAATCCGCTGCTGCCGCGCATGCGCGTCATCAGGTCGTAGAATTCCTGCTGCAACTCGCTGCCGTACATCTTGAAGATGGAGGTGGCGGGACCCGGCGTACCGCCGTCGGATTCGTCCACGGCACGCTGCTGGGTCAGCCGGAACGCCTGCCGGTTCATCTCGTGGGCGGTCACCGAACCGCGCCAGGAGGGATCGGCGATGCGCCCGCCCTCATCGCCCAGCCAGCGTTTGGCCGAATCGGCAAGGCCCTCTTCCGCAAGCCGCCCGGTGCTGCCCATGACCAGCGCCTCCATGCCCGAGCGTTCATGCTGCAGCAGGCGCTTGCCGACCGTCCAGCCCTTGTTCAGTTCGCCGACCAGGTCTTCCCTGGCGGCGACGGCATCGTCGAAAAAGGTCGCATTGAACGGAGAGTCTCCGGAAATGAGGCGAATGGGTTCCACGGTCACGCCGGGCTGGTCCATGGGCAGCAGCATGAAACTGATGCCCTGGTGCTTGGGCGCATCGGGGTCGGTGCGCACCAGGATGAACATCCAGTCGGCGAATTGCGCGGCGGTGGTCCACACTTTCTGGCCGTTGATCAGGAAATAATCTCCCTTGTCTTCGGCCCGGGTGCTGAGACTGGCCAGGTCGCTGCCCGACCCCGGTTCGCTGTAGCCCTGGCACCAGGCGACCTCGGCCCGGGTGATGCGCGGCAGGTGGGTCTGTTTCTGTTGGTCGCTGCCGAACTCGAGAAGCGTGGGACCGATCATGCTGGTGCCGAACCCGCCGAGCGCCGGCCGGGCGCCGATGCGCTGCATTTCCTCGACCAGTACCAGGTACTGGCTGGTGGACAGGCCGCCGCCGCCGTATTGCGTGGGCCAGGTGGGCGCGGTCCAGCCCTTCTCGATCATCCTGTCGAGCCACAGCCGCGTGTCGCCGTCGGTGACCGGGACCTTGGTGCCGCCGAACGGAATCGGCCCTGGGCCCCTGGCGCCCGGAGGGCAGTTTGTTGCCAGCCAGGCGCGTGTCTCCGCCTGGAAATCCGCGAGTTCCGTCAAGGTGTCCTCTCCCGAGATTGCGCCCAAGCACGGCGCGACACCGCTCTTTTAGCACGATTGGCCGCGTGGCGCATCGCCGCTGGTGCGGCACTGGCCGGATGGCCGCCTGCTACCGCGGTTGCGGGATTGCCTCCCGCCGGCGGAGCCAGTCAGCGCCTGGGGGCCGCCGCGGACCGGCGGCTCAGCCAGTAAAACAGTGCGCCCGCGGCCACCAGAGCCAGGCCCAACCAGCCCTCGCGCGGGCGTTCGCCGAGGATGTAGGCCAGTGTCCAGCCGGTGATGGCCAGAAACACCAGCCCCGGCAACGGGTAGGCGGTCAGCCGGTAGGGCCGCGGCAATTCCGGGCGCCGGTAGCGCAGAACGAACAGCCCGGCGACGGTAAGAAAGGTGCTCAGGCCCAGGGTAAAGCCCGCGAATACCAGAATCGACTCGAACGATGCGGTCCAGATGAAGACCAGCGCCAAGAGCGACTGAGTGGCGACCGCCATCCACGGCAGGCCGTGGGCGTTGGTTCTGGCCAGCGCCCGGAACGCGGGAAAATCCTGGCCGATCACC
Source organism: uncultured Pseudomonadales bacterium (assembly GCA_964572185.1). GTDB lineage: Bacteria > Pseudomonadota > Gammaproteobacteria > Pseudomonadales > Azotimanducaceae > Azophilus. Next base: position 22,650 of record CAZNFI010000007.1, read on the forward strand.
TGCAGCACCCGGGGGCCGGCCAGGATCATGGCGCTCACTGTGGACACCAGCAGCAGCGCCAGCCCGACGCCCATGATGGCGGCGCCGCTCTTGCCGAATGCGTGCTGTGCGGCGACATAGCCCACCTCCAGTTCGCCGGTCATGGCCGACAGGGGCGCCACGTACAGAAAGGTGAAGTTCAGCAGCACGTAAAGGACGGCAACCACGGCGGTACCCAGGGTGAGCACCCAGGGCAGTACCCGTTGCGGTTCCTGCAGTTCGCTGGAAAGGTAAGTGCCGGCATTCCAGCCCGTATAGGCATAGTTGACGTAAATCAGCGCCACCGCGAACGCCGCGGAAGCGAGCAGTGCCCCATCGCCGGGCGCGGGCCGGAAGGAAACCGGTTGGCCCGGACCGGCCAGCCACAGGGCAACCAGGCAGAAGATGACGATGGAAGCCAGCTTCAGCCCGGTGAACCAGCGCTGCACCGCGCCACTGCCGCGCCGGCTGCTCATGTGCACCAGGGTAAGCCCCAAAACCAGCACGGTGGCGCAGGCTGCGGGCGACAGCGCCGTGAATACCGACGACAGGTAAGCGCCGAAGGTGATCGCCGCCAGCGCCGTTGGGGCGGCGAAACCGATGGTGGCGGAAATCCATCCCGAGACGAAACCCACGCCCGGATGATAGATCTCGCTCAGGAAGTTGTATTCGCCGCCAGAGCGCGGCAGCGCGGCGCCGAGTTCCGCGTAACAGAGGGCACCGCACAGGGCGGTAAGGCCACCCACCGCCCAGAGCATCATCAGCACGAAGCCGGACTGAATTTCCAGAAGCTGAAAGCCGAGGCTGGTAAACACGCCGGTGCCGATCATGTTGGCGATGACCACGGCGACGGCGGTCGCGGGGCTGAACCGGGTATCGGTAATTGTTCTGCGCGCCCCAAGTCGAGTCGGATCGGTGCGAAGTATGGCCAATTCATGGGTCGTTGGTAAGTTGTCGGTCACCTTCGCGGCGGAACCGCCCGGGAGCTGCATCGGCACCTGCCGCTGTCACAAATATGTAACTTTGCACCCATACACTCGCTGCCAACTTCGTTGCGGCAGTGCATCGCCCATGGTTGGTTACCTTCCCCGCCTCATCGGCACTTGCCTTCTGGCCATGGCAACGTCCGTATGTGCGCAACCGGTTGACGTGCATGCCGTTGAAATGCAGGGTGAGTCAGTCGTCAGCCAGGATCGGGCGAGGGAGTCGGCGTCGGAAATCCGGCGTGGCAACATCTGCTTCGGCGGCCTCGATGACGGCAAACTCATTCCCAACGACGACCAGGTCGACAACCCGTTCAAGCAGACGACGCTGCTCGGCTGTTCCGTGGAAGGCGGCGCCCCCGTGTACCTGCCCGACCTGAAACCGGCCTTCCCGAACGGCGTGCTGGCCTGACTCGCCCATTTCCGGCACCTCCGGGTATCCGCCGCTTGCCGGTGCCGGAACCGAAGACCGTCGCGGGCCTGTAGTTACGCGCTGCGTCCAGGGGCGGCCCGCACGAAATCCGGCGAGACCGAACGGCGTGTCGCCACTCTGCAACGGCGCGCTGCCGTGATAGCCTCCCGCATCGATGAAACGACCCCTGTCAGTCGCGCCGTTCGCCCTCCTGCTCTGCAGCCTGTTGCCGTGCGGCGCCGGATTCGCCCAGGACCAGCATCCGCATCCGGACCCGAAGACGGCCGAGTCGACTGCGTTCGGCCGCTATCGCGTCGCCTTCGCGAGCAGCCTCGAACCGTTGGCCATCAACCGCATGCACGCGTGGGTTGTGACTGTCACGAGCGCCGACGGTCAACCCGTGGACGACGCGCAACTCACCGTATCCGGCGGTATGCCCGCGCACGACCATGGGCTCCCGACCGCCCCCCGGGCAACGGCTAACCTGGGCGGCGGCAACTACCTGGTGGAAGGCATGAAGTTCCACATGAATGGCGTCTGGGAGATTGTAGTGACCGTTGAAGCGTCCGCGGGCCGGGACTCGGTGACCTGGCGTCTCGACCTGTAGATGCGGGGAAACGGAGTGGGCAGTGCGCAGAAAGCGACCCGCCGTAAGCCCACTCGGCGCCGGGTGCGGATAGGGAAGGGGCGATTGGCTCCGAACAGTAATTGATTGCCATATGCGTATCTTATGAAAATCACTTTTACGGGTTCGAGAAATGAAACAGAAACTCACGATTACGGTGGATGCGGAGATGCTGCCGATGACCGATTTCGAGGGTGCGATGCGGGTGGCCGCGGCGCGAGCCTGCGGTGCGCGGTGCAAAGTGACCCGATACGCCAGGGATTTCAGGCGCTCGCCAATCCGGGCGCTCAGCCCGGCGGACGCGCTCGAAGAACTTTTCTGAGGCCGTTTTCCGGTGCCTGCCGGGTGGCCGGCGACTGCGAACCTGTTGAAGTGCAACCGGATTGAACGCCAACTGCTGCACGGGACCTTGAAAGATTGCTGCACGAAACCGGTAAAACGATGGCTGGATTTGTCCTACTGGCGCTGGTGCTCGGAGCGACCTGGGTCAGCTTTCGTGCGCCGGCTCCCCAGGTGCCCTGGACCGAGGACGAGCGGCTCATGCTGGCTTCGTTGTGGCTTGGCAGCCTGCCGGCACCACCGCCGGACACGGGCAATGCGGTGGCCGACGACCTGCGGGCGCAACGATTGGGACACCGGCTGTTCTTCGATCCGCGGCTGAGCGCCAACGGGCAGGTCTCCTGCGCCACCTGTCACCAGCCGGCGCGCCGATTCGCCGACAACCTGCCGCTGGCCAAAGGCCTGCAGGTGGGTAACCTCAACACCATGAGCCTGGTCGGCGCGGCCCACAGCCCCTGGTTCTTCTGGGACGGGCGCAAGGACAGCCTCTGGTCCCAGGCCCTGAGCCCGCTGGAGAGCCCGCTCGAACAGGGCGTCGCCCGCACCGCGGTTGTGCGGCTGTTGGCTGCCGACCGGATCTATCGGGAGCAGTATGCGGCGCTGTTCGGCGCGTTGCCCGACATCAGCGACCGTGGCCGCTTCCCCGACTGGGCCGGCCCCAACGGAGAGGCCGAAGCCGAGGCAGCCTGGCAGGCGATGCTACCGGCGGACCGGGCGGCGGCGACCGCGGTTCTCGTCAACGTGGCCAAGGCGCTGGCGGCTTACCAGCGCCTGTTGATGCCCGGCGAGTCGCGTTTCGATGCCTACGTCGAGTTGCTGTTGTCCGAGCGAGAGGGGGAATCCGAATTTACACGGATGGAAGCCGAAGGGCTGCGGCTGTTCATCGGCAAGGCGCAGTGCACGAACTGCCACAATGGCCCGCTGCTCACCAACCACGAGTTCCACAACACCGGCGTGCTGCCGGCGCCGGGCGCGCTGCCGGACAAGGGCCGGGTGGCAGGCATTGCCCTGGCGCACGCCGATCCCTTCAACTGTCTGGGGGACCACAGCGACGCGCGGCCCGCCGAATGCGCCGAGTTGCGTTTTGCAAAAACCGGCGCGGAGCTGATCGGCGCGCGCAAGACCCCGTCACTGCGCAATCTCGGCGATACGGCGCCCTTCATGCACGCCGGGCAGATGTGGACCATTGGCGAGTTGCTCGATCATTACAACCGGGCGCGGCCCGCCATCGTCGGACACAACGAGGCCAAGCCGTTGAACCTGCTGCCCTATGAACTGCGCCGGCTGGAGACGTTCCTGTCGACGCTCGATGCGCCCATGGACACTGCCGCAGAGTGGCTGCTGCCGCCGTGACAGTTGCCTTGCGCCGCGCTTGCGACGGCTACTCGATGATGTCGCCGACCTTCTGGTGAATCACGTCCAGAAACAGGTCGCGCAGGGAAATCATGCCGATGGCCTTGCCGTTCTCGACTACCGGCAGGTGCCGGATGTGGTGCTTCTTGGACAGGGCGATGCAGTGCACGATGGTGTCTTCCCGGGTCACGGTTACCAGGTCGCGCGTCATCACCTCCGACACCTTGGTCTTCTTCGAGGAGTGAATGTCGAGGATCACCTTGCGCATGTAGTCCCGCTCGGAAAGGATGCCGACCAGGTAGCCGTCGATCTGCACCAGAACGGCGCCGATGTCCTTCTGGTTCATGAGCCTGAGCGCATCGAATACCGATTCGAGCGGGCCGATCCAGAC
>CAZNFI010000007.1:26780-35980 GCA_964572185.1 uncultured Pseudomonadales bacterium
GCCGACGCAGCGCACCATGTACCCCGCTATGTTCTTTGTAGGCGGATCAGTTTTACGAACGAGTCAACCATCAAGCCAACGGCCACCCTCTTGTTGGTCTGAGGCAACGCCTCGGTAGCTGTCAGGCGCAACAGTAGAACGCCCGTTCGGGGTTCGCAAGGCTCTCTCGCCCGAAACCGGGATTTCCCTGCCGGGGCGGCGGACCGAGGCGGGGCAGGACCCTCGAAAGGGCGGAATGCCGGCGACCGATCGGCCGCTCGATCCGCGGTACGCACCGCCGGGGAGCATCTGTCTATGCTATGATCGCCGCCGAGGAACTATCCCGTGCAGAGTCTGCTGAATCGTTATCGACGATCGCTGCGCTTGCTTGTCAGCGTGATTGTGGTCGTGTTGTGCAGCGCTCCGGTGCTCGCCGATCAGCACCTGCATGACGCCGCGTTACCGGAAGAACTCTGCAACCTCTGCGGCTTCTCGGCATCGGCAGCGATCGCGGACGGGTCCGACCCGATCCTGCCCGCACAAACCTGGGCCAGGATGGCGTTTGCCGGTACCGTTGCCGCATCCCCCGTATCCCGCCCGTTCGAAAACAGCCACTCCCGCGCACCACCCCTCTCCTGATCGACCAATCCGTAGGAACGCGGCCTCCACCAGGAAGCCGTGCCGTTTGTCATCAGGAAATTTTTCATGTATTTCAACAAGCTGTTACCACTCGCGCTGGCAGGGTGCCTGCCGGCGCTCGGCTTCGCGGAAGATGCGCCGTCGGAACGGGCGGGCTCCATCATCGAAGAAGTCGTTGTCATCGGCCACCCGCTTTCCGCGGAAGGCATTGCCCAGGCTCACGATGTACTTGCCGGCGATGAACTCGACCGCAAGGTCGCCGACAGCATCGGCGCCACGGTCGCCAACGAGCCCGGCATCCACAACAGTTCCTTCGGGGTCGCTGCCGGCCGCCCCGTCATTCACGGTCTCGACGGAGCCCGGGTGCGGGTGCTCGAAGATCGCATCGACACCCTCGACGTATCCGTCACCAGTGGCGACCACGCGGTGACCGTGGACCCGTTCATCGCCGACCGCGTCGAGATTCTCAAGGGCTCGGCCACGCTGCTGTACGGTTCCGGCGCCATCGGCGGCGTCGTGGATACGCATACGGGGCGCATCCCGCACGAGGTGCCGGAGCGCATCACCGGCAAGCTCGACATTCGGGGGGGAGATAACGGCGACGGCAGCAGCGGCTCGTTCCGGCTCGATGGGGGCGGCGGCAACTTCGCGTGGCACCTGGACGGCTTCCACCGGGAACGGGAAGACTACGAGATTCCGGGATATGCGGAATCCGCGCGCCTGATGGCCATGGAGGAAGAGGAGCACGACCACGACCACGACCACGACGAGGATCATGAGGAGGACCACGAGGAAGATCACGACGAGGACGAACACCACGACGATCATGAGGAGGACGACCACCACGAAGGCGAAGACGATCATGCCGACGAGGAAGAGCCCGTCTTCGGCAGGGTCGAAGGCAGCGGCCTGGAGGTCTACGGAGGTTCCGCGGGGTTCTCTTTCGTCAGCGAGCGAGGCTTCATCGGTGTTGCAGTCAGCCGGATGGAGTCCGAATACGGGATTCCCGGCCACACCCACGCTCACGTTCACGACGAACACGAACACCATGACGAGCATGAGGACCACGACCACGACGAGGACCATGACGAGGATCACGAGCACGAAGACGAGCACGAGCACGAAGACGAGCACGAGCACGAAGACGAGCACGAACACGAAGACGAAGACGAGCACGAACACGAAGACGAGCACGAACACGAAGACGAGCACGAAGGGGAAGCAGGTCACAGCGACGAGGGCACGCCATTCGTGGACCTGAAACAGACGCGCATTGATATCGAAGCTGGCCTGATCGACCCGCTGCCGGGCTTCACGACCCTGAACCTGCGCCTGGGCATCAACGACTACGAGCACCAGGAAATCGAAGGTTCCGGCGTGGTCGGCACCGCGTTCGAGAACGATGCCTGGGAAGCGCGCGCCGAGTTGACCCATCGCGACTGGGCGGGCTGGAACGGCGCCGTCGGTGCGCAGTACGGCGACCGGGAGTTCTCGGTTGTCGGCGAAGAAGCCTTCACGCCGCCGGTGGATACCCGGTCTTTCGGGCTGTTCTGGGTCGGCGAACGTTCGTTTTCCGCCTTCCAGCTCGAAGCGGGTGCCCGTTACGATCACGTGAAGCACCAGCCGGCGGCCGGCGGCAGCGACAGCTTCGGCGGCCTGAGCGCATCGCTCGGCGCCATCGTGCCGCTGGGAGACATCTGGCGGGCCAGGCTGCTCGCCGACTATTCGACCCGCGCCCCGGTCGGCGAAGAGCTGTATTCGGACGGTCCGCACCTGGCCACGAGCAGCTTCGAGATCGGCGATCCCGATCTGGACGAGGAAAAGGCCATCAACCTGTCGGCATCACTGGATGCGCGGGGTGACCGCTGGTCGGTAGGCGGAAACGTCTATTTCATGGAGTTCAACGATTTCATCTATCAGCAGGCCACCGGCGAGGAAGAAGACGGGCTGAACGTCCGGCAGTTCGGCCAGGTAGACGCCACTTTCACCGGGCTGGACCTGGAGGCGGCTGCCACCGTTGCTGCCTGGGAGCAGGGATCTCTGGAACTCAACGTCTTCTACGACATCGTCTCCGCGGAACTGGACGTGTCCGGCAACGACAACCTGCCCCGGATTCCGCCGCAACGGGCCGGCGTGGGCCTCGCGCTCGACTGGGGGAACCTCGATTTCAACGTCGACTACGTGCGGGCGTTCAAACAGGACGATGTGGCCGATTTCGAGCTGGTAACCGACGCCTACGATGACCTGCGCGCCTATGTGGGCTGGAACGGCGCATGGGGCGATACGTCGGTCACGGTGTACGTGCAGGGCCGGAACCTGACCGACGACGAGCAGCGGCTGCACACGTCGATCGTCAAGGATCTGGTACCCCAGCCGGGACGCACCATCGAGGCCGGGATTCGCATCGCGTTCTAGGATCCCTGAGCGGTTCCGCCGACGGCCCGTTACCGGTGCTACCGGTGGCGGGCCAGCTGGTCATTGCGGATAAGCGGCGATGAGTCTGCGGTCGCAGGCCCGCTTTCCCACGGTTTACCGGAGCGGTTGCCGCCGAACAGGCGGGCGGGTATCGCCGGGTTCTGCGCCGATGTCCTCAAGCGGGACGAAACGGGCGCGTTTGCGGCGTGGCCCGGCGGGTTGCCTCGTCTGCCCGTGGGGCGCGGGTGTGGTGCGGCGGCCTGCCCCAAGTTATTCTCCGGCATCCACGGAAACTTGGAGGGCGGTCGGTGCAGGACATCATCGCCAGGCTGAAGCAAAAGCGCGCCCAGGCAGAACTCGGCGGCGGCGAAAAGCGCATCGAGCAGCAGCACGCCAAGGGCAAGCTGACCGCCCGTGAGCGTATCCGCCTGCTGCTCGACGACGGCAGCTTCGAGGAGTGGGACAAGTTCGTCGAGCACCGCAGCACCGATTTCGGCATGGGCGAGCAGAAGATTCCCGGCGACGGCGTGGTCACCGGCTACGGCTCCATCAATGGCCGCCTGGTTTTCGTGTTCAGCCAGGACTTTACGGTTTTCGGTGGCGCTCTCTCGGAAGCGCATGCGGAAAAGATCTGCAAGATCATGGACCAGGCCATGAAAGTCGGGGCGCCGGTGATCGGCCTCAACGACTCCGGCGGCGCCCGCATTCAAGAAGGTGTGGCATCGCTCGGCGGTTACGCGGAGATCTTCCAGCGCAACGTGATGGCCTCCGGGGTGGTACCGCAGTTGTCGGTGATCATGGGCCCCTGCGCCGGCGGCGCCGTGTATTCGCCGGCCATCACCGACTTCATCTTCATGGTGGAGGATTCCTCGTACATGTTCGTCACCGGGCCCGGCGTGGTGAAGACGGTGACTCACGAAGAAGTCACGCCGGAAGAACTGGGCGGCTCCAGCATCCACACCCGCAAATCGGGGGTGGCTGACCTGGCGCTGTCCAACGACGTGGAGGCGATGCTGTTCACGCGCCGCTTCTTCGACTACCTGCCCGCCAACAACCGGGAAGGCCCGCCGCGCTGGCCCACCGACGATTCGCCCGACCGTCTCGAACCGTCGCTGGACTCGCTGGTGCCCGATGACCAGGAGAAACCCTACGACATCAAGGAAGTGATCCTGAAGGTGGCCGACGAGGGGGAGTTCTTCGAGTTGCAGCCGGGCTATGCGCAGAACCTCGTCATCGGCTTCATGCGCCTGCAGGGTTCCACCGTCGGTGTCGTCGCCAATCAGCCCATGGTGCTGGCCGGCTGCCTGGATATCGATGCCTCGAAGAAAGGGGCTCGTTTCGTGCGCTTCTGCGATGCGTTCAATATCCCCATCTTCACCCTGGTCGATGTGCCGGGCTTCATGCCGGGCACTGCCCAGGAGTACGGCGGCATCATCAAGAACGGCGCCAAGCTGCTGTACGCCTACGCCGAATGCACCGTGCCCAAGGTGACCTTGATCACCCGCAAGGCCTACGGCGGCGCCTACGACGTGATGGCGTCCAAGCATCTGCGCGGCGATGTCAACTTTGCTTGGCCGAGCGCGGAGATCGCGGTGATGGGCGCCAAGGGCGCCGTGGAAATCATCTTCCGCAAGGACAAGGGCGATGAACGCCTGATCCGGGCCCGCACCGACGAGTACCGGGACAAATTCGCCAACCCATTCATCGCCGCCAGCCGCGGCTACATCGACGACGTGATCGCCCCCCGGGAGACGCGCCAGCGCATCTGCCGGTCGTTCGCCATGCTGCGCGACAAGTCGCTTGAGAATCCGTGGCGCAAGCACGGCAACATTCCGCTGTAGAATTCGGCGCGGGACAGACCGGCAAGGAATAAAGTTCGAATCCCGCGGGCGTCGGTTCGCGGGGCTGAAGCAACCCTGCGATAGAGAAATGTTCGAGAAAATACTGATTGCCAATCGTGGCGAGATCGCCTGCCGCGTGATGAAGACCGCCCGCAGGATGGGTATTGCCACGGTCGCGGTGCACTCCGATGCGGATGCGCGGGCGCTGCACGTGCAAATGGCCGACGAAGCGGTGCGCATCGGCGCGGCCGCCTCGACGGACAGTTACCTGCGCATCGACCGGATTCTCGGCGCCATCGACGGCACCGGGGCGGATGCGGTGCATCCCGGCTACGGCTTCCTCTCGGAAAACGCGGAGTTCTCCCGCGCGCTGGCCGCGGCCGGGATCACCTTCATCGGCCCCGGCGAACAAGCGATCACCAGCATGGGCGACAAGATCACCTCCAAGCGCATCGCGGCCGAGGCCGGCGTCAATACCATCCCGGGTCATGAGGGCGTGATCGAGGGCCCCGACCAGGCCGTGACGGTGGCGCGGCAGATCGGCTATCCGGTCATGCTCAAGGCCAGTGCCGGGGGCGGCGGCAAGGGCATGCGCGTGGTGCGCGATGACGCGGAATGTCGCGACGGTTTCGACAGCGCTGCAAACGAGGCGCTGTCGAGTTTCGGCGACGACCGCATCCTGGCCGAGAAATTCATCGAGCAGCCGCGCCACATCGAGATCCAGGTGATGGCAGACGCGCACGGCAACGCCATCTACCTTGGCGAGCGGGAGTGCTCGATTCAGCGGCGTCACCAGAAGGTGATCGAGGAGGCGCCGTCGCCCTTCATCGACCCGGAGACCCGGCGCGCCATGGGTGAGCAGGCGGTGGCGCTTGCCAGGGCCGTGGACTACAGCTCGGCCGGCACCGTCGAATTCATCGTGGACGCGAACCGGAACTTCTATTTCCTGGAAATGAACACCCGGCTGCAGGTGGAGCACCCCATCACCGAGATGGTGACCGGTCTCGACCTGGTGGAATTGATGATCCGCGTCGCTGCCGGCGAGCGGCTGCCGTTGACCCAGGAAGACGTGAGGCTCGACGGTTGGGCACTTGAGGCGCGCGTTTACGCGGAGGATCCCTTCCGCAACTTCCTGCCCTCCATCGGCCGGCTGATTCGCTATCAGCCGCCCCCGGAAAGCGACTCCGTGCGCGTTGACACCGGCATCGAGGAAGGCAGTGAAGTTTCCATGTTCTACGACCCCATGATCGCCAAGCTGGTCACATACGGTGACGACCGGCAGCAGGCCATCGAGCGCATGAATGACGCGCTCGATGGCTATCTGATCCGCGGGGTGAAACACAACGTCAGTTTCCTGAATGCCCTGATCGCCCATCCACGCTTCCGGGAAGGCCGGCTCACCACCGATTTCATTGCCGAAGAGTATCCGGACGGTTTCCACGCGGCCGACGTGCCCCAGACCGACCCGATGATCGCCGTATCCATCGCCGCGGTGGTGCACTGCAAGCGCGCCGCCCGGGGCGGACAGATCAGCGGCCAGACCCGGCGCTTCGAGTATCGGGTGGGTCGGGACTGGGTGATCATCGCCAACCGGGTGCACTATCCGGTGGAAGTCACGGCGCGGCTCGACGGCTACGAAGTCGTCAACAACGGCAATGCCTATCGGGTCGAAACCGACTGGTGTCTGGGAGAACCCATTGTCGAGGCGACGGTCAACGGGGCGGCGGCCCGGTTCCAGGTGGAAACCTCGGGCGCCGGCTACCGCCTGTTTCACCGCGGTACGGAAGTCGATGCCCTGGTGCTTTCTCCGGCTGGAGCGGCACTGGCCGAACACATGCTGGAGAAAGAGCCCCCGGATCTCGGTAAGTTCCTGCTCTCGCCGATGCCGGGTCTGCTGGTGCGCCTGGCCGTGGCAGAAGGCCAGGAAGCCAAGGCCGGCGAGGAACTGGCGGTGGTCGAAGCCATGAAAATGGAAAACAGCCTGCGCGCCGCCGATGACGTCAGGATCGCCAAGGTGCTGGCCAAGGTTGGCGAGAGCCTCGAGGTCGATCAGCCGATACTGGAATTCGAGTAACCTCTGTGCGGCGTGGCGGCTGCCCGGTCATTGGCGCGCCAGGGCGGCGAACAGTTCCATCTCGGCCTAGTGTCCTGTGTCACAAATACGCTGCCTTTCAGAGCGCGCAAGACCGCCGAGGGCAAGGCGCTGCCTATTCGCCGCCATCTGGCCGGGCTGGGGCATCGCCCCGTTCGAGCTTTGAGGCAGGGGATGTGCAACCGGCCGAAAGCGTGCCGCCCGCGACGTGCGGACACAGAGCGATCAGGCAACCTCTTCCAATTCGATCAGCGTGCCGCAGAAATCCTTGGGGTGAAGGAATACCACCGGCAGCCCGTGCGCGCCGGTTCTCGGCCTGCCGTCGCCGAGCACCCTGGCGCCCTGGCTTTCAAGATGTTCTATGGCCGCATGGATGTCCCGCACCTCGTAGCAGACGTGGTGCATGCCGCCGCTGGGATTGTTGGCCAGGAAACGGCTGACCGGCGAGTCGTCCCCCAGCGGGTGCAGCAGCTCGATCTTGCTGTTCGCCAGTTCCACGAACACCGTGGTGACGCCGTGGTCCGGCAGCGGCACGGGCTCGGAGACGGTTGCTCCCAGGCTGTCTGCGTATAGTTGTGCCGCTGCGGCCAGGTCGGGCACAACGATGGCGACATGATTCAAGCGTCCGATCATGGCGGTACTCCGTTCGGTTCTGGAATTATCGATTGCGGCCTGGAATGAGCTTCAGGATGTCGCTCGCGGCCTTGGGAATATTGGTGCCGGGGCCATAGATGGCGGCAACGCCGGCCTCCTTGAGGAAGGCATGGTCCTGGCGGGGAATGACGCCGCCGCAGACCACGATCACATCTTCCTGGCCCAGCGCGTTGAGCTCCTCGATGAGCTGCGGCACCAGGGTCTTGTGCCCACCGGCCAGCGTCGAGACGCCGACCACGTGGGCGTTGCATTCCCTGACGTCGATGGCCGCCTCGGAAGGCGTCTGGAAGAGTTCGCCGGCGCGCACCTCGAAGCCGAGGTCGGCGAAGGCATTGGCGATCACCTTGGCGCCACGGTCGTGGCCGTCCTGGCCCATCTTCACCACCAGGATGTTGGGTGGGCGGCCCTCGAATTCGGTGAATACCTTGATCTCGTTGGCGACCTGGCGATAAACCTCGCCGTTCTGGTGCGCCTCGGCATAGACACCCCTGGTCACCTTCGCCACGGCGTGATGGCGGCCCCAGACTTGCTCGAGCGCGCCGGACACCTCACCGACGGTGGCCCGCCGGCGCGATGCTTCCACGCTCAGCTGCAGCAGGTTGCCGGTGCCGTTGCGCGCCGCCTCGGTGAGCTTGCCGAGCGCTTCCCGGGTAGTCGCCTCGTCACGTGTTGCGCGGATCTCCTCCAGCAGCCGCACCTGGCCGTCACGCACCCGGGTATTGTCCACCTCCAGCACGTCGACATCGGTGTCGTCCAGCTCGGGCGCGTACTTGTTCACGCCGACGATGACTTCCTCGCCCCGCTCGATGCGCGCCTGGCGCCGGGCGGCGGTTTCCTCGATGCGCTGCTTGGGCATGCCGGCGATCACCGCCCTGGTCATGCCGCCGAGTTCCTCCACCTCGGCGATCAGCTTGCGTGCCTCGGTGACCATGGAGTTGGTCAGGCTTTCCACGTAATAGCTGCCGGCCAGCGGGTCGACGGTGCGCGTCACCTGCGACTCCTCGGCGACGATGATCTGGGTGTTGCGGGCGATGCGCGCCGAGAACGGGGTGGGCAGGGCGATGGCTTCGTCAAAGGCGTTGGTGTGCAGGCTCTGCGTGCCGCCCAGAACAGCGGCCAGTGCCTCGATGGTGGTGCGCACCACGTTGTTGTACGGGTCCTGCTCCTGCAGCGAAACACCGGATGTCTGGCAATGCGTGCGCAGCATCGATGACGCGGGGTTCTTGGGCTTGAACTGCTGCATCAGTTCGGCCCACAGGATGCGCGCCGCGCGCAGCTTGGCAACCTCCATGAAGAAATTGATGCCGATGCAGAAGAAGAACGACAGCCGTGGCGCGAACTTGTCGATCTCGATGCCGGAGGCGAGCGCCGCGCGCACGTACTCGATGCCGTCGGCCAGGGTGAAAGCCAGTTCCTGGACCAGGTTGGCGCCGGCTTCCTGCATGTGGTAGCCGGAGATCGAGATGGAGTTGAAGCGGGGCATGTGCTCGGCGGAGAAGCCGATGATGTCGGCGACGATGCGCATGCTCTCCGCGGGCGGATAGATGTAGGTGTTGCGCACCATGAATTCCTTGAGGATG